>NZ_JBEYVI010000018.1:0-191587 GCF_040643955.1 Streptomyces sp. NPDC047061
ACGCCCGGTTACATTCCGAACCCGGAAGCTAAGCCTTACAGCGCCGATGGTACTGCAGGGGGGACCCTGTGGGAGAGTAGGACACCGCCGAACAATCTTTGGAGGACCCCTGGTCCCAGCGTTCAGCTGGGACCAGGGGTCCTTTTGTTTTTACAATGCTTGCGGTACCGAAGACAGGAGTCACCATGTCCACCAACTCTCCCGACGACCGACCGGAGCGCGACCAGCGGCAACGGGACAGCGGTGACCGCGGCGAGCGTGGCGGACACCGCGGCGACCGCAACGACCGTGGAGATCGCGGCGGTTACGGCCGCCGTGATGACAACCGTGGCGGTGGCGGCGGCGGTTACGGCCGTCGTGACGACAGCCGCGGTGGTGGCGGTGGCGGCGGCTATGGCCGTCGTGACGACCGCCGTGATGACAACCGTGGCGGTGGCGGCGGCGGTTACGGCCGTCGTGACGACAACCGCGGTGGTGGCGGTGGCGGCGGCTATGGCCGTCGTGACGACCGCCGTGATGACAACCGTGGCGGTGGCGGCGGTGGTTACGGCCGTCGTGACGACAACCGCGGTGGTGGCGGAGGTGGTGGCGGTGGCGGCTACGGTCGGCGTGATGACAGCCGTGGTTCTCGTCCGGGGTTCCAGCGTGACGATCGTGGCGGTGACCGCGGTGGCTACGGGCGTCGTGACGACCGCGACCGTGGTCCCCGTCGTGACGACCGTGGGGACCGCCCTGCCTTCCGCCGCGACGACCGCCGCGACGACCGCCGTGACGATCGTGGGGACCGTCCCGCGTTCCGGCGTGATGACCGCCGTGACGACCGTCGCGATGACCGCGGGGAGCGTCCCGCTTTCCGGCGTGACGATCGCGATGACCGTGGTGGTTTCCGCCGTGATGACAACCGTGGTGGTGGCGGTGGCGGCTACGGTCGGCGTGATGACAGCCGTGGTTCTCGTCCGGGGTTCCAGCGTGACGATCGTGGCGGTGACCGCGGTGGCTACGGGCGTCGTGACGACCGCGACCGTGGTCCCCGTCGTGACGACCGTGGGGACCGCCCTGCCTTCCGCCGCGACGACCGCCGCGACGACCGCCGCGACGACCGCCGCGACGACCGCCGTGACGATCGTGGGGACCGTCCCGCGTTCCGGCGTGACGACCGCCGCGACGACCGCCGCGACGACCGTCGCGATGACCGCGGCGATCGCCCGGCTTTCCGTCGCGACGACCGTGGGGACCGTCCCGCTTTCCGGCGTGACGATCGCGATGACCGTGGTGGTTTCCGTCGTGATGACAGCCGCGGTGGTGGCGGTGGCGGCTACGGCCGGCGCGACGACAGCCGGGGCGGCGGCTACCGGGGTCGCGACGACCGCCGTGACGACCGTGGTCCCCGGCGTGACGACAGCCGCGGAGGCGGCGGGTACGGTCGCCGGGACGACAACCGGGGCGGTGGATACCGTGGCCGCGACGACCGCCGTGACGACCGCCGTGGCGGCGACCGCTTCCGTGACGAGCGGGAGCGTGACCGGGACCGTGAGCCGATCAAGCGGCTGCCGATCCCGGAGGACGTCACCGGCGACGAGATCGACAAGGACGTACGGCAGGAGCTGCAGAGCCTGCCCAAGACGCTCGCGGAGGACGTCGCCAAGAACCTGGTGATGGTCGCCCGGCTCATCGACGAGGACCCCGAGGGCGCCTACGGCTACTCCAGGGTGGCCCTGCGGCTGGCGTCCCGTGTCGCCGCCGTCCGGGAGGCGGCCGGGTTCGCCGCGTACGCGAACCAGAAGTACTCCGAGGCCCTCGCCGAGTTCCGGGCCGCGCGGCGCATGACCGGCACCGTCGACCTGTGGCCGGTGATGGCCGACTGCGAGCGTGGGCTCGGGCGTCCGGAGAAGGCGCTGGACATGGCCGGCGCCCCCGAGGTGCACAAGCTCGACAAGGCCGGCCAGGTCGAGATGCGGCTCGTCGCCGCCGGCGCCCGGCGTGACATGGGGCAGCTGGACGCGGCGATCGTGACGCTGCAGAGCCCCGAGCTGGCCTCCAACTCTGTACAGCCGTGGACCGCGCGGCTGCGGTACGCCTACGCCGACGCCCTGCTCGCCGCCGAGCGTGTCGACGAGGCTCGGGAGTGGTTCGCCAAGGCCGTCGAGGCCGACCGGGACGGCAGCACGGACGCTTCCGACCGGCTGGCCGAGCTGGACGGGGTCGCGTTCGTCGACGCCCTGGACGAGGAGGAGTCCGACGAGACGCCTCGGGAGACCGAGGCCGCCGCCGAGACCGGTTCCAAGGCCGACGCCGAGTCTGTGACCGACGACGAGGCCGAGTCTGTGACCGAGGACGATGACAAGGCCGAGTCCGTGACCGAGGACGAGGACGACGACGAGGCCGAGCAGGACTGAGCTCGGTGACTGCGTGACCGCGTGACTGACAGAGGGCAGACCCCGGCCGGGGTCTGCCCTTTCGTCGTCAGACGTCGAGTGCCCGCAGCACCAGCCCGGACGCCGGCTTCGGGCCGAAGGACGTCGACTTGCGGGGCATGGTCACGCCCTGGCGGGCCAGGTCGCGGACGACCTCCTCGCGGACCGGGTGCATGAGGACGGCCGTACCGCCGCCGCGTTCGGCCTTGGCGACGGTCGCCGCCGTGTCGTGGATGTACGCGATGTGCGCGGGCGAGTCCTCGGGGATACGCCAGACGTGGTCGAGGAGCGTGGCGTGCAGGACGGTCGCGTCCAGGGTGCGCCAGGCGTCCGGGCGGTCGTCCGGGATCGTACGGGCCAGGAGGTCCGGGTCCGGGCGGTCGATGAGATGGAACGCACCGTCGCCGGCCAGCAGGAACGCGTTGCCGCCGCAGGCCGCGTCCGCCAGCGCCTCCTGGGCCGCGGGCAGCGGGACGTCGAGCCGTCGTACCCGGAACAGGCCCTTGATGTGCTCCAGGGCCTCCGCCACCGGCAGGCCGTGCAGCAGGCGGTGGATGGCGCGGACGCGCAGCGGGTAGCGGGCGGTGTCGACGAGGAGGACCAGGCCGTAGTCCCAGGGGCTGGGCGAAGGGTGCTCCGCGCGTAGACGCAAGTAGGTGGCCCAGCGGTGGTGTCCGTCGGCGATCAGGGCCTGGCGGTGGGCCAGGTCGGACTGGACGAGGGCCACCTCGGCAGGGTCGGTGATCGACCACAGCCGGTGGTGGAAGCCGTCCTCCGTGGTGGTGGCGAGGAGCGGGGGTCGGGCGGCGACGGTCTCGACGATCTCGGCGGCCGCGCCGTTGCCCCGGTAGGTGAGCAGGAGGGGCTCGAGGTTCGCGGAGGTGGCGCGCATCAGGGCCGCGCGGTCGGCGACGACCGGGGGCATGACCTCCTCGTGCGGCAGCACCACGCCCTCGGACGGCTCCGAGACCCGCAGGGCGCCGATGACTCCGCGCTGGAGCATGCCGTTGCCGTCGTGCTGCTCGTAGACGTACAGGCCCGGCTCGGGATCCGTGGCCAGGATGCCCTCGGTCTGCCAGCGGTGCAGGGTGTCGGCCGCCTGTTCGGTACCGGCGCTGGGGGAACCGGCCTGCGGAAGGATGAGGCGGACGATGTTGTGCGGGTCGGCGGACTGGAGGTGGTGTACGCCGTCGGGGCGTACGACGACGTCGTACGGCGGGGAAGTGACGGCGGCGAGGCTGCCGACCCGGTCGGGGTCGTAGCGAAGGCCTCGGAACGGGGTGAGTTCCAGGCCTCGGGGCTCCGTTGCTTCCGAGTGACCTGCAGTGTTCATCCCGGCATCGTACGTGTGTCAGTGGCGTGCGGGATGATCGACGGTGAAAGGCAGGTCAACGTGGAGTGGCGAGGAGCGATGGGGATGAGCCAGGGCGTCAGGACTGGTCCCGAGGGCAGCGGACAGGCCCTGAGCACGGCGTACGACACGGCGCTGCTCGATCTGGACGGGGTGGTGTACGCGGGCGGCAGCGCGATCGTGCACGCCGTGGAGTCGCTGGAGGTCGCCCGCGCGGGCGGCATGCGTCTGGCGTACGTCACCAACAACGCGCTGCGGACACCGGACGCGGTGGCCGGGCATCTCACCGAGTTGGGGATCCCGACGGGGGCCGACGACGTCATCACCTCGGCGCAGGCGGTCGCGCGGCTGATCAGCGAGCAGGTGCCGACGGGGGCGCGGGTGCTGGTGATCGGCGGGGAGGGGCTGCGGGTCGCGCTGCGGGAGCGGGGCCTCGAGCCGGTCGACTCCGCCGACGACGATCCGGCGGCCGTGGTGCAGGGATTCGGCGGTCCCGATCTGCCGTGGGGACGGTTCGCCGAGGCGTCGTACGCCGTCGCGCGCGGGGTGCCGTGGTTCGCGTCCAACACCGATCTGACGATCCCGAGCGGGCGCGGGATCGCCCCGGGCAACGGCGCGGCGGTGGAGGTGGTCCGGATCGCGACGGGCGCGGAGCCGCAGGTGGCGGGCAAGCCGCTGCCGCCGATGCACCGGGAGACGATCCTGCGGACCGGTGCGGAGCGGCCGTTGGTGGTCGGGGACCGGCTGGACACCGACATCGAGGGGGCGTTCAACGGCGGGGTGGACTCGCTGCTCGTGCTGACCGGTGTCACCGACGGGCGTCAGCTGCTCGCCGCGCCGCCGCAGCACCGGCCGACCTATGTCGACGCCGATCTGCGCGGACTGCTCACCGGGCAGCCGGAGGTCACGGCGGACGGCGACGGCTTCCGGTGCGGGGGCTGGACGGCGACGGCCGGCGCCGACCGGTTGGAGCTGGAGGGGGACGGCGAGGTGCTCGACGGGCTGCGGGCGCTGTGCGCGGCGGCCTGGACGGCTGCCGGGGCGGGCTCGTGCGAGCTGGACGGAGGCAAGGCACTGGCGCGGCTGGGGCTCTGAGAGCCCGCATCCGACGGGGGCACGGCATCGAGGTCATATGCGAGGGTAGGCTAACCTAACCTCGTGTTGGTCGACAGTCCTCCCGAACAGCGCGCGGAGACCGCCCCCGCGCCCCCGACCCGTCGGGCGATGCGGGCCCTCGGGCTCCTCGTCTCCCTCGTGATCCTGTTGCTCGTCGCCTTGGCGAGCATCGCGATCGGGGCGAAAGAGCTGCCGTTGGACCAGGTCTGGCACGGCCTGTTCCACGACAGGGGGACGTACGGCGACGTCGTCGTCGACGCACGGCTGTCGCGGACCGTCCTCGGCCTGCTGGCCGGCGCCGCCCTCGGCCTGTCCGGGGCGGTGCTCCAGGCGCTCACCCGTAACCCGCTCGCCGACCCCGGCCTGCTCGGCATCAACGCGGGCGCGTCGGCCGCGGTGGTCACCGCCATCACCTACTTCGGTGTCAGCACCCTGAACGGCTACGTGTGGTTCGCGTTCCTCGGGGCTGCCGCGGTGGGCGCGCTGGTGTGGTTCCTGGGCGGCAGCCGGGGCGCCACCCCGGTGCGGCTCGCGCTGGCCGGTACGGCGATCAGCGCCGCGCTCTACGGCTACGTCCAGGCCGTGATGATCACGGACGACGCGGCGCTCAACAAGTTGCGTTTCTGGACCGTGGGTTCGCTGGCCTCGGCCTCCGACTCGACGATCCTGCAGGTGCTGCCGTTCCTCGTGGCCGGCACCCTGCTCGCCCTGGGCCTCGCCCGGCCGCTGAACGCGGTGGCGATGGGCGACGACACCGCCCGCGCCCTCGGCGCGAACCTGGGCCGCACCCGGGCCCTGGCCATGCTCGCCGCCACCGTGCTGTGCGGCGCGGCCACCGCGGCCTGCGGCCCGATCGCCTTCGTCGGCCTGATGGTCCCGCACGTCGTGCGCTCGTTCACCGGCCCCGACCTGCGCTGGATCCTGCCGTACGCGACGGTCCTGTCGCCCGTGCTGCTGCTCGGCGCCGATGTCGTCGGCCGGGTCGTGGCCCGCCCCGCGGAGCTCCAGGTCGGCATCGTCACCGCGATCATCGGCGGGCCGGTCTTCATTCTTCTCGTACGACGGCGGAGGACGGCTCAGCTGTGAGGACCGTTGTGAAAACCGCTGCGAAGACCGCCGCAAAGAACCCCGCGAAGACCGCCGCAAAGACCCCTGTGAAGACCACGCGTACTCTCCGCGCCCCCGGCGGGATCTCCCTGCGGGCCGACGTGCGGGCGCTGGTGGTGGTCGGCGCGCTGCTGCTGGCCGCGGCCGCCGCGGGTGTCGTGCTGATCGGCACCGGGGACTTCCCGATCTCCTTCGGCGACGTGCTGAAGACCCTGGCCGGGAACGGTACCGCCGGGCAGGACTTCATCGTCAACGACCTGCGGCTGCCGCGGGTCCTGGTAGGCCTGCTGGTCGGCGCCTCCCTCGGGCTCGGCGGCGCGCTGTTCCAGTCGATCTCCCGCAACCCGCTGGGCAGCCCGGACGTCCTCGGCCTCTCCCAGGGCGCCACCTCCGGCGCGCTCGTCGTCATCGTGCTGCTGTCCGGGACCGCCGCCCAGGTCACCGTCGGCGCGCTGGTCGGCGGCCTGGTGACCGGCCTCGCCATCTACCTCCTCGCCTGGAAGCAGGGCGTGCACGGCTACCGGCTGGTCCTGGTCGGCATCGGTGTCTCCGCGGTCGTCACCGCGGTCAACGGCTATCTGCTCACCAAGGCCGACCTGGTCGACGCGACCCGCGCGGTCGTCTGGATGACCGGCTCCCTCGACGGCCGTGACTGGAGCCAGGTCTGGCCGCTGCTCGCGCTGTGCGCGGTCGTCGTCCCGCTGGTCCTCGCCAACGCGCGGGGCCTCAGGATGATGGAGATGGGCGACGACGTGTCGAACGCCCTGGGCGTGCGCGTGGAGCGGGTGCGGCTGCTGCTGATGGTGGCCGCCGTCCTGCTGACCGCGGCCGCCACCGCCGCCGCGGGCCCGGTCAGCTTCGTGGCCCTCACCGCCCCCCAGCTCGCCCGCCGCCTCACGCGCTCGCCCGGCCCCAACCTGGTGCCGTCCCTCTGCATGGGCGCCACCCTCCTGGTCACCGCCGACTGGGCCTCGCAGCGTGCCTTCGGCGCCGACCAGCTGCCCGTCGGCGTGGTCACCGGCGTCCTCGGCGGGGTCTACCTGCTGTGGCTGCTCGTCACCGAGCGGAAGGCGGGCCGGATATGAGCGTGATCCCCACCGGCGAGACGAACAACCCTAGGAGCACCGTGAACCGCCTGTCCGCCGAGAACGTCACCCTCGCCTATGACCAGCGCGTCATCGCCGAGCAGCTGTCGGTGGAGATCCCCGACAACTCCTTCACGGTGATCGTCGGCCCCAACGCGTGCGGCAAGTCGACGCTGCTGCGCGCGCTGTCCCGGATGCTCAGGCCCAGCCAGGGCCGGGTGCTGCTCGACGGCCAGGTCATCCAGTCGATGCCGGCGAAGAAGGTGGCCCGCACGCTGGGCCTGCTCCCGCAGTCGTCCATCGCGCCCGACGGCATCACCGTCGCCGACCTCGTCGGCCGCGGCCGCTACCCGCACCAGGGCATCCTGCGTCAGTGGTCCGCCGAGGACGAGCGGGTCGTCCAGGAGTCGATGGAGCAGACCGGCGTCGACGAACTCGCCGACCGGTACGTCGACGAACTCTCCGGCGGCCAGCGGCAGCGCGTCTGGATCGCCATGGCCCTCGCCCAGCAGACCCCGCTGCTGCTCCTCGACGAGCCGACCACCTACCTGGACATCCAGCACCAGATCGACGTCCTCGACCTGTGCGCCGAACTCCACGAGGAGCAGGGCCGCACCCTGGTCGCCGTGCTGCACGACCTCAACCACGCGGCCCGCTACGCCACCCACCTGATCGCGCTCAAGGGCGGCCGGGTCGTCGCCGAGGGCGCCCCGAACGACATCGTCACCGCCGAGCTGGTGGAAGAGGTCTTCGGGCTGCGCTGCCAGATCATCGACGACCCGGAGACGGGGACCCCGCTGGTGGTGCCGGCGGCCCGGAAGGCCAGGGTCACAACAGCTTCCTGAGCCGGAACAGGTCCAGCAGGTTCGCCTCCAGCCGCACCCGGCCCGACCCCCAGGCCCCGGCGAAGTTCAGCTCGCCCTCGACCAGGTCCACCAGGTCGTCGCCCGCCATGGCGAGTCCGATCTGCGCCTTCTCCCGCGGCGGCCCGGGGAACGTCTCCTCGACCTCGATCCGGCCGCCGGTGAGCCGGCCCGCGAAGGTGACGTCCAGGTCGGTGATGTGGCAGCTGACCGAGCGGTCCATGGCGGCGGCCGCCCGGACGTCGCCCTCGGCGCCACCCATGTTGTGCGAGAGCTTGTCGAGTGCGGCGCGGCACTCCTCGATCGTGGCCATCGCGATCGACGGTACCCCAGCGGTTCGAGGTAGCGTCGGGGCATGACCGACTCTGCGCCCGAAGGCCTGGTGGCGGCCCCGGCGACGGAAGCCGGGGAAGCGGCCGCCGTCGAACCCGAGTACGACCCCGCCGCGCCCGCCCCGCTGAACGTTCCTCGCATCCCCACCGGCAACGCCGAGGTCGACGCACAGCTCGACCGGCTGGCCGACGCCGACCACCTCGCCACGGACGGGCATCTGGAGGTGTACGAGGATGTACACGGGGGGCTGCGCGACGCGCTGACCGAGCTCGACGCCCGCCCGGGACCGCCGGGGCCTTCTGGCCCCCCGGCGCCCGCCCCGCCGGGCGCCAACCGGGCGCCCGCACCGTCGTACCACCAGAGCAGGAGCTGAACCCACCGTGGCAGGAGTCGCACGTCGCCGTCTGGACGCGGAGCTGGTCCGCCGGAAGCTGGCGCGCTCGCGCGAGCACGCCAGCCAGCTGATCGCCGCCGGGCGGGTCACCGTCGGCAAGGCCGTCGCGACCAAGCCGGCGACCCAGGTGGAGACCGCCGCCGCCATCGTCGTGCAGTCCGACGACAGCGATCCCGAGTACGTGTCGCGGGGCGGTCACAAGCTCGCCGGCGCGCTGGCGGTGTTCGTCCCGGAGGGCCTGCCGGTCGAGGGGCGGCGGGCGCTGGACGCCGGTGCGTCGACCGGCGGCTTCACCGATGTGCTGCTGCGCGCGGGGGCCGCGCAGGTCGTCGCCGTCGACGTCGGGTACGGCCAACTCGCGTGGTCTCTGCAGAGCGATGAACGCGTCACCGTCAAGGACCGTACGAACGTACGCGAGTTGACGCTTGAAGCGATTGATGGGGAGCCTGTGGATCTTGTCGTGGGTGATCTGTCCTTCATCCCGCTCGGGCTGGTGCTGCCGGCCCTGGCGCGGTGCGTGAAGCCGGACGCCGACCTGGTGATGATGGTCAAGCCGCAGTTCGAGGTGGGCAAGGAGAGGCTGGGCAGCGGGGGAGTCGTACGGAGTCCGCAGCTGCGGGCGGAGGCTGTGCGGGGGGTTGCCGAGAAGGCGTGGGAGCTGGGGCTCGGGGTGAAGGGTGTCACCGCCAGTCCGCTGCCCGGGCCGTCCGGCAACGTCGAGTACTTTCTGTGGCTGCGGGCCGGCGCACCCCAGTTGGATCCGGCCGATGTTGACCGTGCAGTGGCGGAGGGGCCGCGTTGACACAGAACCGAGCTCGTACTGTTTTCCTCCTCGCCCACACCGGGCGGCCCGCGGCGATCCGCAGCGCCGAGCTCGTGGTGAAGGGGTTGCTGGCGGCGGGAGTCGGCGTCCGGGTCCTGGATTTCGAGGCCGCGGACCTGCCGCTGCCCGACGAGGTCGAACTCGTCGAGGAGGCCTCGCCGCACAGCCTCGACGGCTGCGAGCTGCTGATCGTCCTCGGTGGTGACGGGACGCTGTTGCGCGGCGCCGAGTTCGCCCGCGCGTCCGGGGTGCCGATGCTCGGCGTCAACCTCGGCAGCGTCGGGTTCCTCGCGGAGGCCGAGCGGGACGACCTGGACAAGGTCGTGGACCGGGTGGTGAGCCGGGCGTACGAGGTCGAGGAGCGGATGACCGTCGACGTCGTCGTGCACCGCAACGGGGACATCGTGCACACCGACTGGGCGCTGAACGAGGCGGCCGTGCAGAAGGCGGGCGCCGAGAAGCTGCTGGAAGTCGTGCTGGAGATCGACGGGCGGCCGGTGACGGGGTTCGGGTGCGACGGGATCGTCCTGTCGACGCCGACCGGGTCGACGGCGTACGCGTTCTCCGCGGGCGGGCCGGTGGTGTGGCCGGAGGTGGAGGCGCTGCTGATGGTGCCGATCTCCGCGCACGCGCTGTTCGCGAAGCCGCTGGTGACCTCGCCGGACTCGGTGCTCGCGGTGGAGGTGCTGCCGCACATCCAGCCGGGGGTGCTGTGGTGCGACGGGCGGCGGACGGTGGAGCTGCCGCCGGGGGCGCGGGTCGAGGTGCGCCGAGGGGCGGTGCCGGTGCGGCTGGCCCGGCTGCATCACGCGTCGTTCACGGACCGGTTGGTGGCGAAGTTCGCGCTGCCGGTCTCCGGATGGCGGGGGGCGCCGCACTAGCGGTTCGAAGGGGGGGCGGGGAGCCTCGGCGGGTGCGGGTGCTTCGTGGCTTGTCGCGCAGTTCCCCGCGCCCCTATGGGGCGCTTCCGCCCCCGGCGACCGGCCCTCGCGGTTTCTCCACTCGCCCGGGTGACAGGGGGCCTCGCACTTCGTCGGCTCGACCTCGTAAGGTCTTCCCCGTGCTGGAAGAAATGCGGATACGGTCACTCGGGGTCATCGACGACGCTGTCGTCGAGTTGTCGCCGGGGTTCACCGCCGTCACCGGTGAGACCGGTGCGGGCAAGACCATGGTGGTCACCAGCCTGGGGCTGCTACTGGGTGGGCGGGCCGATCCCGCGCTCGTGCGGATCGGGTCCGAGAAGGCGGTCGTCGAGGGGCGGGTCACCGTGCCCGCCGGAGCCTCGGCGGCGGTACGGGCCGAGGAGGCCGGCGCCGAGCTGGACGACGGGGCGCTGCTGATCAGCCGTACCGTTTCCGCCGAGGGGCGCTCGCGGGCGCACCTGGGCGGGCGGAGCGTGCCCGTGGGGCTGCTCGCCGAGCTCGCCGACGACCTGGTGGCCGTGCACGGGCAGACCGACCAGCAGGGGCTGCTGAAGCTGAACCGGCAGCGGCAGGCCCTCGACCGGTACGCCGGTGACGGGGTCGCCGTACCGCTGGCCAAGTACGGCGAGGCCTACCGGCGGCTGCGGGCCGTGGCGGTCGAACTGGACGAGATCGTCACGCGCGCGCGTGAGCGGGCCCAGGAAGCCGACATGCTGCGCTACGGGCTGGACGAGATCGCGGGCGTGGAGCCGAGGGCCGGCGAGGACGTGGAGCTGGCCGAGGAGGCCGAGCGGCTCGGGCACGCCGAGGCGCTGTCGTCCGCCGCGACCGCCGCGCACTCCGCGCTCGCGGGCAACCCCGAGGACCCCGAGGGCATCGACGCGGCGACCTTGGTCGCGGGTGCGCACCGGGCCCTGGAGGCCGTACGGTCGCACGACCCGGCGCTGGCCGCGCTCGCCGACCGGATCGGCGAGGTCGGGATCCTGCTGGGCGACGTGGCGGGGGAACTCGCCGGGTACGCCGACGACCTGGACGCCGATCCGCTGCGGCTCGCGGCCGTGGAGGAGCGGCGCGCCGCACTCACCGCGCTCACCCGCAAGTACGGCCAGTACGGCGACGGCATCGACGCGGTGCTGGCCTGGGCGGAACAGGGCGCGGCCCGGCTCACCGAACTCGACGGCGACGACGAGCGGATCGACGAACTGACCGCCGAGCGGGATGCCCTCCGCGCGGAACTGGGCGGGCTCGCGCAGGCGCTGACCGACGCGCGCACGGAAGCGGCCGAGCGGTTCGCGGCCGCCGTCACCGCCGAGCTGGGCTCCCTCGCGATGCCGCACGCGCGCGTGTCCTTCGCCATCCGGCAGACCGAGGACCCGGAGGGCGTGGAGGTCGGCGGACGGGCGGTGGCCTACGGCCCCTCGGGCGCCGACGAGGTCGAGCTGCTCCTCGCCCCGCACCCCGGCGCCCCGCCCCGCCCCATCGCCAAGGGCGCGTCCGGCGGTGAGCTGTCGCGCGTGATGCTCGCGGTGGAGGTCGTCTTCGCGGGCACCGACCCGGTCCCGACGTACCTCTTCGACGAGGTCGACGCGGGCGTGGGCGGCAAGGCGGCCGTGGAGATCGGGCGGCGCCTGGCCAAGCTAGCCAGGTCCGCGCAGGTCGTCGTCGTCACCCACCTTCCCCAGGTCGCCGCCTTCGCCGACCGGCAGTTGCTGGTCGAGAAGACCAACGACGGCACGGTCACCCGGTCCGGCGTGAAGGTCCTGGAGGGCGAGGAACGGGTCCGGGAGCTGTCCCGCATGCTGGCCGGCCAGGAGGACTCGGAGACGGCACGGGCGCACGCGGAGGAACTGCTGGAGACGGCCCGGGCGGACCGCTGACGGTCCGCTGACGGACGGCCGGAGACGGGAGCGGCGCACCGGAGTGGAGGGGCGTCAGCCGTCGTGCCGCTCCGGCCGCCGTTCCCTCCGGCGGTGAACGGCTGCTGCAGGTCGAAGGCTGCCGTCGGTGAAAGGCCACCGACGGTGCCGAGTCGACCCCTTCGGCGATGTCCCGGCACGGGAGCGCATCGTGGCTGGTGGCGCCCATCGCGGTCCTCCTCGGTGGCGTTTTCGTCACCCTCCCGGGTGACACGCTCCGGCGCATTGCCCCGGCCCGCCTCGGTATGTGCCTTCTCGGAGTACCCGGAACACCCTTGTGTGCTGGCATCCTTGAGGGGGACGCGGCGTCCGGGGGAGGCACGCGGTGACCCCCTCGGCCCCGATACCTTCTGTACGTTCCCTCGTGACCGCCCCACGCCGAACCAGGAGCCCCGGCCGCGTGAGCCCCGTGAGCAGCAACGCACCGCACGGTCAGTCGCCACTGCGCACCGTGCAGGTGCTGGGCGGCGGCAACGCCGCCAGCAGCGCGCACGTGCGGTCGCTGACCGCCGGCCTGGTCGAGCGGGGCGTGCGGGTCACGGTGTGCGCCCCCGCCGAGGCGGATCGCGCCTACGGCTTCTCGGACGTCGGCGCCGACCACGTGCACGTGCCGCGCAGCAGCGACCCGGGCTCGGTCGCGGCGCTCCGCGCCGCCTGCACGGACGCCGACCTGGTGCACGCCCACGGCCTGCACGCCTCCTTCCGCGCGGTGCTGGCGCTGAGCGGCCGCAGCACCCCGCTGATCGTCACCTGGCACAACCGGGCGCATGCCGAGGGCGCCCGGGCGCATCTGCTGCGGATGCTGGAGCGCCGGGTGGTGCGGACGGCCGCCGTGGTGCTCGGGACCACCTCCGACCTGGTGGACCGGGCCCGCCGTACCGGTGCCCGGGACGCCCGGCTCGCCGCCGTGGCGCTGCCCGGCCTGCGGCGGTCCGCGGACGAGGACGAGGCGGAGCGGCTGAGCCCCAAGGTCCGGGCCGAACTCGGCGCCATGGGGCGGCCGTTGCTCATCGCCGTCGGCTCCCTCGACCGGCATCGCGGCTACGACGTCCTGCTGGACGCGGCGCGCGCCTGGTGCCGGCTCGACCCGGTGCCGCTCCTCGTCATCGCCGGGGAGGGGCCGCTGCGTGCGGCGTTGCAGCGGCGGATCGAGGACGAGGAGCTGCCCGTACGGCTGATCGGGCGCCGTGACGACGTCGCCGAGCTGCTCGCCGCCGCCGACCTGGCGCTGTTGTCGAGCAGTTGGGAGTCCCGTTCGGTTCTCGCCCAGGAGGCCCTGCACGCGCGCGTGCCGCTCGTCGCGACCGCCGTCGGCGGCATCCCCGACCTCGTCGGGGACGCGGCCGAGCTGGTCGCGTACGGCGACGCACCGGCCCTCGCCGCCACCGTCGTACGCCTCCTCGGCGACCCCGGGCGCTGCGCGGAGCTGCGTGAGCGGGGTGCCCGGCAGGCGGCGAGCTGGCCCACGGAGGACGAGACCGTGGCGCAAGTGCTCAGCGTGTACGACGAGTTGACGCAGCCCCGGCCGCTGCCGTGAGGCCCGGAGGCTGTCAGGCCCTGCGGCCGTGACGTCGCGATTCCCTAGGGGACGTGCCGGCGTGCCCGCAGGGCCAGGCTCAACGCCAGCACCGCCTGCGGGTCGTCGAGGTCCGTGCCCAGCAACTCCCCGATGCGGGCGAGGCGGTTGTAGAGGGTCTGCCGGTTGAGGTGGAGTTCGCGGGCCGTCTCCGCCTTGCGGCCGGCGTGTGCCAGGTAGGTCTCCAGGGTGGGCAGCAGCGGCGGCTTGGAGCGGTTGTCGTGGTCGCGGAGCGGGCCGATCGCGCGGTCGACGAAGGCCGCGAGGTCGGGGTGGTCGCGCAGCCGCCACAGGAGGAGGTCGATGTCGAGGCGGCGGGCGTCGTACCAGGGCCGGTCGGAGAGGCCCTGGGCCGCCGTCGCCGTCTCGGCCGCGTGCCGCAGGCCCGCCGACGCGGCCGCCCAGCCGCCGGCCACGCCGACCACCACGACCGGGGGAGCGGCCCCGGGGCGCTGCATCCCGGCGCGCTCCACCCCCGCCCGCAGCGCCGCCGCGACCCGGTCCGCGACCGTCGTCCGCTCCGCCTCCGAGCGCAGGCCCAGGAGCAGCGGCACGCGGCCCTCGACCGGTCGTACGCCCAGCAGGACGGGCACGCCCACGGCCGCCAGCTCCTCGCCGACCGCGCGGGCCAGCACCGCCCAGCCCCTGCCCGGGGAGTCCGGGGACAGGGAGTCGCCGACCCGCATGACCACCGGCAGCAGCGGGCCGCCGCCGGGCTTGAAGCCGAGGACGCGGGCCTGCGCCGGGGCGTCCTCCGCGGTGATCCGGCCCTCCGCGAGGTCGGTCAGGAAGTCGCCGCGCCCGCGCGCCGCCAGCTCCTCCTCCTGACGGGCCTGCATCAGCACGACGGCCAGGATGCCCGCGGCCCGCTCGGCGGCGATGCGATGGACCGGGGTGAGGGGGCCGCGTACCGGGAGCAGGACCAGGCGGGCGCGCACCGACCCGGTCCCCGGACCGCCGCCCGGCACGTCCACCAGGACCACCCCGGTCGGCGGCGGCGCGTCCTTGTGCTGGCCGCGCAGCCCCTCCCACACCTGGAGCGGGTCGGCCCCCTCGGGCCCCGACCCGGCCGCGTACAGCAGCTGACCGTCGCTGGTCTCCAGGAAGACCGGGTTCCCGCTGAAGTCGGCCAGGATGGCGAGCACCTGGGGCACCCCGCCGCCGCCCAGCAGGGCCTCGGTGCAGCGGCGGTGCACCTCCTCGGCACGCTGGAGGAGGGCGTAGTGGTGGTTGACGATCTCGGTGTGGATCTCCTCCGTCACCGTCACGAACGGCACCTCGCGGTGCAGCGCGACCAGCGGCAGCCCGGTCGCGCGGGCGGTGTCGACGAGGGTGGCGGGCAGCCGGGAGAACCGCGCGCCCAGCTCCACGACCAGGGCGGCGATGCCCCGCTCGGCGAGGGTGCGGACGAACGCCCGCTGCTCGGTCGGCCGGGTGCCCAGGCCGTAGCCGGTGGTGAGCAGCAGCTCGCCGCCCTTCAGCAGCGAGGCGATGTTCGGCACCTCGCCCGCGTGCACCCAGCGCACGGTGCGGCCCAGCCGGTCGGCGCCCGCCAGGATCTCCGGGAGCCCGCTGCGCAGCCCGGGCAGCTCCAGCGCCCGCTGCACGGTGATCCCGGCGCCCTGCGTGTCGAATCCGCTGCCCGTACCGCTGTCCATGGAGCGGACGCTACCTGGGTGGACGCCGCCATGGCATCTTCCGCGGAGTGCTCCGCCGGAAGTGCCGCGATAACGCCGTCTGTTGACTGCGGCGCCGTTGTGGCTGGTCGCGCCCACGCGGCGGAGCCGCAGATTGATACAGCCCCGCGCCCCTTCAGGGCGCGGATCTCGCCGGACCTGCTCAGAGCGGTCTGATGTTGTGGTTGAAGCGGAAGACGTTGTCCGGGTCCCAACGTCGCTTCACCTTGCCGAGCCGCAGCGCGTTCCCCACGCCCAGGCCTGCCCGCACCCGCTCCGGGCCCTCGTCACCGATGAGGTTCAGGGGGACGGCACCGGTGGCCCACGGCTGGATCCCGGCACGGACGCCCCGCACCCAGCCGATCACCCGCTCGTCGTCCGCCGGGTCCGCCCAGATCCCACAGGGGTGCACCACCCAGGCCGCGTTCAGCGGGAACAACAGATGCCGCGAGCCGCTCGGCACCGGCATGCCCTCCGCAGCTCCGCACCAGGCGTCCACCGCCTCGTCGGGCAGGTCGGCCAGGCACTCGGCCGACCAGTGGTTCCGCAGCCCGGACGGAACGTCGAGCAGGCACTGCAGCTCGCCGTACGGCATGGGGCCGACGACCTCCGCCTCGTGCGGCAGCGCGAGCAGCGGTCCGGCGACCTTGCGCAGCCCTGCCTCGCCGCCCACGAAGGTCACGAGGGCGGCGCACACCGGCTCGCCGTCGGCTGCCAGGTACACCACCGCCCCGCCCGCCTCGTCGGGGCCGGTGCGGATCACCTCGCGGAAGGCGCGGACCACCTCCGGGCCGGACTCCGGCGGATACCGCAGCAGCGCGACCGAGAACACCGGCAGCTCGTGCAGGGCGAGGGTGAGCGCGGTGGCGACACCGAAGTTCCCGCCGCCGCCGTGCAGGGCCCGGAACAGCTCCGGGTTCTCGTCCGCGTTGGCGTGCACACGCTCGCCGTCGGCGGTGACCAGTTCGACGCCGATCAGGTCGTCGACGGCCGCCCCGAAGACCCGGTCCAGCCACCCCGACCCGCCACCGAGCACGAACCCGCCGACCCCGATGCCGGGCGCCCGCCCACCGGTGGCGGCGAGACCGTAGGCCCGGGTCGCCCGGTCCAGACGGCTCATGGTCACCCCGCCCTGCACCCGGACGGCCTCCGCCACCGGATCGACGGTCACCTCGTCCATCCGGCGCAGATCCACCACGAGCGCGCCGTCGGCGACCGCCGAGCCCGCCACGGAGTGGCCGCCGCCGCGCACCGCGATGTGCAGGTCCAGCTCCCGCCCGAACCGCACGGCACGGACCACGTCGGCGTCGCCCGCACACTGGGCGATCACGGCCGGGCGCCGGTCGACCATGCCGTTGAAGACGGCCCGCGCCGCGTCGTACCCCAGGTCTCCGGGCGCGAACACATCACCGCCCAGATCCTCACGGAGCACGACGAGAGCCGTGTGCGCCTTCGAGAAGGCACCCATGATGACCAGCCTAGACAGCAGCGCCCCGCAAGGGGCGCGGGGAACTGCGCGACCAGCCCCCACGCACCCGCACCCGACCGACGGCGCCGCTACCCCCCGTACGCCCCGGACGCCGTAAGCCGCAGCGCCGTGTCGATCAGCGGCACATGACTGAACGCCTGCGGGAAGTTCCCCACCTGCCGCTTCAGCCGCGGATCCCACTCCTCCGCCAGCAGCCCGAGGTCGTTCCGCAGTGCGAGAAGCTTCTCGAACAGCTTGCGGGCCTCGTCGACGCGCCCGATCATCGCGAGGTCGTCGGCCATCCAGAACGAGCACGCCAGGAACGCGCCCTCGTCGCCGGGGAGGCCGTCCACGCCCTCGTCGCCGCCCGAGGTCGGGTAACGCAGGATGAAGCCGTCGGACGTGGACAGCTCCCGCTGGATCGCCTCGATGGTGCCGATGACCCGCTTGTCGTCCGGCGGCAGGAAGCCCATCTGGGGGATCAGCAGCAGCGAGGCGTCCAGCTCCTGGGAGCCGTACGACTGGGTGAAGGTGTTGCGCTCCTTGTCGTAGCCCCGCTCGCAGACGTCCCGGTGGATGTCGTCGCGCAGCTCCTTCCAGCGCTCCAGCGGGCCGTCCGCGTCCCCGGACTCGATCAGCTTGATGGTGCGGTCCACCGCGACCCAGGCCATCACCTTGGAGTGCACGAAGTGCCGGCGCGGCCCGCGCACCTCCCAGATGCCCTCGTCCGGCTCGTCCCAGTGGTCCTCCAGGTAGCGGATCAGCTTCAGCTGGAGGAGGGAGGCGTAGTCGTTGCGCGCCAGGCCGGTCATGTGGGCCAGGTGCAGGGCCTCGGTGACCTCGCCGTAGACGTCCAGCTGGAGCTGGTGGGCCGCGCCGTTGCCGACCCGGACCGGCGCCGAGTTCTCGTAGCCCGGCAGCCAGTCCAGCTCGGCCTCGCCCAGCTCGCGCTCGCCCGCGATGCCGTACATGATCTGCAGGTTCTCGGGGTCGCCGGCGACCGCCCGCAGGAGCCACTCGCGCCAGGCGCGGGCCTCCTCGCGGTAGCCGGTGCGCAGGAGGGAGGACAGGGTGATCGCCGCGTCGCGCAGCCAGGTGTAGCGGTAGTCCCAGTTGCGGACGCCGCCGATGTCCTCCGGGAGGGAGGTCGTCGGCGCGGCGACGATGCCGCCGGTGGGGGCGTACGTCAGGGCCTTCAGCGTGATCAGCGAGCGGACCACGGCCTCGCGGTACGGGCCGTGGTACGTGCAGTGCTCGACCCACTCCCGCCAGAAGTCCTCGGTCGCCTCAAGGGACTGCTCCGGCTCCGGCAGCGGCGGCGGCTCCTTGTGCGAGGGCTGCCACGAGATGGTGAAGGCGATCCGGTCGCCGGGGGCGACGGTGAAGTCGGCGTAGGTCGTCAGCGACTTGCCGTAGGTCTCCGCCGAGGTGTCGAACCACACCGAGTCGGGGCCCGCGACGGCGACCGTACGGCCGTCGTGCTTGTGCACCCAGGGGACCACCCGGCCGTAGGAGAACCGCATCCGCAGCACCGAGCGCATCGGCACCCGGCCGGTGACGCCCTCGACGATGCGGATCAGCTGGGGCGCGCCGTCACGCGGGGGCATGAAGTCGATGACCCGGACCGTGCCGCGCGGGGTGTCCCACTCCGACTCCAGGATCAGCGAGTCGCCCCGGTAGGTGCGGCGGGCCGCGGTCGGGGGCGGGGAGTCGGCCGCGTGGGCCGGGCCGAGGCGCCAGAAGCCGTGTTCCTCGGTGCCGAGCAGACCGGCGAAGATGGCATGCGAGTCGAAGCGGGGCAGGCACAGCCAGTCCACTGTGCCGTCCCGGCAGACCAGCGCAGCGGTCTGCATGTCTCCGATGAGTGCGTAGTCTTCGATGCGCCCGGCCACGTGCAACTCCAGTCGAACGGCCACGTCACCCCCCAGGCAGAAGGGGGCTGTCGCTAGTGCGGTCAAGGGGGGTTGTTGTTGTGCGTCATTAGGTCGTCAAGCGGTGAAGCAAAGCAGCCCGCCGCGCCCTGAGGCAAAACGACAGTCATAGCTCAACGAACTGCCAAGCTCTCGTTGTTCCGGGGTGACGGGCGGGGGTGTGCCGTCTTTTCCGGCCGGGCTCGGCAGCGAGTGTCCGAGCAGGATACGACGCACGTAGATGATCTGCGTGCCGCTCCGGGCAACCCGTGTGGGCCGAACGGGTGAGCCCTGGGTGAAATGCGGGTGAGGCAGGCCCCACGTCCGTGCCGACGTGTGTACGGAGCGTGGCCGGAAGCCATCTCTCCGAGGCGCTGATACCCTGGTAGCCCGTGGACCGGTGGGCACGAAACCCCCGAACCGCAGCGACGGCACCACCCCGGAAACTCCAGGACGGCAGCCGTACCGCACGACAGACCGCGACCACGGGAGCCCCCTCTTGGCCATGCCGCCGCATGCTTTCAAAAACAGCGCAGCCACGACGACCAAGCACATCTTCGTCACCGGGGGTGTCGCCTCCTCGCTCGGCAAGGGCCTGACGGCCTCCAGCCTGGGCATGCTGCTCAAGGCCCGGGGCCTGCGCGTCGTGATGCAGAAGCTCGACCCGTACCTGAACGTCGACCCGGGCACGATGAACCCCTTCCAGCACGGTGAGGTGTTCGTCACCAACGACGGCGCCGAGACCGACCTGGACATCGGCCACTACGAGCGTTTCCTCGACCGCGACCTGGACGGCTCCGCCAACGTCACCACGGGTCAGGTCTACTCGACGGTGATCGCCAAGGAGCGGCGTGGCGAGTACCTGGGCGACACGGTCCAGGTCATCCCGCACATCACCAACGAGATCAAGCACCGCATCCGGCGCATGGCGACCGACGAGGTCGACGTGGTCATCACCGAGGTCGGCGGCACGGTCGGCGACATCGAGTCGCTGCCGTTCCTGGAGACCGTCCGCCAGGTCCGGCACGAGGTCGGCCGGGACAACGTCTTCGTGGTCCATATCTCGCTCCTGCCCTACATCGGCCCGTCCGGCGAGCTGAAGACCAAGCCCACCCAGCACTCCGTGGCCGCGCTGCGGAACATCGGTATCCAGCCGGACGCGATCGTGCTGCGCTGCGACCGCGAGGTGCCGACCGCCATCAAGCGCAAGATCTCGCTGATGTGCGACGTCGACGAGGCCGCGGTCGTGGCCTGCCCGGACGCCCGGTCGATCTACGACATCCCGAAGACCGTGCACGGCGAGGGCCTGGACGCCTACGTCGTCCGCAAGCTGGACCTGCCGTTCCGCGACGTGGACTGGCGGACCTGGGACGACCTGCTCGACCGCGTCCACAACCCCGACCACGAGATCACCCTCGCGCTGGTCGGCAAGTACATCGACCTGCCCGACGCCTACCTCTCGGTCACCGAGGCGCTGCGTGCCGGCGGCTTCGCCAACAAGGCCCGCGTGAAGATCAAGTGGGTGACGTCGGACGACTGCAAGACCCCGGCGGGCGCCGCCGCGCAGCTCGGTGACGTCGACGGCATCTGCATCCCGGGCGGCTTCGGCGACCGCGGTGTGCTCGGCAAGGTCGGCGCCATCCGCTTCGCCCGCGAGAACCGGATCCCGCTGCTCGGTCTCTGCCTGGGCCTGCAGTGCATCGTGATCGAGGCCGCGCGCAACCTGGCCGACATCCCGGACGCCAACTCCACCGAGTTCGACTCCGCCACCGGCCACCCGGTCATCTCCACCATGGCCGAGCAGCTGGACATCGTGGCCGGCGAGGGCGACATGGGCGGCACCATGCGCCTGGGCATGTACCCGGCCAAGCTGGCCGAGGGCTCCATCGCGCGCGAGGTCTACGACGGCAAGGAGTACGTCGAGGAGCGGCACCGCCACCGCTACGAGGTGAACAACGCCTACCGCGCGGAGCTGGAGAAGAAGGCCGGCATCCAGTTCTCCGGCACCTCCCCGGACGGCAAGCTCGTCGAGTACGTCGAGTACCCGCGCGACGTCCACCCCTACCTGGTCGCCACCCAGGCCCACCCGGAGCTGCGCTCCCGCCCGACCCGCCCGCACCCGCTCTTCGCGGGCCTGGTGAAGGCCGCGGTCGCCCGTCAGCAGGGCGCCGTCGAGCAGGAGAATTCGAAGTAACACACCGGTTGTACGGTGGCCGGGGTGCATACCTTCAAAGGTGCGCACCCCGGTTTTTTCACGTACGTCTGGAAGGGTTCGGCATGACGATCAAGGACACCCCCGAGGAGTGGGAGATCCGGGCGACGGAGACCCCCTTCGTGGGCAACAAGACCTCGGTCCGCACCGACGAGGTGGTCATGCCCGACGGCTCGGTGGTCCGCCGCGACTACCAGGTCCACCCCGGCTCGGTCGCCGTCCTCGCCCTGGACGAGGAGGACCGCGTGCTGCTCATCCGCCAGTACCGGCACCCGGTCCGGCAGAAGCTGTGGGAGATCCCGGCCGGCCTGCTCGACATCCCCGGCGAGAACCCGCTGCACGCCGCCCAGCGCGAGCTGTACGAGGAGGCCCACGTCAAGGCCGAGGACTGGCGGGTGCTGACCGACCTGTACACCACCCCCGGCGGCTGCGACGAGGCGGTGCGGATCTTCCTCGCCCGTGGTCTCTCCGAGGCCGAGGGGGAGCGCTTCGAGACGGAGCACGAGGAGATCGACCTGGAGTACGCGCGCGTACCGGTCGACGAGCTGGTGCGCCTGGTGCTCGCCGGCGACCTCCACAACAACTGCCTCGTGACCGGCGTCCTCTCCCTGGTCGCCGCCCGCACCGGTGACGGCCTCGACGCGCTGCGCCCGGCCGACGCGCCCTGGCCGGCCCGCCCCTTCGAGTCCTGAGCCCCACCCCCGGGGCCCGGATCCGCCCTTCGAGCACGCCGGTGTGACCATCGCCTGATCCGATCGGGCGATAGGTCAGCCGCGCTCTGCCCGGAACGTCCTCGCACGTGAACTAGGCTCGACGCGATTGAGCCGAAACGCCCGAACCGGAGCCCCGGCGGGCCTGCGTGTGCGGTGGGACGGGAGTGTGGCCCGTGACGGATCAGGCGGTGGACACAGGCGGCGCACGGCGGTCGGCGCCCGCGGCCACGGACGACCGGTTCCTGGGCCGTACAAGGGAGTTGAAGGAACTGCGCGCCGACATCGAGCGCGCGGGCCTGGACACCATCGCCGGCCGCAAGGCCCCCCGCGCCCGGGTGCTGCTGATCGCGGGCAGGCCCGGCTCCGGCCGCACCGCCCTCGCCGAGGAGCTCGTCCGGCAGGTCGCCCCCGGCTACCCCGACGGAGTGCTGCGCGCCCGCCTCACCGAGCCCGACGGCACCCCGGTCCCGGTCGAGCGCACCGCCCGCGACCTCCTCACCGCGCTGCGGCTGCCCACCCCGGCCGGCGCCGCCGCGGACGACCTCACCCACGCCCTGCGCACCGCCCTCGCGGGGCGCCGGATGCTGCTCCTGCTCGACGACGCGCCCGGCGCCGAAGAGGTCGACGTACTGCTCCCGGACACCCCGGACTGCCTGGCCGTCGCCGTCTCCGGCGGCCCGCTCACCGGGATCTCGAACGTCCGCCCGTGCACCCTGGGCGGTCTCGACACCAAGTCGGCCGTGGAACTGCTCAGCCGGCACACCGGCTCGGTCCGCATCACCGTCGACCCCCGTTCCGCCGAGTCGCTGGTCGAGGTGTGCCAGGCGCAGCCCGCCACGCTCGCCCTGGCCGGCGGCTGGCTCGCCGCCCGCCCTCAAGCGGCCGTCTCCGACCTCGCCAAACGCCTGCACGCGGAGGCGGACGACGGCGCGGCGCTGGCCCGCGTCCTGCGGTTCGCGCACGGCCAGCTGCCGGGCCGGTCCGCGCGGATACTGCGCCTCCTCAGCCTGGCCCCGGCCGGCCTGGTCGACCCGCACACCGCCTCGTCCCTGGCCGGCTGCTCGGTCGACACCGCCCGCACCACCCTGGACGAGCTGGTCCGCCTCGGCCTGCTGCACCCGGTGGCCTCCCCGCTGCCCCAGTACGTGGTCCCCGGCTGCCTGCACCCGCTGCTCCGGGTGCTGGCCGAGAGCCAGGAGCGGGCCGGGGAGCTCCAGCTGGCCCGCGCCCGGATGCTGGAGCGCACGGTACGGCTGCTGCAGTCCTGCCGGGCGATCACCGAGACCGACAACCCGCAGGCCCGCGAGAAGCTCCAGGCCCTGCCCCGGGAGCTGCGCTTCCCGACCCCCCGGGCCGCCGCCGACTGGCTGCGCATCCGGCGCCCGGCGCTGCTGGCCGCAGCCCGCGCGGCGGTCGCCGACGGCGAGCTCGACACGCTGGCCCGCCGCCTGATGGCGCAGCTGGTCAAGGCCATGGTGGCGCACCTCGGCACCCAGGCCGCGGCCCCCGACCTGTACGGCATCCACCGGCTCGTCCTCGATGTCGCCGAGCGCCGCGACCTGCCCCGGGAGCAGGCCGCCGCACTGCTGAACCTCGGCGACCTGGACGCGCAGACCGGGCGAACGGCGGACGCTCTGGTGCGATATCGGTCGGCTCTGGAGGCCGGGCGCAGAGCAAATGACCCGTACGCGACCGGTCGCGCAATGGAATCCGTAGGTGGCGCGTACCAGGAGCTGGGGGACTACGACCGGGCCGCCGACTGGTTCGGCCGCGCCCTCGCCGAGCGCCTGGCCCGCGACGAGCGTGCCGAGGCGGCCCGGCTCTACGGCCGCATCGCCGGCGCGCACACCTACGCGGGCCGCTACGGGGAGGCGCTGCGGGCCTGGCGGGCGGCCGTTTCCGGCCACCGCAAGAACGGTGATGTGGCCGCGCAGGCAAGGGCGTTGAGCGAGCTGGCCCGGGTCCAGGAGTACGCCGGCCGGCCCGAGGAGTCGCTGAGCACCTGCCAGGAGGCGGTGGAGTGGGCGCGCCGTGCCGAGGACACCCGGCTCCAGGCGGCGCTCCAGTTGCGGCTCGCCGACACGCTGGAGCGGCTCGGCGACTCCATCGCCGCGAGCCTGCACCGCTCGGCCGCCGAGCGCATGCTGAGTGAGGAGCTCCGGGACTCCATGGACCCCTCGGACCCGGACTCCGACCCGGAACACGGCGCTAACGCCTACGAAATCCGTAGTGCTTCCGGCCAAGATTGATGCAATGAAAGGCTAGACAGTCGGAACGCCTTCATTAAACTGGCTCTGCCGCCGGTTCTTCCGCGGTGTCTCCTGGTATGCCGCCGCATGCCGGGTATGCGTGTCTATGCCCCCACACCCTCTGAGCCAAGGACCGTGATCGACGTGAAGGTCGGCATCCCCCGCGAGGTCAAGAACAACGAGTTCCGGGTGGCCATCACCCCGGCCGGCGTGCACGAGCTGGTGCGGCACGGTCACCAGGTCGTCATCGAGCGCGGCGCCGGTGTCGGCTCGTCGATCCCGGACGACGAGTACACCGCCGCCGGGGCCACGATCCTGGACACCGCGGACGAGGTGTGGGCCACCGCGGACCTGCTGCTGAAGGTCAAGGAGCCGATCGCGGAGGAGTACCACCGCCTCCGCAAGGACCAGACCCTCTTCACCTACCTGCACCTGGCCGCCTCCAAGGAGTGCACCGACGCCCTCCTGGAGTCCGGCACCACGGCGATCGCCTACGAGACCGTCGAGCTGCCGAACCGCGCGCTGCCGCTGCTCGCGCCCATGTCCGAGGTCGCGGGCCGGCTCGCCCCGCAGGTCGGCGCCTACCACCTGATGCGCGCCGCCGGCGGCCGTGGCGTCCTGCCCGGTGGTGTCCCGGGTGTGCTGCCCGCCAAGGCCGTCGTCATCGGCGGCGGTGTCTCCGGCTGGAACGCCGTGCAGATCGCCATCGGCATGGGCTTCGACGTGACCCTGCTCGACCGCGACATCAACAAGCTGCGCGAGGCCGACCGGATCTTCGGCACCAAGGTCAAGGCCGTCATGTCCAACTCCTTCGAGCTGGAGAAGGCGTGCCTGGAGGCCGACCTGGTGGTCGGCGCGGTGCTCATCCCGGGCGCCAAGGCCCCGAAGCTCGTCACCAACGAGCTGGTCTCCCGCATGAAGCCGGGAAGTGTCCTTGTCGACATCGCGATCGATCAGGGCGGCTGCTTCGAGGACTCCCGCCCCACCACGCACGCCGAGCCGACCTTCAAGGTCCACGAGTCGGTCTTCTACTGCGTCGCCAACATGCCCGGTGCGGTGCCCAACACCTCCACCTATGCGCTCACCAACGCCACGCTCCCGTACATCGTGTCGCTCGCGGACAACGGCTGGGCGGAGGCGCTGCGCCGGGACGCCGCACTCGCCAAGGGCCTCAACACGCATGACGGCAAGGTCGTTTACAAGGAGGTCGCCGAGGCGCACGGCCTGGAGCACGTCGACCTCGACACGCTCATCGGCTGAGCAGGACCCGGCGGGCAAGTCACCTTTTCGTAAAGGCGATACGTCAACAAGCCGCGTCAATCGCGCACTTCCGGCCGGACCTTGCCCGACAAGGTCCGGCCGGATGTGTGTATGGTCACTTTGCGACTTGCGGTCAACTCGCCTCGAACGTAACCCTTCGACCGATTCGCACACCGGTGAAACCTGCTGTGCGACGGCCGTACGCCCTTGACAGAGGGATGTTTCATTGCCGACACATCCTGCCGGGTCCGGCGGATTGTGTTGCTGCGAACGCCCGACACGCCATAGAGTCGCCAACCGTCGGCATAGTGCCACGCTGACCTGTCTAGAAGTTTCCTGGTCACCAAGGAGGTAAGACGACTTGTGAATGAGTCGACATTTTCTCCCGGGGGTGGTCAACCAGGAATGCCGGTACGGGACCAGGGTCCCGCGGGGTTCGAGGCTGTCGGCTCCGTCGCGGTGCGTACCTTCGCAGCAGCCCGGAGTCCGCTGACCACGCGGACAGCACACCAGAGCATGGATGGCCATCACGTGAACGCCATGGCCGGCGACGGAAGTGGCGCGCCCCACAGCCAATTCGCCGACTACGACGAACTGCCCGACGGGCACTTCTACGACCCCGACGCCGAGTACGAGCCCGATCCGGAGTACGCGGCCACGCTCGCGCCCGACGCGGCGCGTCAGCGCCGCGAGCGCGTCGGCCCGACCGGGCGCCCGCTGCCGTACTTCCCGATCCCGGGCCCGGTGACCAGTCACGGCCCCGCGACGATCATCGCGATGTGCAACCAGAAGGGCGGCGTCGGCAAGACCACGTCGACCATCAACCTGGGTGCCGCGCTCGCGGAGTACGGCCGGCGGGTGCTGCTCGTGGACTTCGACCCGCAGGGCGCGCTGTCGGTCGGTCTCGGCGTCAACCCGATGGAGCTCGACCTCACCGTCTACAACCTGCTCATGGAGCGGGGCATGGCGGCCGACGAGGTCCTCCTGAAGACCGCGGTCCCCAACATGGACCTGCTGCCCTCCAACATCGACCTGTCGGCCGCCGAGGTCCAGCTGGTCTCCGAGGTCGCCCGCGAGTCGACGCTGCAGCGCGCCCTGAAGCCGCTGCTGCCCGACTACGACTACATCGTGATCGACTGTCAGCCCTCGCTCGGCCTGCTCACGGTCAACGCGCTGACGGCCGCCCACAAGGTGATCGTGCCGCTGGAGTGCGAGTTCTTCGCGCTGCGTGGTGTCGCCCTGCTGACCGAGACCATCGAGAAGGTCCAGGAGCGGCTCAACCCGGAGCTGGAGCTCGACGGCATCCTCGCCACGATGTACGACTCGCGCACGGTGCACAGCCGCGAGGTGCTGGCCCGTGTCGTCGAGGCGTTCGACGACCACGTCTACCACACGGTCATCGGCCGCACGGTCCGCTTCCCGGAGACCACGGTCGCCGGTGAGCCGATCACCACGTACGCCTCCAACTCCGTCGGTGCCGCCGCCTATCGCCAGCTCGCCAGGGAGGTGCTCGCCCGGTGTCACGCCGAGTGAGTCTGCCCGGGGCCGACGAACTGTTCCGTACGACCGGGGGGATGGCGCTGCAGCCGTCCACGCCCAGGCGCCCGGTCAACGGCGAGGCCCGGGTGCCGGCTCCCGCGGGGGAGAGCGACGAGACGGCGGCCGCGGCCGCCGAGGACGTGCCCCAGTCGGTGCCCGTGCAGGGCGGCGACGGCGAGGGTGCGGAGCATGTGGCGGCGGAGGCCGAGCCGGCCGACGCCGGGGAGTCCCGCAACCACGCCGCGCAGTCGGTCACGGTCGCGCCGTCGGCGGAGCGGTCCGCGCGGCAGCAGGCGGTGCAGGAAGGTTCTGCCGGGTCCGCCGCGCAGGGGCAGCCCCGCAAGCAGCGGGGCGGCGGCCGGGCGCCCGCCCGGCGGCCCAGCGGGCGCGAGCGGCACGACGAGAAGATCACCGTGTACGTCTCCGCCGAGGAGCTGATGGATCTGGAGCACGCCCGGCTGGTGCTCCGGGGCGAGCACGGGCTGGCGGTGGACCGGGGCCGGATCGTCCGCGAGGCGGTCGCCGTGGTCCTGGCCGACCTGGAGTCCCGCGGGGACGCGAGCATCCTCGTACGACGGCTTCGCGGGCGGTAGGGGTAGCCTGCGGGGGCTATGACCTCGACCGATTCTCCTGCTTCTGTCCCCGGTCCCGGCCGCAGGCGTGCGCTGGGGCGGGGGCCGGGTGCTCCTGTGGCGGAGGTCGAGGGGCCTGCTGAGGCCGGTGGGCCGTTGTGCCCACCCGTTCCTCCCCCAGTGCCTGAAGGGCCTGGGGGGACCCCCAGCGGAACGCCTGCCCACAACGGCGGCGTGTCAGAAGAGGAGCCCGGCGCTGTCGAACCCCAGCCCTCCGGCGCCGAGGAGCCCCAAGACGTCCCCGACGGCGTCTTCAAGGTCCGGCTTGCCAACTTCGAGGGGCCCTTCGATCTTCTGCTTCAGCTGATCTCCAAGCACAAGCTTGACGTCACCGAGGTCGCGCTGTCCAAGGTGACCGACGAGTTCATGGGGCACATCCGGGCCATGGGGCCGGACTGGGACCTCGACCAGACCACCGAGTTCCTCGTCGTCGCCGCCACCCTGCTGGACCTCAAGGCCGCCCGGCTGCTGCCCGCCGCCGAGGTCGAGGACGAGGCCGACCTCGCGTTGCTGGAGGCCCGGGACCTGCTTTTCGCGCGGCTGCTGCAGTACCGCGCGTACAAGCAGATCGCCGACATCTTCAACCGGCGCCTGGACGACGAGGCCCGCCGCTGGCCCCGTACCGTCGGCCTCGAACCGCACCTCGCCGAGCTGCTGCCCGAGGTCGTCATCAGCATCGGGGCGGAGGGGTTCGCCAAGCTCGCGGTCAAGGCGATGCAGCCCAGGCCCAAGCCGCAGGTGTACGTCGACCACATCCATGCCCCGCTGGTCAGCGTGCAGGAGCAGGCCGGGATCGTGGTCGCGCGGCTGCGGGAGCTGGGGGAGGCCAGCTTCCGGGTGCTCGTCGAGGACACCGACAACACGCTCACCGTCGTGGCCCGTTTCCTCGCGCTCCTGGAGCTGTACCGGGAGAAGGCCGTCGCCCTCGACCAGGAGACCGCCCTCGGGGACCTGATCGTGCGCTGGACCGGCGGGGACGCCGGGGCCCGGCTGATGGTCACCGACGAATTCGACCGGCCGCCCGAGCCGCCCAAGGAGGAGAAGCCGTGAGCGAGGAGACCGCGGAGCTGCCGGCGGGGCTGCGGCCCGTCGCCGACCTCGAGCTCAAGCCGGCCCTGGAAGCCGTCCTGATGGTCGTGGACGAGCCCGCCACCGTCGAGCACCTGTCCAAGCTCCTGGAGCGGCCGAAGCAGACGGTCACCAAGGCGCTGCGGGCGCTGGCGGACGAGTACACCGCGCAGGGCCGCGGCTTCGAGCTGCGGTTCGTCGCGGGCGGCTGGCGTTACTACACGCGCGGCGAGTACGCGCCCGCCGTCGAGCGGCTGGTCCTGGAGGGCCAGACCGCCCGGCTCACCCAGGCCGCGCTGGAGACACTCGCGGTCGTCGCGTACCGCCAGCCGGTGAGCCGCAGCCGCGTCTCGGTCGTCCGCGGGGTCAACTGCGACGGTGTGATGCGCACCCTGCTGCAGCGCGGTCTGGTCGAGGAGGCGGGCACGGAACCCGAAACAGGTGCGATCCTGTACAGGACGACGAACTACTTCCTGGAGCGGATGGGCCTGCGCGGCCTGGACGAGCTCCCGGAGCTCGCGCCCTTCCTCCCGGAGGCGGAGGCGATCGAGGCCGAGACCCAGGAGGGCGTACCGTCGTTCGATCCGGACGCACCCGATGCGCCGGGTGCAGACGACGCAGACGACTAGACGGAACTTTGATGCGAAGCAGCAGCGGCAGGAACAGCAGCGGAAACAACGGCGGGAGCCGTGGTGGCAACAGCGGCGGCCGCGGCGGGAGCAGCGGTGGCCGCGGTGACTACCGCGGCGCCGGGAACGCCCGCGACGACAAGCAGGGCGCAGGCCGGCCGAAGAAGCCGCGTCCGGAGGAGCGGCGCTACGACGTAGGCCCGGGCGCCACCCAGGACGGCCCGAAGTCGGGCCGCGGCGCCTCGGCGCGCGGCGGCGCCAAGGGCGGCCCCCGGCAGAGCCAGGACACCGGGCGCGGCCGTTGGGCCCCGGCGAGCTCCCGCGAGTACGACGCCCGCGCCGAGGAGCGCAACCGGGAGCGGTACGCCGGCAAGAAGGACGTGAAGCTCCCCAAGACCTTCCCGGGCGCCGAGCAGGAGGGCGAGCGGCTGCAGAAGGTCCTCGCCCGCGCGGGCTACGGCTCCCGGCGCGCCTGCGAGGAGCTGATCGAGCAGGCCAGGGTCGAGGTCAACGGCGAGATCGTCCTGGAGCAGGGCAAGCGGGTCGACCCGGAGAAGGACGAGGTCCGCGTCGACGGGCTGACCGTCGCCACGCAGTCGTACCAGTTCTTCTCGCTGAACAAGCCGGCCGGCGTGGTCTCCACCATGGAGGACCCGGACGGGCGGCAGTGCCTCGGCGACTACGTCACCAACCGGGAGACCCGGCTCTTCCACGTCGGGCGCCTGGACACCGAGACCGAGGGCGTCATCCTGCTCACCAACCACGGCGAGCTGGCGCACCGGCTGACCCACCCCAAGTACGGCGTGAAGAAGACCTACCTGGCGCACATCGTGGGCCCGATCCCGCGCGACCTGGGCAAGAAGCTCAAGGACGGCATCCAGCTGGAGGACGGCTACGCGCGCGCCGACCACTTCCGGGTCGTCGAGCAGACCGGCAAGAACTACCTGGTCGAGGTCACCCTGCACGAGGGCCGCAAGCACATCGTGCGGCGCATGCTGGCGGAGGCCGGGTTCCCGGTCGACAAGCTGGTGCGGGTCGCCTTCGGGCCGATCACCCTCGGCGACCAGAAGTCGGGCTGGCTGCGCCGCCTGTCCAACACCGAGGTCGGGATGCTCATGAAGGAAGTCGACCTCTAGACCACCGGCCCCGCAGAGGGGCGTGTACGGCTTTCTGACGGCCGGTTCCGGATAGTCCGGGACCGGCCGTCGTCGTACCCGCGAACGGGGCGCCAGCGGCCGCTGAGGCCTTGCGTGACCCCCGTCGACTCTTTATAGTCGTAAAGACCATTAGTTGCGTCGATCACCGAGGGGGTGGACGGGCCCATGCAGGGCTACGACAAGTACGCCTTCGAACCCTTCGCCGTCACCGTCGACCTCGCCGTCCTCACCCTCCGCGCCGGAGCCCTGCACGTGCTGCTCGTCGAGCGCGGGCAGGAGCCGTACGCCGGACAGTGGGCGCTGCCCGGCGGCTTCGTGCTGCCGCGGGAGTCGGCCGAGACGGCGGCCCGGCGGGAACTCGCCGAGGAGACCGGCCTGTCGGACGTGTCCGGACTGCACCTGGAGCAGCTGCGCACCTACAGCGAGCCCGAGCGCGACCCGAGGATGCGGGTCGTCTCCGTCGCCTTCACCGCGCTGCTGCCCGACGCCCCCGAGCCGCACGGCGGCGGGGACGCGGCCCAGGCGCGCTGGCAGCCGTACGACCCGGCCCGGCCGCTCGCCTTCGACCACGTCCGGATCCTGGCCGACGCCCATGAACGGGTCGGCGCGCAGCTGGAGTACAGCTGTCTCGCCACCGCCTTCTGCCCGCCCGAGTTCACGCTCGGCGAACTGCAGAACGTCTACGAGACGGTGTGGGGCGTCCCGCTGGACCGCCCCAACTTCCGCCGCAAGGTGCTCGCGACGCCCGGTTTCGTCGAACCCGCCCCCGGCGCCGCCCGGTTGACCGGCGGCCGCGGCAAACCGGCCGCCCTCTACCGCGCGGGCACCGCCACCGTGCTCCACCCGCCCCTGCTCCGCCCGTCCCGGGAAGGACGCCCCGCATGACCACGAACATCGGCGACAAGCGTGCCGCCACCGGCTCCCTGATCGGTCTCGCCCTCGGGGACGCGCTCGGCTTCCCCACCGAGTTCAACGACGTGCCGTCCATCCTCGCCAAGTTCGGGCCGTGGCGGGAGATGGAGCTGCCGCAGCGGGCCTTCGTCTCGGACGACACCCAGATGACCCTCGCCGTGGGGCACGCGATGCGCACCGCGATGGACCGGGGGGTGCTCGCGCCCAAGCGGCTGGAGCGGCCGCTGCGCGAGGAGTTCGTGAACTGGTACCAGTCGCCCGAGAACAACCGGGCGCCCGGCCGGACCTGCCTGCGGGCCTGCAACCTCCTGAAGGAGGAGGGACGCGCCTGGCAGGACGCCAGCCAGATCGACTCCAAGGGCTGCGGCGCCAACATGCGGGTCGCGCCCGTCGGTCTCGCCCCCGGGCTGAGCGACGAACAGCGCGCAGGCGCCGCCCAGTTGCAGGCCGGACTCACCCACGGCCACCCCACCGCGCTGGCCGCCTCCGACCTCACCGCGCGCGCCGTACGGCTGCTCGCGCAGGGGACCGAACCGGACCGGCTCGTCGACCGGCTGCGGTCGTACGCCCACGAGAACCGCACCCGCTACCACCGCACCTGGCTCGGCGACCTGTGGACGCGCAGCCAGGACGCGAGCCCCGAGGCGTTCATCGCGCGCGGCTGGGACGAGTGCCTGGAGATCCTCGACCGGCTCCAGGAGGCCGTGCGCACCGCCTCGCCGGAGGCCGACCCGTGCCTGGCCACCGGTGCCGGCTGGATCGCCGAAGAGGCCCTGGCGACCGGTCTGCTCTGCTTCCTGCTCTTCCCCGGCGAACCGGTGCTCGCCCTGCGCCGGGCCGCCTGCTCCTCCGGCGACTCGGACTCGATCGCCTGCCTCACCGGCGCCTTCGCCGGGGCCTGGCTCGGCGAGGACGCCTGGCCGACCGAGTGGGCCGACCGGATCGAGTACCAGGGCGACCTGATGACCCTGGGCGCGCTCTGGGACGCCTGAGCCGAACCCGGCGCCGCCCCGGCTCTGAGCCGAACTCAGCGCCGCCCGGCGCGCACGGTGCCCTGCCCGGCCTGGTCCGCGTGGGTCCGGAGGGCCGAGGCCCGGCGGGTCCGGAACAGGAAGTCGGCCACGCGCGCGTGGTCCGGCTCCGCCGGGAGCGGGGTGCCGTGCAGCGCCCGCTCGGTCTCCTCGGCCAGCCGGGCCATCCGGGACTCGGCCTCCGCCCAGGAGACCTCGCCCCGCTTCACCGCCAGGAACTCCGCGCGCCGGTCGCCGACGCCGATCGTCAGCTCGCCGGTGCGCAGCAGGTCGCGGGCGCTCGTCAGCAGCCGCAGCAGGTGCATCGCGTGCTTCCAGCGCGGGGCGCCGTGCACACGGACGTCGGCGTCGAGCTTCCGGCGCTGGGCGAGGGCGTAACCGGTGAAGGAGTCGTAGGCGCGCCGGGAGAGGAAGGCTCCGCGCAGCGCGAGCAGTTCGCGGCCCGTGTCGTCGAGGCGTTCGACCAGGGGGGAGTGCAGGCACTCCAGGATGTTCGGGTTGGCCCGTAGCGCCAGCTCGCAGAACCGTTCCAGCTCCCAGGAGAACTGCTCCTCGCCCGGCCCCTCGACATGTGTCGGCGGCTTCGCCAGGCCCCAGAACAGGGGAGTGGGGGCGAGGAACACACCCCGGCGGTCGGTGTCGCTGTCCTCCGTGGCCAGACCGAAGGCCCGCGACCCCATGACACAGGCGTAGATCGTGTGGTCGCGCACCAGGTCCTCGGGCTCCATGCTCAGGAGCGTATGTGGCCGGTCACCCCAGGGTGATGGAATTTCCGCTCACCGTGATCGTCTCGGCCGGCAGCGGCTTGGTCGCCGGGCCGTGGGCGACCGAGCCGTCGGCGATGTGGAACTTGCTGCCGTGGCAGGGGCAGTCGATGGTGCCGTCCACCACCTGGTTCACGGTGCAGCCCTGATGCGTGCAGATCGCCGAGAAGGCCTTGAACTCGCCCTTCGTCGGCTGGGTCACCACGACCTTCTGGTCCTTGAAGATCGTGCCGCCGCCCTCCGGGATCTCGCTCGTCTGCGCCAGCACCTCCCCGGAGGCCGCGCTCCCCGCCCCGGACGAGGCGGGCGACCCGGACGAGCTGGAGGAGCCGTTGTCGTTGTAGTTGCTGCATCCCACGCAGGTCGCGGCGAGCGCCGCGGTACCCGTCGTGAGCACGCTGCGCCGAGTGGAGCCGTCGGTCATGTCGTCACCCCGAACGTACGGAAGAACCAGAAGGCTGACGTCAGCCAGACGAGCGTGAGCACGGCGAACACCAGCCCACCGACGATCGGCAGCAGCCAGCCGGGGAGTCGCTCCGAGCGGAGCAGCAGCATCTTGGCACTGAAAACACCGAAGAAGAAGCAACCCAGGATGGAGTGCCACAAAACGCGCGTTTCGTACGTCTGATAGCCCAACGCATACAGGCAGTGGACGGCCACGGGGACGGCGACCAGGAACGCGATCCGCCCCGACCAGCGGTGCAGCGCGGGCGCCCAGCGCGGTCCCGGCAGCTTGCCGTACATCATCAGCGCCGAGGCCAGCTGGACGAGCGCGAAGAAGAACGCCGTCGAGGCGAGCCAGGACTTCACCGCGCGCGTGCTGCTGAAACCGGCGAGGTTGAAGGCCGTCCCGGTCGGCTGGTGGACCCTGCCGTACACGCCGAGGGCGACCGCGACCGCGGCGGCCACCAGGACGGGGACGAGATAGCGGGCGGGGTGCGGGCGGCGGTGGTGCGGCTCGGGCGACGGCCAGCTCTGGGTGGCGGCGTTCGGGTCGACGGACATGGTCGGCTCCCTCGGATCACGGTCACGGCCGGGTGTCAGGGGACGACTGGGCTCGCCGTCAGCTGCTGTCCGTCGACCGTCACGGCGCCGGTCTCCGGGTCGATGCGGGGTGCCGCCGAGGGCTTGCCGTCACGGTCGACGATGCCGACCTGGCGGCCGTCGGCGAGCACGATCCAGCCGCCGTCCACCTTCGCGCCGCGCACCGTCGCCGTGGCCCGGTACAGGCCCGACCCCTTGACGGCCCGCTGGGCGGTGAAGGCGTAGTGGCCGCCGTCCAGGTCGACGCTCCCGCGGATGCGCCGGTTGTCCTGGAGCGTGCCGTTCAGGACGGCGCCGTGACTGCCGGTGAGCTTCATGCTCCCGTCGGGCTGCACCGGGCCCTTGAGCCAGGACTCCTTGCTGTGGCCGTCGCAGAAGTACGCGATCGCCCTGCCGTCGCGGACCGAGACGGCCACGGAGGACGAGTCGTCGTCGGTGCGGCCGGCGTAGGAGGCGTCGGCGATCTTCGCCGGGCTCGGCGACGGGCTCGGCGACGGGGACACCGTGGCCGTCGGGGACGCCGTGGTCCTCGTCGGCGCCGGACTCGGTGACTTCTCCTGGTACGACGACGAAGCGGTCTTCGTCCCCGTCGTCGCGTTGAGCGTCAGCATGAACAGGCCGAACAGCAGACCCGCGAGCAGGGTCAGCAAGGGACCGGGACGTTTCATGGCGGGCCTCCCCCGAGGCGGGTCTGCCTGCCATCAGAGCGGATCGGCGGGCCCGGCGTAAAGAGGCGCACAGGGGTGTTTCGTCCCAAGTAGCGGAATGGGGTACCACACGTGACATTGGGGCCATGGCAGGCGACGGCCCCGTCTCAGCGGGCGGGCAGGGCGCACGGGCCCGGCGGCGGTCTGACTAGGCTGGTCGGACCAAGACGCCGACGTCAGAACAGGAGCAGCGCCGTGGCGGTACGAGCGGTCCGGGGGGCCGTCCAGCTGGAGCGGGACGACGCCGGTCACATGGACGAACAGGTCGGAGCGCTGCTCACGGCCGTCCTGGAGCGGAACGGGCTGACCGCCGACGACCTGATCAGCATCTGGTTCACGGCCACCCCCGACCTGCACAGCGACTTCCCGGCGGCCGCCGCGCGCAAGCTCGGCATCGTCGACGTACCGCTGATCTGCGCCCAGGAGCTGGACATCGCGGGCGCCATGCCCCGGGTCGTCCGGATACTGGCGCACATCGAGTCCGACCTGCCGCGCGCCGACATCAGTCACGTCTACCTCGGTGCCGCGGCCGCCCTGCGCAAGGACATCGCCCAGTGAGGACCGCGCTCGTCATCGGCACCGGTCTCATCGGCACGTCCGCCGCGCTCGCCCTCGCCCAGCGGGGCGTCGTCGTCCACCTCGCCGACCACGACCCCGAGCAGGCCCGTACCGCGGCCGCGCTCGGCGCCGGCACCGACGAGGCCCCCGACGGGCCGGTGGACCTGGCGCTCGTCGCCGCCCCGCCCGCCCACGTGGCCGCCGTCCTCGCGGACGCGATGAGCAGGGGCCTGGCGCGCGGCTACGCCGACGTGGCCAGCGTCAAGGGCGGCCCGCGCCGGGAGCTGGAGGAGCGCGGCCTGGACCTGTCGTCGTACATCGGCACGCACCCCATGTCCGGCCGGGAGAAGTCCGGGCCGCTGGCCGCCACCGCCGACCTCTTCGAGGGCCGGCCCTGGGTGCTCACCCCCACCCGGGACACCGACACCGAGGTGCTGAACCTCGCCCTGGAGCTGGTCTCGCACTGCCGGGCCCTGCCGGTCGTCATGGACGCCGACGCCCACGACCGCGCGGTGGCCCTGGTCTCCCACATGCCCCACCTGGTCTCCAGCATGGTCGCGGCCCGCCTGGAGCACGCCGACGAGTCGGCCGTACGGCTGTGCGGCCAGGGCATCCGGGACGTGACCCGGATCGCCGCCTCCGACCCCGGGATGTGGATCGACATCCTCTCCGCGAACCCCGGCCCGGTCGCCGACCTGCTCGCCGACGTCTCCGCCGACCTCGACGAGACGGTCCGCGCCCTGCGCGCCCTGGAGTCCTCCGACGAGGACAAGCGGCGCGCGGGCGGGGCCGGGATCGAGGACGTGCTGCGCCGCGGCAACGCCGGTCAGGTCCGGGTGCCCGGCAAGCACGGGTCGGCGCCGCGGGCGTACGAGGTCGTGGCGGTGCTCATCAGCGACCAGCCCGGCCAGCTGGCCCGGATCTTCGCGGACGCCGGGGCGGCCGGGGTCAACATCGAGGACGTGCGGATCGAGCACGCCACCGGTCAGCAGGCCGGCCACGTCCAGCTCTGGGTGGAGCCGAAGGCCGTGCCCGTGCTCACGTCGGCGCTGCGGGACCGGGGCTGGGCGCTGCGCCAGTAGCGCTGAGAACGGCGGTCCCGGGGGCCGGTAACCTTGTGCGGGGCGCACCGCCGCCCGCACACCACCCACCACCCTGCACCCGGAAGGTGTCCCCCCGTGGAAAACGGCGCCGTAAAGCCCGTGATTGTCGCGATCGACGGCCCCTCGGGCACCGGCAAGTCGAGCACGTCCAAGGCCGTGGCCGAGCAGCTCGGCCTGAGCTACCTGGACACCGGCGCCCAGTACCGGGCCATCACCTGGTGGATGGTGAACAGCGGTATCGACCTCACCGACCCGACCGCGATCGCCGCGGTGGCCGGCAAGCCGGAGATCGTCTCGGGGACCGACCCGGTCAAGCCGACGATCACCGTCGACGGCGTGGACGTCGCCGGCCCGATCCGCACCGAGGAGGTCACCTCCAAGGTCAGCGCGGTCAGCGCGGTGCCCGAGGTGCGCACCCGGATCAGCGAGCTGCAGCGGTCGCTGGCCCGCGCCGCCGCGCACGGCATCGTCGTCGAGGGCCGCGACATCGGCACCACCGTGCTGCCCGACGCCGACCTGAAGGTCTTCCTCACCGCCTCCCCGGAGGCCCGCGCGGCGCGCCGCAGCGGCGAGCTGAAGGGCGCCGACGTCAACGCCACCCGCGAGGCCCTGGTCAAGCGGGACGCGGCCGACTCCTCCCGCAAGACCTCGCCGCTCGCCAAGGCCGGTGACGCGGTCGAGGTGGACACCACCGAGCTGACGCTGGCCCAGGTCATCGAGTGCGTCGTCACCCTCGTCGAGGAGAAGCGGGCCGGGAAGTGAGCGTTCCGTCGCAGCGGGGCGCCGAGACCGGGCGCCGCATCGGGGTCGGCCTGATGTACGGGCTGTGGAAGCCGCGTGTGCTCGGCGCCTGGAAGGTGCCCGCGCAGGGCCCGGCGATCCTCGCCGTGAACCACTCCCACAACATCGACGGCCCGATGGTCATGGGCGTGGCGCCCCGGCCGACGCACTTCCTCATCAAGAAGGAGGCGTTCGTCGGGCCGCTCGACCCGTTCCTGACCCGGATCGGGCAGCTGAAGGTGGACCGCCAGTCCACCGACCGCACGGCGATCACCCGGGCGCTCGGTGTCCTGGAGGCCGGGGGAGTGCTCGGCATATTCCCCGAGGGCAGCCGCGGCGACGGCGACTTCGCCGCCCTCCGCGCGGGCCTCGCCTACTTCGCGGTGCGCTCCGGGGCGCCGATCGTCCCGGTGGCCGTGCTGGGAAGCTCCGAGCGGCGCGGACGGTTGATAAAGGGGCTGCCCCCGCTGCGCTCCCGCGTCGACGTCGTCTTCGGCGACCCCTTCGAGGCGGGCGACGGCAGCGGCCGACGCACCCGAAAGGCCCTGGACGAGGCCACCGAGCGCATCCAGAAACAGCTCGCGGGCCACCTGGAAAACGCCAGGCGTCTGACCGGACGCTAAGCGACACTTAGTAGTGGATCAGCCCCATTTCGCGGCCGGTCCACCGATCACCACGATGAACGACGAGGTACGCACTTCATGAACGACCACATCCAGCCCGGCGACTCGGCTGAGCACGAGTACGACCACGGGGCGCTCGGTGACACCGAGTACGCGGAGTTCATGGAGCTCGCCGCCGAAGAGGGCTTCGACATCGAGGACGTCGAGGGCGCCATCGAGGCGGCCGGCCACGGCCCGCTGCCCGTCCTCGCCGTCGTCGGCCGCCCGAACGTCGGCAAGTCGACTCTGGTGAACCGCATCATCGGTCGCCGCGAGGCCGTCGTCGAGGACAAGCCCGGTGTCACCCGCGACCGCGTAACCTACGAGGCGGAGTGGGCCGGCCGCCGCTTCAAGGTCGTCGACACCGGCGGCTGGGAGCAGGACGTCCTCGGCATCGACGCCTCCGTGGCGGCCCAGGCCGAGTACGCGATCGAGGCGGCCGACGCGGTCGTCTTCGTCGTCGACGCCAAGGTCGGCGCGACCGACACCGACGAGGCGGTCGTACGCCTGCTGCGCAAGGCCGGCAAGCCCGTCGTGCTGGCCGCCAACAAGGTCGACGGACCCAGCGGCGAGGCCGACGCTTCCTACCTCTGGTCCCTGGGCCTCGGCGAGCCGCACCCGGTCTCCGCCCTGCACGGCCGCGGCACCGGCGACATGCTGGACGCCGTCCTGGAGGCACTGCCCGAGGCGCCCGAGCAGACCTTCGGCGGCCCCGGCGTCGGCGGCCCCCGCCGGATCGCCCTCATCGGCCGCCCGAACGTCGGCAAGTCCTCCCTCCTCAACAAGGTGGCCGGCGAGGAGCGCGTCGTCGTCAACGAGATCGCCGGTACCACCCGCGACCCGGTCGACGAGCTGATCGAACTCGGCGGCATCACCTGGAAGTTCGTCGACACCGCCGGCATCCGCAAGCGCGTCCACCTCCAGCAGGGCGCCGACTACTACGCCTCGCTGCGCACCGCGGCCGCCGTCGAGAAGGCCGAGCTCGCGGTCATCCTGCTCGACGCCTCCGAGAACATCTCCGTGCAGGACCAGCGGATCGTCACCATGGCCGTCGAGGCGGGCCGTGCGGTCGTCCTCGCCTTCAACAAGTGGGACACCCTCGACGAGGAGCGCCGCTACTACCTGGAACGCGAGATCGAGACCGAGCTCGGCCAGGTCGCCTGGGCGCCCCGCGTCAACGTCTCGGCCCGCACCGGCCGCCACATGGAGAAGCTGGTCCCCGCGATCGAGACCGCGCTGGCCGGCTGGGAGACCCGCGTCCCCACCGGCCGCCTCAACGCCTTCCTCGGCGAGCTGGTCGCGGCCCACCCGCACCCGGTCCGGGGCGGCAAGCAGCCCCGCATCCTGTTCGGCACCCAGGCCGGCACCAAGCCGCCGCGGTTCGTCCTGTTCGCCTCCGGCTTCATCGAGGCGGGCTACCGCCGCTTCATCGAGCGCCGGCTGCGCGAGGAGTTCGGCTTCGAGGGCACGCCGATCCACATCTCCGTGCGGGTGCGCGAGAAGCGCGGCACGAAGAAGAAGTAGCCGCATGCGTGAGGGGCGGCCACCGTCAGCGGTGGCCGCCCCTCACGCATGTGTCACAGCCCCCGGCGCGGTGCCGGCGGAAGCGCAGCCGGGACCGGCGTCATCCCGGTCTCCTCGGTCCGCCCGAGCGTCCCGACCCGCTGCCACTGCGGCGGCTGCGGCTGGCCGCCGCCGTTCCGGGCGCTGTAGGCACCCGCGCTGTACGCGCTGTACGAGCTCCCTCCGTACGACCCCAGACCGTGCGTGCCGGTACTGAACGGGGCGGTCCCGAAGGCGACGAACCCCAGCGACTCCTCACCGCTGCGATCACCCGGCAGCGTACGGAAGCTCTTGACCCACTCCGCATAGAGCGAGTCATAGATCGGCGTGGCCGAGAGCCCGCCCGGGGCCTCCTGAGCCGCCCGGGCAGCGGGAACGGCGGAGAAGGACGGCCGGTGGGGAGGAAGGTCGTATGCGTGCACGTATGTCCAAACGACCGGATTCTTGAAGAGATGCGGCCCGTGGTTTTGCTTTTGGGGGCTGAGGAGCGCCCCGTAAGGGGCGTGGGGCTGTATTGGATCTGCGGCTGCCGCCGCGTGGGCGCGAGCAACCGGACACGACCCGCAGTCGCCGACTCAGCGCAGCCTCCCGCCCCCTGGGGCGCCCCTCAAATCCCCGCAAGCGGCAGGGCCGCCGCCACCAGCTTCCCGTTCGCCGCCGCCTTGTCGATCGCGTCGCGCAGCAGGTCCTCCCGCGGCTGCCGCCCGATCGACCCCACCGGCGCCGCGAACATCAGCACCTGCTGGTGCTTGTTGGCGGCCGCCCGCCACCCGTCGGTCACCTGCAGCGGCTGATGCGCCTGCCACCACGCCACCGGCTGCCCGCCGGTCGGGCCCGGCTGCAGCACCGCGTGCAGCTGACCCACCGCCAGCAGCACCGACCACCCGTGCAGCACCGGCGGCACCGAGGTGAGCTCCGGCACCGGCATGAAGCCCTGCTCGATGAGGAGCGGCAGGAAGTCGTCGCCCACCCCGTCCGTGCCGGGCCGCACGATCGGCGACGTCGGCTCCACGACCAGCGCGGGGTGCAACTCCCCGGCGATCAGCACGAGTCCGCTGGTCACCCCGAGCACCGCCTGCTCGGGCACGGACTTCTGCGGCCCGCCGCCCGGCGCGCTGTCGCCGTTGATGGAGCGGACCGCCCCCTGCAGCTGCTCCTCGGTGACCTGGACGACCTGCGAGGGCAGGCACGTGGCGTGGGCGAAGGCGAGGACGGCGGTCTCGTCGCCGATGAACAGGACGGTGCTGGTGCGCTCCTGTTCGGAGTCGCCCGGGGTGCGGCAGGACGTGCAGTCGTAGCTGCCGGGGGCGTTGTCTCCGGCGAGCAGCCGGTCGGCTTCTTCGTCGCCGATCTCGGCGCGTACCTCGTCGCTGACGTCGAGCATGCGCGGCACGGTGGCTCCCTCGGGATGCGGTGCGTGTAGGCCCGGGTGGCTCCCGGTCCGTGAGCCCCCGGGGTCGCGGGCTCATGAAGAAGACAACGGGTGATCTGTGGTGGGGGTCACGCATCGGGGGGATCGGGATCGAACCATCCGCTGCGCAGGGTCACGCCTCGTGCGGAATCCGGCACTCCCCGTCAACTCTTCGCAAGCCGAAGGAGTTTGACGCGGTGAAGTGAATCACAGATCCGTCGAACCCATGGTCGACAAATACCGAAATCAGGGAATGTAGTGGGTGGCCGAAAATCGCTGCTACCCACGGTAACATTGAACTGGCCTGGCCTGACAGGGAGTTGGTTGATTTCGGACGTTCCCGATCTCTAGATTCCTCCGCCGTGTGCAGCGAGCACCGCTCGGGTACGTCCGCCGGCCACAGCAGGCAGAGCATCACCGCAACACCGGCCGCGGCGGACGGGGCGAGCGCGAGGAACCGCGTCCATCACGCGGGGACCGCGTCCCGCCTGGGGGACCCCGGGTATGTGGAGAGGGAAATACATGTCCGAGTGTGCCGATACCACCCGTGAGACCGTCGCCGCCAAGAACGGCTCCCGCAAGGGCCGTACGACAGCCGCCCTGGCCGGAGCGGCGCTGCTCGCCCCGCTGGGCCTGCTGGCGGCCACCGGCAACGCCGCGGCGGCGGACAACGGAGTGTGGGACCGCATCGCCCAGTGCGAGAGCGGCGGCAACTGGCACATCAACACCGGCAACGGCTACTACGGCGGACTCCAGTTCTCCGCCTCCACCTGGCGCGCGTACGGCGGCTCCGCCTACGCGGCGACGGCCGACCGGGCCTCCAGGGAAGCGCAGATCGCCGTCGCCACCAAGGTCCAGCACGCCCAGGGCTGGAACGCGTGGCCGGTCTGCTCGGCGCGGGCCGGGGCGACCGGTTCGGCGCCCGAGAGGGCCTCGGTGACCACGAAGAGCACCACGGAGTCGGCGACGAAGCCGTCGCAGTCGTCGCAGTCCTCCAGGTCGGCGACCACGTCGACCACCCGGAAGTCGACCCCTGCGGCGAAGACCCCGCAGCGCTCGGCGGACCGTACCGGCCGCACCTCGTCCGGCGGCGACTACACCGTCCGCAAGGGCGACACCCTGAGCGAGATCGCCGAGCGGCACGGCACCACCTGGCAGCGCCTCTACGCCGCCAACAAGGCCGTCATCGGCGACGACCCGAACCTGATCGTGCCCGGGCAGCGCCTCGCGCTCTGACGCGAACCCCCGCACCGCCCTGCCCCGCCCGGCCCGACCGGGCGGGGCCCGGTGCGTTTTGGGGGCATGTACATGCTTTGAATGAGGCGCGGGCGTGCTGATGTGAGGCTGATTCATGTGCGGACGGCACACTTCGAGTTCACGCTGCCGCAACCTCGTCCCCACCCGCGAGGTACGGGGGTTCTGTGCCGGAGCGGTGAATCTCTTATGCGGTGTCAGCTTCGGCGCGGACCGGCGGAATCGGAATGGAATGCAGGCGCCGGAGCGCCCCGGATCCCCGCTCCCGGTTCTTTCCGGCGGCTTTTCGGAAGACCGTACCGGCATCGGGGAATTGCGCTCGAATGCGCCAGGAAGGCGCATGGAACCGCTCGAACGTGTGACGGAGTTCGACCGAAACGCGTGTCGTGATTCTGTGACAGAAGTGTGACCGGGGACAGACGTGCGACTTCCGCTTCCGTCTCCGCCGGAAGCGGCCTAGCGTGGGCCGCATGGCACCGGACACCGCTCCGCCGACGGAGCCCCAGGACAGCCCGCAAGGGTACGTAGGCCTCGACGCGGGCGACGCGGAACGCTTCGCCCGGCAACGGGGGTGGACGACGGTGCGCTCGCTGCCGCCGGGAGCGATCATCACCATGGAGTACCGGACGGGGCGGCTCAACTTCGAGGTACGCGACGGCGTCGTGGCGCGCGCCTGGAAGGGCTGACCGCACGACGGCGAAGGCCCCGGTTCCCGCAGTGGGGAACCGGGGCCTTCGCCGTGCGGGGGCGGTGGTGCGTACCAGGACCCCGCTGTCGCGTCCGTACGGCCGTCAGCCGCCCGTCACCGGGCGGGCCGCCTGGGCGGCGGTGCCGCGCGGCTGCCGCTCGGGGTGCGGCGGGCGGCGGCTGCCCGCCGGGGTGACCGGGGTGCGCTCCGAGCGGGGGGTGTGCGGGCCGGGTGCCAGATGGATCGGGGCCCTGGGCGCGCGGGCCAGGGAGACCGGCTCGCGTTCCGGCGCCGTCTGCTCGACGGGCGCCGGGCGCGGCTTGAGGACCACGGGCACCGGGACCGGGGCGGGCACCGTGCTGCCGCGGCGGGCGCGCCAGCGGTCGCGCAGGTCGAAGAGCGAGGTCTCGGCGCGGGCGATGAAGGGCTCGCACCAGGGCAGCGCCAGCAGGATCAGCAGCCCCGCGGCCCAGCCCAGCAACACGTCGCTCAGCCAGTGCGTACCGAGGTAGACGGTGGACATGCCGACGCCGAGGGAGGTGACCGCCGAGGCGGCGGAGAGCCAGCGGCGGGCTCTAGGGGTGGAGGCCAGATATGCCAGAATTCCCCAGGTCACCACCGCGTTGGCGGTGTGTCCGCTGGGGAATATATCGCCGCCCAGGCCCATCTCGTTCGAGCCGATGACGGTCGCGTAGTGCGGTCCGAGGCGTCCCATGCCGAGCTTGGCGGCACCGACCGTGATGTTGAGCAGCAGCAGGGAGGCGCCGAGCGTCAGCAGCGGGCGCAGGGTGTGCTGCCGCCACGAGCGCCAGCCCAGCCAGGCGGCGACCATCACGGCGGTCGGGCCGCGCTGGCCGAGGACCACGTAGTAGTCGACGAACCAGTGGATTCCCGACCACTGCTGGTACGGCCGGAAGAACATGACCTGCCAGTCGAGCCGGACCAGCCACGACGTGATCACGACGGCCCACACGATCGCCAGGTAGAAGGCGAGGGTCGCGGTGAACAACACGACCCGGTGCCGGCTCATCTTCGGCACATCAATGTGGGCCGGCCGTTCCGGCTCACGGTCCAGCCTGGCGAACACCCGGTCCAGACGGGTGAGGTTTCGTTCGGTACGCACCCAATCGACGTTACAGCGAGTGAGCTCTGTTCCCGGTCGAAACTGCGGCTTTGTGATGACGATGTGATGTGGGAAACCTCTCAGGAGGCCTCCGAATTCTAAGGATTCCGTAATCCTCGGCGGGTCCGTCCTTCAATTCCTTTGATCATGCCGGGTCGCCGTTTTATGGCACTTATGAATTCGTTAACCAAAGCATGGGGTGGAATTCTCCGGCTGCTCATCGGAGCCACCGGAATGATCATGGAGGTCCGGAGCCGTTCAGCCAGAACGCGCCATAGATCGCCGAGGCCACCGCCACACCTGCCGTGACCAGCGCCGATCTGCCGGTGCGTAGCCGGGCGAGGGCCTGGGCGAGCGGCAGCAGCAGCGGGAAGGCCGGCAGCAGCAGCCGCGGCTTGGACCCGAAGTAGCTCGACGCGCACAGCGCGAGCGCGAGGACGACACCCGTGTAGACCAGCAGGGGGAGCGGTTGTCGCCGGCGGACGCCGATCACGTAGAGCCACAGCAGGAGGCCGACACCGAGGATCAAACCCGCTCCGGCGAGAGCGGACGGAAATGACGTGAACTTGTCGGCCGCGAAGCGTGCGAACGCATAGCCGCCGTCGAAGCCGTTACGCCAGCCCGCCTGGACGTCCAGGTAGCCCAGCGGGCCCCTGCCGGTGCGGTGGCCGACCCACAGGACATAGGCGGCGGTGCCGAGCGGGGCGAGGAGCATGCCGAGCGCGCGGCGCCAGGGCGGGGCCCCGGTGATGGTGACGTGGGGGGCGCGTGGCGCGTGTGGTGCGCCGGTTGCCTGCGGGACGCGCCGGGCGCGGGCGGCGCTGGACACCTCGGGGGCGCGTTCGTCATCCCGCGCGCCGCCCGGCCGATCCGCACCACCGTCCCGTGCGCCGCTGCTGCGATCCCGCACGAACGAGACCACCCCCGCCGTCCACACCGCCGCCACCACGGCGAGCCCCACCGGCCGGGTCAGCCCCGCCAGCGCGGCCAGCACCCCGGCGGTCACCCAGCGGCCGGTCAGCACGGCGTACAGCGACCAGGCCGCCAGCGCGGTGAACAGCGACTCGCTGTACGCCATCGACTGCACGATCCCCACGGGCAGTACGGCCCACAGCAGCACCGCGCAGACCCCCACCCGTGGGCCGTACACGACGTCCGTGACCGCGAAGATCCCCCAGGCCGCCGCCAGCGAGGCGAGCAGGCTCACCGCGAAGCCGGCGTCGGCGTACGACAGGGGCGCGAGCGCGTGCAGCAGGCGCTCCAGCCAGGGCAGCAGCGGGAAGAAGGCCAGGTTGGAGTGGACGTCGCCGTTCGGCAGCCGTACCTCGTAGCCGTAGCCCAGTTCGGCGACCCGCGTGTACCACAGCGAGTCCCAGCGCGCCGTCAACAAGGTGTAGCCGCTCTTGCCGCGCGCCGCGCTCCATCCGGCCAGCACGGCCAGGCCGAGGGCGCGTACGGCCGCGTACCCGAGCAGGGCCGGCGCCGCCCGGCGCAGGGCCGGGGCGCGCGGTACCGCCATGGGTGTCTCAAGATCGGTCACGGGCTCGATTATCGACGGGACGCGGAACCGCCGGGTTCGCGCGGGCGTGATGCGGAGCGGGGACCGTGACCGGGCCGTGGCGTACGCCACATGAGTTCTCCCGAGAGTGTGAGAGGTCCGCCACGTGCCCCCGGAACGAACTCGCGTACGCTGACGTGTCACTCGCGTTCGTATACGCGGGCCGGAGACCCCGCTCCTCTCCGGCCGTACGACGGGGCGTCCCCACCCCGCCCGTCCGCCGCACGCGAGGGACCATCTGGGAGGTACGTACATGTCCGGGACGACCACGGCCGCCGTACGTCCGCGCCGCCGTGCGGTGTCCGGGACCGGTGCCGGTGCCAACCGCTGGGTCGTCCTCGTCGTCCTCTGCGTCAGCCTGCTGCTGGTCGCCCTCGACGCGACCGTGCTGCACGTCGCGGTGCCCGCCGTCACCGAGGACCTCAAGCCCGGCGCGATGGAGCTGCTCTGGATCGTCGACGTCTACCCGCTGGTCTGCGCCTCGCTGCTGATCCTGTTCGGCACGCTCGGCGACCGGGTGGGCCGGCGCCGCGTCCTGCTCCTCGGCTACGCCCTGTTCGGCGTCGCCTCCGCGGCGGCCGCCCTCGCGCCGAGCGCGGCGGCACTGATCGGAGCCCGGGCGCTGCTCGGCGTGGGCGGCGCGATGATCATGCCGGCCACCCTCTCCATCCTCCGGCAGGTCTTCCCCGACCGCCGTGAACGGGCCCTCGCCATCGGCATCTGGAGCGCGGTGGCGGCGGTCGGCGCGGCCGTCGGCCCCCTCCTCGGCGGCTTCCTCCTCGAACACTTCTGGTGGGGCTCCGTCTTCCTGGTCAACATCCCGCTGATGCTGGTCAGCCTCCCGGTGGGACGCCTCTTCCTCCCCGAGTCGCGCGGTGACCGCGACGGCCCCTGGGACGTGGTCGGCGCGCTGATGGCGGCGGCCGGCCTGTTCGGCGTGGTGTTCGCCGTGAAGCGTCTCGGCGGCGGCGAACCGGCGGGCAGCGCGCTGACGGTGGCGCCGCTGCTGCTGGGCGCGCTGCTCCTGGTCCTCTTCGTACGACGGCAACGGCGGCGGGCGTTCCCGCTGGTGGACCTGAGGATGTTCGCGCGGCCGGCGTTCAGCACGGCGGTCGGCTGCATCGTGCTCGCGATGCTCGCGCTGGTGGGCCTCGAACTCATCGCCGCGCAGTACCTGCAACTGGTGCTGGGCCTGTCCCCGTTGCAGACCGGGCTACGACTGCTGCCGCTGACGTTCGCCGCGATGGCGGCGGGGCTGGCCGGGGCGCGGATGCTGCGGCGTTTCGGGCCGCGCCGGATGGTGTGCTTCGGCTTCTGCCTGACCGCGGCGGCGGTGCTCACGCTGACGGCGATGGGCGGGGCGGACAACGCGGGCCTGCTGCTCTTCGGTTTCCTGCTCCTCGGCTTCGGCCTGGAGACCACGCTCTTCGGGGCGTACGAGTCGATGCTGAGCGAGGCGCCGGCGGCGCAGGCCGGCGGGGCGGCGGCGATCGGCGAGACGTCGTACCAGCTGGGGGCAGGGATCGGGATCGCGTTCCTCGGTAGCGTGATGAACGCGGCGTACGCGCCGGGGCTGGCCGACGTGCCGGGCGTACCGGCGTCGGCATCCGCGTCGGCGGGGCATTCACTGGGTGAGGCGTACGAGGTCGCCGGCCGGCTGGGCGGGTCGGCCGGGTCGGCGTTGCGCCGGGCGGCGCGGGACTCCTACGTGCACGGTCTGCATGTGACGTTGCTGGTCAGCGCGGGGTTGTTGCTGCTGGGGGCGGTGATGGCGCTGCGGTTGCCGCGCATCATGCAGTGCGAGGAGACGGCCCCGGTGGAGGTCCCGGCCCCTCGCGAACCACAGAGGTCCCGCGTCTCGGCGTAGCCCTGCGGGGTGGGGTGGGCCGACCTGTGAAGGTACTTCGCCGTTGGCGGGTGCGGGTCGGAACCTTCTCCCACCCACGCACCGCCCGTGCGGGTGGGGGGAGGGGTGGGCCGACCTGTGGGGGTGGTTCGTCGTTGGCGGGTGTGGGTTCCTGCCACCCGCTTGCGCGCTGCCCGTGCGGGTGGGGGATGTTCGTCGTGGGGGACTGACTGTGCGAACTGCGGGCTCGACGCATCTGCGTCCGGCCGTCTGCCGCCGACGGCGCTGCGCCACCGCAGGTCGGCTCACTTCTGGTCCGACTCGCACGGGTGGTGCGTGGGTGGGAAGGCAGGGCAGACTGCGCGTAACCTGTTGTAACTAGCGGTGCTAGTTTTTGGGAGGGTTCTGATGTCCGCGTCCGTGAAGTTGCCTCCGTTCGATGCCGGTGACCCGCTCGGTATCGACGATCTCCTGGAGCCGGAGGATCTCGCCGTACGGGAGACCGTGCGGAGCTGGGCGGCGGACCGGGTGCTGCCGTTCGTCGCCGAGTGGTACGAGAGCGGGGAGCTGCCCGGCATCAGGGAGCTCGCCAAGGAGCTCGGGTCGATCGGGGCGCTCGGGATGTCGCTCGACGGGTACGGGTGCGCCGGGGCGTCAGCGGTGCAGTACGGGCTCGCCTGTCTGGAGCTGGAGGCCGCCGACTCGGGTATCCGGTCGCTCGTGTCCGTGCAGGGGTCGCTCGCCATGTACGCGATCCACCGGTTCGGGAGCGAGGAACAGAAGTCGCGGTGGCTGCCGGGCATGGCCGCCGGTGATGTGATCGGCTGCTTCGGGCTGACCGAGCCTGATCACGGCTCCGACCCCGCCGCCATGCGGACCCACGCCCGGCGCGACGCCGGCGGCGACTGGGTGCTGAGCGGGCGGAAGATGTGGATCACCAACGGTTCGGTGGCGGGCGTCGCCGTCGTGTGGGCGCAGACGGAGAACGGGATTCGCGGGTTCGTCGTGCCCACCGACACCCCCGGGTTCTCGGCGCCGGAGATCAAGCACAAGTGGTCGCTGCGCGCCAGCGTCACCAGTGAGCTGGTGCTGGACGACGTACGGCTGCCGGCCGATGCCGTGCTGCCGGAGGTCACCGGGCTCAAGGGGCCGCTCAGCTGTCTGTCGCACGCCCGGTACGGGATCGTGTGGGGTGCCATGGGTGCCGCGCGTACCTGCTTCGAAGCCGCCGTCGACTACGCGAAGTCGCGGGAGCAGTTCGGTCGGCCCATCGGCGGCTTCCAGCTCACCCAGGCCAAACTCGCCGACATGGCGGTCGAACTGCACAAGGGGATCCTGCTCGCCCATCACCTGGGGCGGCGGATGGATGCCGGTCGCCTGCGTCCCGAGCAGGTCAGCTTCGGCAAGCTCAACAACGTACGCGAGGCCATCGAGATCTGCCGTACCGCGCGGACGATCCTCGGGGCGAACGGGATCTCGCTGGAGTACCCCGTGATGCGGCACGCGACGAACCTGGAGTCGGTGCTCACCTACGAGGGCACCGTCGAGATGCACCAGCTGGTGCTGGGCAAGGCACTCACCGGGCTCGACGCCTTCCGGTGAACCCCGCGCGGGGCAGGGCCGGTGAGCGGCCCTGCCTCAGCTCTGGTTGAAGAAGCCGTCCTCCCGGCGCCTGGCCGGCTCACCGCTGACGATCTCGGTGTTCGCGGGGGTCAGCAGGAAGACCCGGTTGGCGACCCGCTCGATGGTGCCGCGCAGACCGAAGGTCAGCCCGGCCGCGAAGTCGACGACGCGCTTGGCGTCGCCCGACTCCATGGCCGTGAGGTTCACGATGACCGGCACACCCTCGCGGAACAGCTCGCCGATCGCGCGGGCGTCCCGGAAGCTGTCCGGGGTGACCGTGCCGATCCGGCGGCCCTTCTCCTCGGCGGTGTCCGTGGCCACCTTGACCCGGGGGTCGGTGACCCAGGCGTCCCCGGGCTGCTCGGTCCCTTCGGAGTAGTCGTCGTCGTAGTAGCGCTCGTCATCGTTGTCGTCGACGAGGCCAAGCCAGGCACTCGCCTTGCGTACCGATCCCATGGACGCCTCCTCTCACAGCGGTCCTTCTTGCTTCCGCATCCCTATGCTCGTCCATGATGCGGATGGTGCGCCAAGTGGATAGACGCCGCACGGGGGGTTTGTGACGGTACTGGTGCAGAGCCCGTACGTCGAGAGCCCAGATGTGCCAAGGGCCCTGACTCACAGGTCTGCTGACTGAGAGTGAAATATGATTGTTTCCGGCGGGCGGGTGATGAACCGTGCGTCCGGGTGAACAGGGCGAGGCGGTTCGGGGTGTCTCCGAGACGTCGTCGGGGCGTCGTCGTGGTGGTCGGGTCGTGCGGGCGTTCGGTGCGGTGGTGGGGAGAAGGGCCTGGTGGGCGGCGTACTTGCGCGGCCGGGGACGCGGTCGGGGTGCGGTCGGCCGGGGCCGGGCCGGGCTCGCCGGGGTGATCGCGGGCGGCCCCGGGCGGGGTGTCGTGGCCACCACAGGCTCCGGCGAGCGGCTCTGACAGTGACTCAGGGGTCGAGGTGCGCCCGGGGGTGACCGATGGCGTCAACCGGCGTGCGGGTCCGTCACCGTATACGGAATCGGGGTGCCGGGGCGGTCGCCTCGGGATTCGCCCTGATCCTGTTTCCGCGACGTAAAACAAAAACATGATCGGGTGACCGCTGCCCGGAGAGGTTCGTTGGCCGGAGCGCAGAACCATTTCTGCCCCGGTTCTGCGCATCCATCAACTCGCCTCATGATTAAGGCACTTCCGTGCAAGCAGCCACCATTCGCACCAGGCTCCTGAGGATTCTGGTCCTGGCCCTCGCCGTCCTGCTGACGCTGCTGGGCGTCGCGGCCGCCGGGCAGATCTCCGCCTATCGCAACGCCTCCGCCACCGCGGACAGCGCCCGGCTGGAGATCACGCTTCAGGGCCTGATCCACGAACTCCAGAAGGAACGCGGTCTCACCACCGGTTACGTCGGCGGTGTCAAGGAGTTCGCGGGCAAGCTGCCCGCGCAGCGCAAGGCCACCGACACCGCCCGCGACCGGCTCGGCCAGGCGCTCCGGGGCCGTTCCGACGCGGCCGCCGGCTCGGTGCGCGAGTCCCTCGGACGGCTCGACGGACTCACCGGGATCCGCAGGCACGCGGACGACCACACCGGCGTGGTGAAGGACACCTTCGACTACTTCACCACCACCATCACCGTCCTCGACCGGCTCGACCTGGGCCTCAGCGACGTCCACGACGCCACCCTGCGCGACGCCTACCAGGCGCTGCAGATCCTCGGCAACGCCAAGGAGTTCACCGGCGAGGAGCGCGCCATCGTGCTCGGCTCGGTGCGCGCCGGACAGTTCCAGGACGACGACTACAGCCGGTTCATGGAGATCCGGGCCGGCCGCCTCGCCGCCCTCGACGCCTTCCCGCGCTCGGCCACCGACGCCCAGCAGCGCCGCCTCGACGCGGCCATGACCACCCCGGACGCCGAGCGCGCACTGGCGTACGAGGACACCGCGGTCAAGGGCGGCGGGAAGCTGAAGTGGAACGACATCCCGCCCATGCAGTGGTGGGACGCGATGACCGCCACCATCAACGGGCTGCGGGACGTCCAGGTCTCGCTCGGCACCGACGTCGAGAACCGGGCCTCCGCCCTGGAGGGCACCGCCCAGCGCGGTCTGCTGCTCTTCCTGCTGCTCGCGCTCGGCACCGTCGCCGCGCTCGGCGCGCTCGCCCTCGACTGTGTACGGTCCGTCTCCGCGCCGCTCGCCGAACTCGCCCAGCAGGCCCGCGAGGTCGCCGGGGAACGGCTGCCGAAGGCCGTCTCCGCCGTCCAGGACGGCTCCTCGGGCGAGCATCCCGAACCGCCGGCCCCGCTCGCCGTCTCCGGCCGGGCCGGTGCCGAGGTCAAGGAGGTCGCCGAGGCCTTCGACCGGGTGCAGCAGGCCGCCTACGACCTCGCCACCGAGCAGGCCGTGCTGCGCCGCAACACCACCGACTCGCTGGTCAGCCTCGGCCGCCGCAACCAGAACCTGGTGCGCCGGCAGATCAGCTTCATCAACAAACTGGAGCACGAGGACGCCGACCCCGCGACCCTCGCCAACCTCTTCGAACTGGACCACCTCGCCACCCGGATGCGCCGCAACGCCGAGAGCCTGCTCGTCCTCGCCGGGGAGTCCAGCCCCCGGCCCTGGTCCACCCCGCTGTCCATCACGGACGTGCTGCGCGCCTCCCTCGCGGAGGTCGAGGAGTACCGCCGGGTCACCCTGCGCCGGGTCGAGCCCGCCCACCTGACCGGCTCGGTCGTCGCCGAGATCGCCCACCTCCTCGCCGAGCTGATCGAGAACGCGCTGAGCTTCTCGCCGCCGGACTCGGACGTGGAGATCGAGGGCCGCCGCACCAACGCCGGCTATCTGGTCGCCATCGTCGACCACGGCCTCGGCATGAACGCCCAGGCGATCGCCGAGGCCAACGTACGGCTCTCCGGCACCGCCAGCTTCATGGCCGAACCCACCCGGTTCCTCGGCCACTTCGTGGTCGGCGCGCTCGCCCGCAAGTGCGGGATCGAGGTACGGCTGGGGGAGGCGCCCGCCGCCGGCGTGGTCGCCCGGGTGCTGGTCCCGGTCAACCTGCTCACGGAGGCGACGGCGACCCCGAAGCAGGCGGCTGCCGCTGAACCGGTCACGGCTGTACCGGCCGTCGTACCGGCCCCGCGCAAGGAGCCCGACGAGACGCAGCTCGTCTCCGTCGCCGCCGAGGCCAGGCCCGAGCAGCCGCAGCCGCAGCCGCAGCCCCAGAAGAAGGGCGCCTCGGCCGCCCGGACCCGCAACGGGCTCGTGAAGCGGCCCCAGCGCAGCGCGATCTCGGAGGCCGTCAGCGAGACGGACCGGCCCAGCCGCCCGGCGCCCGCCGAACGCACCCCCGACCGCAGCCCCGAGGAGGTCTCCGGGATGCTCGCCACCCTGCGCAGCGCCCACATGCGGGGCGGGATCAGCGTGGAGAAGGAGAAGGAGAAGGAGAAGCAGAAGGGGAATGAGCAGGCGCAGGAGCAGGCGGGCGAGGCGCGTACCGAGGAGGACGGCGAGTGACCACCGTAGACACCCCCAGCGACTCGCGCACCTTCAACTGGCTGCTCGCGAACTTCGTCAGGTCCACCGACGGGGTCCGGGACGCGGTCGCCGTCTCCTCCGACGGGCTGCTGATCGCCGTCTCGGACGGGCTCGGGCGCACCGAGGCCGACCATCTCGCGGCGATCGTCTCGGGGCTCTCGTCGCTCGCGCGCAGCGCGTCCAAGCGGTACAGCTTCGACGGGGTCAAGCTCATCATGATCGAGATGGGGCGCGGCTTCCTGCTGGTCTCCGCGATCCGGGACGGCAGCTGCCTCGGCGTCCTCGCCGACTCCAGCGGCGAACTGGGTCTCGTCGGCTACGAGATGGCGGTGCTCGCGGAGCGGGCCGGTGACCTGCTGACACCGATGCTCATCGCCGATCTGCGGCAGGCGTTGCCACGATGAGTGCGCGGGAGCCTACCGAGTCCGCCGAGCCCGTCGACGACACCTCCTTCGTACGGCCGTTCATCATCACCGGCGGGCGGGCCGAGCCGCTGCAGACCGATCTGCGACTGGAGACGCTGGTGGTGGCCGTGGGCGAGCCGGACGAGTCGATCACGTTCGAACGCCGGCACATCGTGGCGGTGTGCGCACAGCCGACGACGGTCGCCGAGGTGGCGCACCGGGTCGGCGTACCCCTCGGAGTCGCCAAGGTGCTGATCTCCGATCTCGTCGTCGCCGGGCAGCTCGCCTGCCGGCAACCCGCGGAGCTGCCGCTCCAACTGCTCGAAAGGATCAGGGACCATGTCCGGGCGCTCTGACAGGGTCGTGCCGCTCGCCGTGAAGATCGTGGTGAGCGGGGGACTCGGGGTCGGCAAGACGACGTTCATCGGGGCGATCTCGGAGATCGAGCCGCTGGACACGGAGGCGGCGATCACCCAGGTGTCGGTCGGCGTCGACTCGCTCGCCGGCGTCGAGTCCAAGACCACGACGACCGTGGCGCTCGACTTCGGCAGGATCACGCTGGATCCGTCCATCGCGCTGTACCTGTTCGGGACGCCCGGGCAGGACCGGTTCTCGTTCCTGTGGGACGACCTGGTGGAGGGAGCGCTGGGCACGGTGGTCCTCGCGGACACCCGCCGGATCGAGGACTGCTTTCCCGCCGTCGACTACTTCGAGGCCCACGGGGCGCCCTTCGTCCTCGCCGTGAACCGCTTCGACGGCGCCGAGCGGTTCGAACTGGAGGAGGTCCGGGAGGCGTTGGGGCTGGGGGCCGAGGTGCCGGTGCTGGAGTGCGATGCGCGGGAGCGGGGGTCGGTGCGGGATGTGCTGGGCGCGCTGATGGACCGGGTGATCGGGGTGAGGTCCGTACCCAGGAGGAGGGCGATGTCTGTGCGCTAGTCGCCGTGGGGGCGCGGGTTGTGTGGCGCGTGCGGGTTGTGGGTGGTTGCTCGCGCCCACGCGGCGGAGCCGCAAATCTACACAGCCCCGCGCCCCTTACGGGGCGCGTGAATCCGGCGTCGGCTTTCAAGTACGGAGCACGAGGGGAGGGGGTGCGTGTGAAGGCGGAGGGAGAACGCGAGGAGTCCCCGCCGACCGCGGGGCGCAGGGGGTCAGCTCAACAGGAACAGGACCACACGCGACCGAGGTCGATGTGGGAGCGCTTGACCAGCCACTGCTGTGGATGCATGGGCCAAGTGGAACAGGTCTCCGGTTTTCCGTCAACTGAGCTGAGACGCGCTGCCCACACTCTGGACGCCCTTGACAACGAGGGGAAACGGCCCCGTAGAGTCGACGGACGGCCCTGCTGAGGGGCTCGGCCGTAAGAGCGCCGCAGCGCGGCGCTCCGTGTGAAGGCACCCGCACCACCGTGTGCGTGTCCACCGTGTTCGCTTGATCCGCCACGGAGCCTTCGCATGTCTTCCGAGACCCTCGTCAGAACCCCCACCCCTACTCCCACCTTCACTGCTCCCGCCTTCGGCATACCCGGACCCGCGGCCGACCGCCTCACCTCCGGGGCCGCCCGATGAGGCCACAGCTGGTGATCGTGGGGGCCGGGCCGCGGGGGACCGGTCTCCTGGAGCGGATCGCCGCCAACGCGCCCGAGCTGTACGCCGGTTCGGGCCTCGACATCCATCTGGTCGACCCGCATCCGCCGGGCGCCGGACGCATCTGGCGGGCCGCCCAGTCGCCGCTGCTGTGGATGAACTCGCACGCCGAGGACGTCACCATGTTCACGGACGAGTCGGTGCGGATGGCCGGGCCGGTGCGGGAGGGTCCCACCCTGCACGAGTGGGCGGGCCTGGACGGCCGTACCTTCGCCGACCGGCAGATCCAGGGCCGCTATCTGCGGCACGTCCACGACCGGGCCGTCGCCGAACTCCCGGACGGCGTCACCGTCCACCACCACCCGCGCCGTGCGCTGCGGGTGAGCGGGCCGCGTGAGGGGCGCCAGCAGGTCTGGCTGGAGGGCCGGCCGCGTCCGCTCCTCGCCGACCTCGTCGTCCTCGCCCTCGGTCACCTGGACGCCGAACTCGACCCGGAACAGGCCGCGTTGGCGGCGTACGCCGACGCGCACGGCCTGCTCCACCTGCCGCCCGACTTCACCGCCGACAGCGACCTGTCCGCACTGCGGCCCGGCGAACCGGTGCTCGTGCGCGGGTTCGGGCTCGCCTTCGTCGACCTGATGGTGCTGCTCACCGAGGGGCGGGGCGGACGCCACGACGGCGACACCTACGTGCCGTCCGGGCAGGAGCCGGTGCTCTACGTCGGGTCGCGGCGCGGAGTGCCGTACCACTCGAAGATCGGGTACGACTGGACCGGCGAACGTCCGCCGCTGCCCCGGTTCCTCGGGCCCGCCGAGATCGACGGACTGCTCGCCCGGCCCGGCGGCTACGACTTCCGGCGGGACGTGTGGCCGCTGGTGGCGAAGGAGCTGGGCTTCGCCCACTACCACCGGCTGTTCACCGTCCATCCCGAGCGGACTGCCGTCGCCTGGCCGGACTTCGAGGAGAAGTACGCCGCGGCCGAGGGCGACGCCGAGGTGCGGGCGCTGGTGGCGGCCGCCGTACCGGATCCAGCCGACCGGCTCGATCTCGCGGCGCTGGACCAGCCGCTGGACGGGGTGCGGTACGGATCGCACGAGGAGTTCCAGGACGGGCTGCGCGGCTACATCGAGGCGGACCTGGACCGCCGGCACGATCCCGCGTACAGCGCCGACCTGGCGGTGTTCCTCGGACTGCTCTCCGTCTACGGGCAGTTGGTGCGGCTCGGCGACATCGGGCCCTGGTGGCACGGGTTCTTCAGCTATCTCGCCTCCGGGCCGCCCGGCCCCCGGCTGCGGCAGATGCTCGCGCTGTCCCGGGCCGGTCTGCTGCGGTTCGTCGGCGCCGGGATGACGGTGACGGCGGCGGACGGGGTGTTCCGGGCCGCCGCGGACACCGTGCCCGGGTTCTCCGTCGAGGCGCGGGCCCTTGTCGAGGCGCGGCTGCCCGAACCGACCGTGGGGCGCGCCCGGGACCCGCTGCTGCGCGAGCTGCACGCCGGCGAGGCCGCCGAGACACCCGACGGGCTGCTCAGGGTGGACCCCGCCGACGGGCGGATCCTCGACGGGGGCGGGCGGCCGCACCCTCGGCGGTTCGCGCTCGGGCCGTTCACGAACGGCCGTACGCCCGGGGCGTTCACCCGGCCGCGCACCGGAGGACCCGCGTTCCGCCAGAACGACGCCACGGCACGCGCGGCACTGGCCTTCCTGGCCGACCTCGCGGGCGGGGCCGCCGCGGAGCCCGGTCATGGCTGAGTGCCGGTGCGGCGAGCCGGGCGGCCACCGCCTCGGAAGGTGTTCCAGCGCTGTGGAGAAGGGATTGCGGCGGCTTGTGTGAAACGGGTGTCTTACAGGGAGCACAGGGAGGTTCGTGGTGATGAGCGGCTCGTACGGCCGGGGGCTGCTGCATCTGGCCGCCGCCGTGGACCAGGCCGGGGTGTTCGAGGCGGAGCGCTACGTCGAGTTGGTGCGGCTCGCCGAGAGCGGGGGACTGGACTTCGTGACGCTCGACGGCCGGTTCGGGTGGCCGGAGACCGACGCGCTCACCGTGCTGGCGCAGGTGGCCCCGGCCACCCGGCGGATCGGGCTGGTGCCGATGACGACCGCCCCCGAGGCCGCCGTCGCCCACCTCGACCGGGTCAGCCGGGGCCGGGCCGGCCGGTGGAGCGAGGACCCGGGGCCCGCGCCGGAGCAGCCGGTCCGGGTGGCCGACGCCACCGAGCCCGCCGCCCGGCGGGCCGCCGCCCGGTACGCCGATGTCGCCCTGGTGCGGGCCGCGAGCTCCGCGCAGGCAGCCGCCGTACGGGAGGAACTGCGGGCGCACGCACGGGAGTCCGGGCGGGATCCGGAGGCACTGCGGGTGCTGGTGAGCCTGGTGGTGGACCTGGGCGACGGGGAGCGCGCGGCCGAGCCGGGGCACGGTGGCGGCGGGCCCCGGCAGACCGTGCAGGGGCCGCTGTACCGGGGTGGCCCGGTGGATCTGGCGGAGCTGGTCGCGGGCTGGCACGGTGAGGGTGCCACCGACGGCTTCCACCTGGTCCCGGCCGAACCGCGCCGCGACCTGGAACGGCTGGTCAACGGCACCGTCGCGCTCCTCCAGCACCGCGGCCTGTTCCGCACCTTCTACCCGGGCAGCACCCTGCGCGAGCACCTGGGCCTCGCCCGGCCGGCCGGGCAACTCGCGGCGCCCTGAAATACCCCGCGCTCTCCGGCCGTTGGGAACGGACCGAGCGCATGTGAGAGAGCCATGACGTGAGCCGTCGCGCGAGTCGTCGCGGGCCATGACGTCATGACGAAAGCCACGGAAGGACTGATCGTATGAACGCGGACGCGTCCGGGGACTGGAAGCGCTGGCACGAACACCGCGAGGAGACGGTGTCGGCGCCGTACGGTCCGCTCGCGCTGGTCGGCAGCCACTGGATCGAGGACCATCCGGACGGCCGGCTCCCGGCCCTCCCCGGAATCTGGGCCGTCGACGGGGACGGCGTCCGGCTCACCGCGACGGCGGCCGACGGCCTGGCCCTGGACGGCGAGCCCTTCGCCGGCGAGGTCCGGCTCGCCGCCGACCGGGAACCGTCGGCCCGGGTCACGCTCGGCGAACGCCGGCTGGTCGTGCTGGTCCGCGAGGGTGTCTGGGGCGTACGGGAGTACGACCCGGCCGCCGCGACCCGCAGCGCCTTCCGGGGCATCGACGCCACCCCCTACGACCCGCGCTGGTCGGTGCCGGGGCGCTTCACGCCGTACGCCGGCGACCCGCGCGCCGTCCGCGTCGAGACCGCGGACGGCGTGGAGCGCGCGCTCGTGCTCGCCGGGGAACTCGGCTTCACCGTGGCCGGCCGGGAGCTGACGCTCCAGGTCGCCGAGCAGGCCGACGGCCGGCTGTGGGCGGTGTTCGCCGACACCACCAGCGGGGGCAGCAGCTTCCGGTTCAGGTTCCTCTATTCGGCCGCCCCGGCCGCCGACGGCTCCACCACCGTCGACCTCAACCGGGCACAGCTGCCGCAGTGCGCCTTCGCGGACCACTTCATCTGCCCGTTCCCGCCGCCCGGCAACACGCTGGACCTCGCGGTCGAGGCGGGGGAGCGGAAGCTCGCCTGAGGCTTTCGCGGGGAATGCGACAGGGTGTCAACTCGCCCGGACGGCGACGAGATCACCCAAAGTCGGCGTGGTTCGAACACGGTCGTACGGCCGAAAGGCACCCTTGCGGGTACCGGTCGTTCGCCCGAATACTCCCCCTCAGCGCTTGTCAGGGGCATGTGTGTCCGAAATCCGGGCGCCACCCCTGGCTGCGCCTCACGGGCCCCGACCCCACGCGGGCCCCCGACTTCCCCTGGGAGGGAACGACAAGTGAGGATCAAGCGCACCACCCCACGCAGCGGTATCACGAGACGGACCCGGCTGATCGCCGTGGGCACCGGCTTCCTGGCCGCGGCGGCGTTCGCCGTCCCCACCGCGAGCGCGAGCGACGCACATACCTTCAGCACGACCCAGCTGAAGGCCGTGAACAGCTCTGTTCTGAAGGCAGACGTCCCCGGCACCGCCTGGTCCGTGGACAGCAAGACCAACCGTGTCGTCGTCACCGTCGACGCCACGGTCTCCAAGGCCGAGATCGCCAAGATCAAGCGGCAGGCGGGCGCCGACGCCGGAGCGCTCACCATCAAGCACACCAACGGCACCTTCAAGAAACTGATCACCGGTGGCGACGCCATCTACGGCGGCGCCTACCGCTGCTCGCTCGGCTTCAACGTGCACAGCGGGAGCACGTACTACTTCCTGACCGCCGGGCACTGCGGTGAGGTGGCCTCGACCTGGTACAGCAACTCCGGCCACACCACCGTCCTGGGCACGAACGTCGGCTACAGCTTCCCGACGAACGACTTCGCGCTGGTCCGCTACACCAACACCTCGATCGCGCACCCGAGCGCGGTCGGCAGCCAGACCATCTCCAGCGCGGCCACGCCCAGCGTCGGGACGACGGTGTACCGCCGCGGTTCGACCACCGGCACGCACAGCGGCCGGGTCACCGCGCTCAACGCCACCGTCAACTACGGCAGCGGTGACATCGTCTACGGCATGATCCAGACCACGGTCTGCGCCGAGGGCGGCGACAGCGGCGGCCCGCTCTACGGCGGTACCGTGGCCTACGGTCTGACCTCCGGCGGCAGCGGCGACTGCACCTCCGGCGGTACGACCTTCTTCCAGCCGGTCACCGAGGCGCTGAGCTACTACGGCGTGAGCGTCGGCTGACGATCCTCCCGGATCCGGTCTCCCGGTGGGCCCCCGTACGCAACCGGCGTGCGGGGGCTCCCTTTTGACGGGGTGCCGGAGTTACCGTCGAGGGACCACTGGAGTCACCCCCTGGGGGCCGGCATGGTCGAGGCGTTGGTGGCGGCCGGAGCCGCTCTCGTGTCCGTCGGAGCGGTCTACGCGCTGGCTGCGGCACGGGTCGTCAGACAGTACGAGCGAGGCGTGGTGTTCCGCCTCGGCCGGCTGCGGCCGGAGGTGCGCGAGCCCGGGTTCACCATGATCGTCCCGTTCGTGGACCGGCTCCAGAAGGTCAACATGCAGATCGTCACGATGCCGGTGCCCGCGCAGGAGGGCATCACCCGGGACAACGTGACCGTGCGCGTCGACGCCGTCGTCTACTTCAAGGTGACCGGGCCCGCCGAGGCGGTCGTCCGGGTCGAGGACTACCGGTTCGCGGTCTCGCAGATGGCACAGACCTCGCTGCGCTCCATCATCGGCAAGAGCGAGCTGGACGACCTGCTGTCCAATCGCGAGAAGCTCAACCAGGGCCTGGAGTTGATGATCGACAGCCCGGCCGTGGAGTGGGGCGTCACCATCGACCGCGTCGAGATCAAGGACGTCTCGCTGCCCGAGACCATGAAGCGGTCCATGGCCCGGCAGGCCGAGGCCGACCGGGAGCGCCGGGCCCGCGTCATCAACGCCGACGCTGAACTGCAGGCCTCCAAGAAGCTCGCGGAGGCCGCCAAGGAGATGTCGGAGCAGCCCGCAGCGCTCCAGCTGCGGCTGCTGCAGACGGTGGTGGCGGTCGCCGCCGAGAAGAACTCGACGCTGGTGCTGCCGTTCCCGGTGGAGCTGCTGAGGTTCCTGGAGCGGGCACAGCAGCAACTGCCTCCGGCGGCAGGGGCCGATGGGGCTGCGGGGGGCGCGGGGGCCGCGGGGACGAATTCCGGTCAGGGATAGCCGGAGACGGTAAAGGGGCGGGCGTCACCGCTGCCCGCCCGCTGCTCGCACGCGGCGTTTGCAGTGCGTGCAATGCGAATTCTCCTGGGGCGGCTGGCGACCAGCGATCGGCGACTGGTGGCCGGCGACTGCGGGCCGGCGGCCGCCGGCCCGCACGATCCGCACACAGGGGGCGCACGACATCCGCGCACGCGAGACCTGAACTCGACCTTGTGTGCTCCCTGTGGGCCTCGGAATAGTAGGCGGCCGTCAACCAGCCTTCCGGTCTTCGAGGTCCCCACAACCTTGCGGGCCGACCCCCCACAGGAGGACATGAGTTGAAGCACCGACGCATACCCCGGCGCCGGGCGGCGCTCGCCGGCGCGGGTGTCGCCGCACTCGTCGCCGCCGGAGCGACCTTCCAGAGTGCGAACGCCAGCGAGCCCGCCGAGGCCGCCGCCGCACCGCGGATCCTGTCCGCCCCGGCGGCCGGAAAGCTCGCCTCGGCACTCGCCGCCGACCTCGGCACCGACGCGGCGGGCACCTACTACGACGCGCGGTCGAAGAGCCTCGTCGTCAACGTGCTCGACGACACCGCCGCCAAGGCCGTCGAGGCGGCCGGGGCCAAGGCGAGACTCGTCGCCAACTCCCTCGCCGAACTCGACGGCGCGCGCACCACCCTGAAGCAGGACGCGACCATTCCCGGTACCTCGTGGGCGACCGACCCGGTCGGCAACAAGGTCGTCGTCACCGCAGACCGGACGGTCACCGGGGCCGAGCTGGCCAAGCTCACCAAGGTCGTCGACGGACTCGGTGAGAAGGTCGAACTGCGCCACTCGAAGGGGGAGTTCAAGCCCCTCATCGCCGGCGGCGACGCGATCACCGGCTCGGGCGGCCGCTGTTCGCTCGGCTTCAACGTGGTCAAGGACGGCGAGCCGTACTTCCTGACCGCCGGGCACTGCACCGAGGCCATCTCCACCTGGTCGGACTCCGCCGGGACCGTGATCGGCCAGAACGCCCGGTCGAGCTTCCCGGGCAATGACTTCGGCCTGGTCAAGTACACCTCAGAGGTGGACCACCCGAGCGAGGTCGACCTCTACGACGGCTCCGCCCGGCAGATCACCGGCGCGGCCGAGGCGGCCGTGGGCATGAAGGTGACCCGCAGCGGCTCCACCACCCAGGTCCACGGCGGCACGGTCACCGGTCTCAACGCCACCGTGAACTACTCCGAGGGCACGGTGAGCGGCCTCATCCAGACCGACGTGTGCGCCGAGCCCGGCGACAGCGGCGGCTCGCTCTTCTCGGGCAGCAACGCGATCGGCCTGACCTCCGGCGGCAGCGGCGACTGCACCTCCGGCGGGGAGACGTTCTTCCAGCCGGTGACGGAGGCACTGTCGGCGACGGGGGCGGAGATCGGCTGACGGTGCCGGTGCCGGTGCTCCGGACCGGCTGACGGCTCCGGCGGGCCGCACTGGCTGACGGCTCCGGTGTCCCGGACCGGCTGACCCGCGTTGTATCGCTGCTGGGCCCCGCCCCCTCCGGGGAGGCGGGGCCCTTGGCATGCGCCGACGCCGGTCGATCATTACAGAGAGTGTCGCATCTGCTGCAGTGCGTCATGGGCGTGCTGCCCTCCCGGGTGATCGAGCGATCGGGCGGCCATGGCGAGGTGTGTGTCGTGGCGGTGGTTTCCCCCAACTGCGGTGGTCGGCCGAGGAGCTGACGGGGCGGTGCCTGTTTCGGACGTCGCCCACCTCCCCAAAGAATCGCTGATGTGTTCGAATACAGGTCGCCGACCGGGGCTGATGAGGCTAGAGTAATCGAACGGGCGTACGATGAACATATCGGGCGTATGGCTGAAAAGGGGTGGAGTGATGGAGGTGCGGCATGACGGGCTTCGCCCATCTGCACGTCGCGTCCGGTTACTCCGTCCGCTACGGCGCCTCCCACCCCGAGCAGCTCGTCCAGCGGGCGGCCGAGCGGGGCATGTCCGCGCTCGCGCTCACCGACCGGGACACGGTCACCGGGGCTGTTCGATTCGCACGGGCCTGTGCGAAGGAGGGAGTCCGGCCGGTCTTCGGCATCGATCTGGCGGTGCAGGCCCTTGCGCCTCCGCCGCCCGCCCAGCGGCGCCGCACCCCGGCCCGCGGCGGTGCGCACGTGGTCGAGCCGCCGCTGCGGTTCGTACTGCTCGCCCAGGACCGGGCGGGCTGGGCCCGGCTGTGCCGGATCACGTCGGCCGCCCATGTCGGTGCCATGTCCGGCGTGCCTCCGGTGGTGCCGTGGAAGGCGCTGCGCGAGTACGGCGGCCCCGGCCTGACCGTGCTGCTCGGCCCGCTCTCGGAGCCGGTGCGGGCGCTGTCGGTCGACCGGGAGGACGTCGCGGTGAGGCTGCTGGCGCCCTGGCAGGAGATCTTCGGAAGGGATGTCCGATTGGAAGCCGTCGCGCAGAAACGTTCCGGCACCGGACCGGGATCCCTGCGCCTGGCCGCCCGCACCCTGGCGCTGGCCGACCGCACCGGCACGACCGCCGTGCTCTCCAACGCGGTCCGCTACGCCGACCCCGGCCAGCACCGCCTCGCCGACGTCCTGGACGCCGCCCGGCTGCTGCGGCCGATCGACCGGCGCCGGCTGGACAGCGGACAGCGCTGGCTCAAGGACGAGAGAGGGACGGCGGCCGTCGCCCGCATGATCGCCGAATGCGCCGGAGCGGACCCCCGCCGGGCCCGTCGGCTGATGGCGGACACCGTCGCCACCGCGGACGCGTGCACCGTCGACCCGAAGGCGGACCTCGGCCTCGGCACCCCGCACCTCCCCGAACCGTCGCTCTTCGGCGCCGGGCCGGAAACGGGCGGTGCGGCCCGACTGCTGCGGCAGAAGTCCGAGGACGGCCTGGCCCGACGCGGCCTCGACCGCGACCGGGCGGCACTCACCCGGCTGGACGAGGAGCTCGCCGTCATCTCCCACTGGAACTACGACGCGTACTTCCTCGCCGTCGGACAGGTCGTCGCCGACATCCGGGCCAAGGGCATCCGGGTTGCCGCCCGCGGCTCCGGCGCCGGCTCCCTGGTCTGCCACGCCCTGGACATCGCCACCGCCAACCCGCTCGACCACAGCCTGCTGTTCGAACGCTTCCTGAGCAGACGCCGGGAGTCACTGCCCGACATCGACATCGACGTGGAGTCCGCCCGCCGCCTGGAGTGCTACGACACGATCTTCGAACGCTTCGGCAAGGAGCGGGTGGCGGTGACCGCGATGCCCGAGACCTACCGGGCACGCCGGGCCCTCAGGGACACCGGTCTCGCGCTGGGGATCGCCCCCGCCGACGTCGACCGGATCGCCAAGAGCTTCCCGCACCTGCGCGCCTGCGACATCACCGGCGCCCTCGCCGAACTGCCCGAACTGCGGCAACTGGCCGCCGAGGCGCACCGCTACGGCCCCCTGTGGGAACTCGCCCAGGGCCTCGACTCCCTGGTCCACGGCATGGCCATGCACCCCTGCGGCGTGGTCATCAGCGACGCCACGCTCCTGGACCGGCTGCCGGTGCAGCCCACGCCGCAGGGCGACTACCCCATGGCCATGGCCGCGAAGGAGGAGATCGAGGCGCTGGGCAACATCAAACTGGACGTCCTGGGCGTGCGCATGCAGTCCGCGATGGCCCACGCGATCGCGGAGATCGAACGCACCACCGGCGACCGCATCGACCTGGACGACCCCGGGCAGGTGCCGCTCGACGACGTCTTCGCCTTCAAGCTCATCCAGGCCAGCCAGACCCTGGGCCTGTTCCAGCTGGAGTCGCCCGGCCAGCAGGACCTCCTGTCCCGGCTCCAGCCCCGCGATGTGCAGGACGTCATCGCCGACATCAGCCTCTTCCGTCCCGGCCCGGTCGCCGGTGGCATGCCCGAGCGGTACATCGCCGCCCGCCACGGCGGCGCCCCCGCCTACGCGCACCCGGACCTGGAGCCGGTGCTCTCCGACACCTACGGCGTGACCATCTGGCACGAGCAGATCATCGAGACCCTGCGGGTGCTGACCGGCTGCGACCGGGCCTTCGGGGAGATCACCCGGCGGGCGCTCGGCGACAAGGAGCAACTGCCCGGGATCAGGGACTGGTTCCACGAGAAGGCACGCGCGCGCGGCTACAGCGCGGCCGTCCGGGAGGAGGTGTGGAAGACGGTCGAGGCCTTCGGTGCGTACGGCTTCTGCCGGGCCCACGCGGTCGCCTTCGCCGTGCCCGCGCTGCAGAGCGCCTGGCTCAAGGCGCACTACCCGGCGTTCCTGCTGGCAGGCCTGCTCGAACACGACCCCGGGATGTGGCCCAAGCGGGTCCTGGTCGCCGACGCCCGCCGGGGCGGTGTCCAGGTGCTGCCCGTCGATGTCAACAACTCCCGGGTGAAGCACACCGTGGAGAAGGCCGACGGAGACCGATGGGAGGTACGCCTCGCCCTGTCCGGGGTGCGCGGCATCAGTGAGGAGGAGTGTGCCCGGATCGAGGAGGGGCAGCCGTACGGATCGCTGTCGGACTTCTGGCAGCGGGCCCGGCCCAGCAGACCGGTCGCCGAACGCCTCGCCGAGATCGGTGCCCTGAACTGTCTCCACGACGGCCGCCTCACCCGCCGTGACCTGCTGCTCCAGATCGCCGAACTCCATCGCCAGTCCCGCAACCGGACCGCGGGTTCAGGTCAACTGCCCATCGACGCGGGTGCCGTCGGCGGGGCCGAGCCGAGCGGTCTGCCGGAGATGACCGGCCGCGAGGCCCTGAGCGCCGAGCTGAACACCCTCGGCATCGACGTCTCCCGGCACCTGATGGAGCACCACCACCGGTTGCTGCGCGAGATCGGCGCGACCGACGCGGCGCACCTGGCCGGGATGCGTGCCGGTCAGCAGGTCCTCGTGGCCGGGGTGCGGGCTTCGACCCAGACCCCGCCGATCGCGAGTGGCAAGCGGATCATCTTCGTGACGCTGGAGGACGGGTCCGGGCTGGTCGACCTGGCGTTCTTCGAGGACTCCCACCCGGCCTGCGCGCACACCGTCTTCCACAGCGGGCTGCTCCTCGTCCGTGGCACGGTCCAGGTGCGCGGCACCCGTCGTACCGTCGTCGGCACGATGGCCTGGGATCTGGACGAGATCGCCGCGGCCCGCCGTGACAACGGTCCCGAGGCCGCGCTCGCCCTCCTCGGCCGGAGCCGCCCGCATCCGACCCCCGCCCAGCCGCACCGCACCCTGGTCGACGGCACCGCGGGCGCGCGCCTCCACCCGTACGCCGACCTCCAGCCGGCCGGCACCCGCTCGGCGGACCTGAAGAAGTTCGGCCACCGCAGCCCCGGGAGCGCGGGATGAGTACGCGGCAGCGGCACATCGCCCACCTCCACCTGCACGCCTCACTGAGCGAGGCCCAGTACGCTGATATAATCGAACTGGTGTCCAATGTCACGCCTCACGTCCAAGCCGTCCCGCCCAACGCCGTGCAGCTGGACCTGACGTCGGCGCTCCGGTACTTCGACCTGTCCCCGTACGACATGGTCCAGACGACGATGATGAGGTTGCAGGCCCTCTACGGCATCGACTGCAGCGCCGGGCTCGCGGGCAACCGCATGCTCGCGGCGATGGCGGCCGACGCGTCCGCGCCGGGGGAGACGACCTGGGTGCCCACCGCCGACGCGGCCGACTGGCTGTATCCGCGGCCGGTCACCGCGCTCCCGGGGATCGGCCGGGCCACGGCGGAGACGCTCGGCAGATACGGCCTGCACACCATCGGCCAGGTTGTCGACCTGCCCGCGGGAACCCTGCAGCGGCTTCTCGGCACGGGCCCCGCCCGGCTGCTGGCCGAGCGCGCCCGCGGCCGCGACCCCCGCCCGGTCACCCCCTCGGAACCGGCCGCGCACCTGGCCGCCGACCTGGTGCTCGACCGGGACTGTCTCGATCCGGTGCAGCATCACCGGGCGATCCTGGGGCTCGCCGAACAGCTCGGCGGGCGCCTGCGCGGCGAACGCCGGGTGGCTGGCCGGCTCACCCTCACGGTGCGGTATGCCGATCGCAGTTCCAGTACGCGTACGCGTGCGCTGCCGGAGCCCACCGACCACTCACCCGCCCTCGCCGCAGCGGCCCTGGGTCTGCTGACCTCCCTCGGGCTGCAGCGCGCACGAGTCCGCGCCTTCGTGATCCGCGCCGATGCCCTGCTGCCGGCCGACGGCGCCTACCGGCAGCTCTCGCTGGATCCCGGCGACGCCCGCGCCCGCGCCGCAGAGGTCGCCGCGGACCGGGCCCGCCGCCGCTTCGGACCGGAGGCTGTACGGCCAGCCTCCCTGGCGGGCTGACCGCTGCGCCAAGAACCGCTTGGCGGCGCTCGATTCCGCGGTCCATGAGGTCGATGTCCTGCGCTGGCTCCTTGACGACGAGATCGTCTCCGCCCAGGTGGTCCTGCCGCGGTCCACGAGCAAGCGGTCCGGGCACCTGAAGGACCCGCAGATCATGCTCTTCGAGACCGCCAGGGGCGTCCGCGTCGACCTGGAGGTCTTCGTCAACTGCCGGTACGGCTACGACATCCAGTGCGAGACCGTGGGGGAGGAGGGCCTGGTCCGGCTGCCCGATCCGGCCGCGGTGGGCGTGCGTACCGCGGGTCAGCACAGCACGGAGGTTCTCACGGACTGGGTGGGGCGGTTCGTGGACGCCTTCGACACGGAGTTCCGTGAGTGGATCGGCGACGTGGCGGCGGGCAGGGAGCCCACGGGGCCGTCCGCCTGGGACGGCTATGCCGCGACCGTCATCTCCAACGCGACGGTCGAGGCGCGGAAGTCGGGTCGTGTCGTCACCACGGACATGAAGCCCCGGCCCGCCTTCTGCGGCGGGGCCGAGTGAGGACCGCCCTCGGCTCCGGCGCCCTGCACGCCTGACACCAGCGACACCCGGTGCAGGCAGGGCGGCGTAATTCAGGAGGTCTGTCCGGTTTGATCACGTGATGCCGAGGCCGGCCAGGGCCCGACGGGGCGGCCAGGCCGGCCGCCGTCCCGGATCCGTTCACCGGCGTGCCGCGGAACCGCCTCCGACCCGTTCGCGCACCCGGCGCACCAGCTCGTCCGCGGCCTGCGGCCACTGTGCGTACTGGAAGTCGAAGCCTGCCTGGGTCAGCCGGCCCGGGACGACACGGCGGCTCTTCAGCAGCAGCTCGGTGTCGGAACGCAGAGCGAACGCGCCGACCTCGGCCATCCACTTGGTCGCCGGGAGACCCACCGGTACACCCCACGCGGAGCGCAGGGTGCGCATGAATGTGCGCTGCGGCAGGGGATGCGGAGCAGCCAGGTTCACCGGCCCTGCGATGTCCTCCCGGTCGATCAAGAACTCCACCGCGCGCACGAAGTCGTGTTCGTGGATCCACGACACGTACTGTGCTCCACCGGCGACCGGGCCGCCGAGACCCAGGCGGGCCAGTCCCAGCAGGACGGCGAAGACCCCGCCGGTGTCCGGGCTCATCACCATGGCCGAGCGCAGAGCGACCTTGCGCGTGGCCGGCGTTTCGGCCTGCTGCTGAGCCTGCTCCCAGGCCTTGGCGATCTCGACGCTGTACGCCCAGTAGTCCGGGACGCCCGGTTCGGTACCGCCGATCACGCCGGTGGCCTCGTCGTTGGGGGCGTCGATGCGGTGCGCGTACACCGTGGCGGTGCTCATCTGCAGCCAGGCCCGGGGCGGTCGGGCAGCGCCCGCGATCGCGGCGCCCACGACCCGGGTGGAGTCGACCCGGGAATCCATCATTTCCTGCAGATTGGCCGGCGTGTACCGGCAACTCACCGTGCGTCCGGCCAGATTGATGACGATGTCGCTGCCGTCCACCGCCGCCGTCCATGGCCCCAGGGTCCGACCGTCCCATGGGACCTCGCCCTCGCGCCCGGGGCGTCTGGTGAGAATCACGACCTCATGGCCGGCGGCGTCGAGTGCGCGCTTCAGGACCGCGCCGACCTGTCCGGTGCCCCCAGGAATCACGATCTTCATCGGTTCCCCCTCCTTCGTCTCGGATGACCCTAGACCAAAGAGTTGAACGTGTTCAAAACTATGGAGTGCAATCCACGATTTCAGCCGGCCTCGACGTGCGACACAGGGCAGACGGCAGCGCGGAAGGTGCGGGTGAGGCGCGGTCCCCGGCCGTGCCTCACCCGCCTTGTCTGCTGCTCATACCTCGGTGTCGGCGTCCGCCTGGAGTTGGGCCAGTTCGGCTTCGAGGTGGGCCATCGCCTCGCCGCCGGCCATCAGGTCGGTGATCTCCTCGCGGGTGCGTTCGCCCTTGCGGAAGTCGTCGGCCTTCTGACCGCGGATGAGGACGGCGAAGTGGTCGCCGACCATCATGGCGTGGCGCACGTTGTGGGTGACGAGGATGACCGCGACGCCCTTGGCGCGGGCCTGCATGACGATCCGCAGGACGTGGGCGGCCTCCTTGACGCCGAGGGCGGCGGTGGGCTCGTCGAGGATGAGGACGTTGGCGCCGAAGTAGACGGCGCGGGCGATGGCGAGGGCCTGGCGTTCGCCGCCGGAGAGGCTGCCGACCAGGCGGTTGCCGTCGGTGACGCGGGTGATGCCGAGGGACTGCATCTCGCGGACCGCGATCTGACCCGCGAGCTTCTTGTCGAAGAGCTTGAACGGGCCGAAGCCCTTGGTGGGTTCGGCGCCGACGAAGAAGCAGCGGCCGACGCCCATCAGCGGGAACGTGCCGCCGAACTGGTGCACCGTCGCGATGCCCCGGGCGCTCGCGTCGCGCGGGCTGTCGAACTCGATCGGCTTGCCGTCGACCTCGATGGTGCCGGAGGTGGGCTTGTGGAACCCCGAGAGGATCTTGATCAGGGTGGACTTGCCGGCGCCGTTGTCGCCCAGCAGGCACAGCACCTTGCCGGCTTCCACCTTCAGGGAGATGTCCGTGAGTGCGTTGGTGCCGAGGAACGACTTGCTGACGTCGGTCAGGCGCAGAAGGGGTGCGGTCATGGTCAGGCCTTCTTCGCGGTGCGGGGCTTGTACGACAGGGCGAGCCGGCGGAACGTGTTGTTCATCAGGACGGCGGCGAGGATGAGGATGCCGAGGATCAGGCTGGCCCAGTCGGAGTTCCAGCCGGTGTAGTAGATGCCCTGGTTGACGATGGCGAAGGTCAGCGTGCCGAGGACGACGCCGAAGACGGATCCGTAGCCGCCGGTGAGCAGCACGCCGCCGACGACGACGGCGATGATGGAGTTGAAGACGAAGGACTGGCCGTTGGCGACCTGGGCGCCGTTGTAGAGGATGGTCTGGATCACGCCGACCAGGGCGGCACCGAAGCCGCTGGCCATGTAGAGGGCGATCTTGACCTTGTCGACGGGGATGCCGGTGGCGCGGGCGCTCTCCTTGTCGCCGCCGATGGCGAAGATCCAGTTGCCGTACTTCATCAGCTGCAGCAGCACCGTGACCACGACGGCGATGCCCAGCCACCAGAAGATCGCGACCTCGAACTGACCCGCGATGAGCGTGCCGAACAGTGCCTTGGACAGCGGGTCCGGGCTGACCGGGACGCTGGTGGTGCCGGTGGCGATACGGGACAGGCCCAGGGTGAGGCCGGCCATGCCGGAGAGCGTGGCCAGCGTGATGACCAGGGAGGGGACGTTGGTGCGGGTGACGAGGATGCCGTTGAGGAGGCCGGTCAGCAGGCCCAGGGCGAGGGCGAGCACGATACCCACGATCATCGGGGCGCCCCAGTGACCGGAGACGATGGCCAGCGTCATCGAGCTGCCCGCCAGCACCGAGCCCACGGACACGTCCAGTTCGCCGGCGATCATCAGCAGGCCGACCGGGATGGCGATGATGCCGAGTTCGGCGGCGATGTTCAGCCAGCTCGCCGCGCCCGCGGGGGCCAGGAACTTCGTCCCGCCGAAGATCGCGAAGAAGACGAAGACGGTGATGGTTCCGATGAGCGCGCCCGCCTCGGGACGGTGCCGCAACTGCCCCAGTACGCTCTCGGACTGCTTCGGTGGGGCGGCCGCGATCTCTTTCTCGGCCGTCGTGTCAGGAAGTGAGGTTGTCATCGGAGTGAAGTCACCTTTGAGAATCCGGTTGTGCTGAGGGGCCGGTTCGGGGGAGGGGTGCCGGGCCGGGGGAGAGGCCCGGCACCCCGGTGGGTGGGTCAGCGGACGCCGGCCTTGGTGCCTGCGATCGCCTTGTCGACGTTGTCCTTGGTGACCAGCAGTGGGCCGGTCAGGATCGGGTTCTGCGGCGGGAGCACGCCGTAGGACAGGTACTGGTCGGCCATCGAGACGACGTAGAAGCCCTGGAGGTAGGGCTGCTGGTCGATGGCGAACAGCTGGGTGCCGTTCTTGATGCGGTCGAGCTGGCTCTGCGAGAGGTCGAAGGTGCCCAGCTGGACCTTGCTGGTGGCGTTCGCCTGCTTGATGGCGGCGGCCGCGCTGTCGGCGTCACCGACGCCGATCGTCACGACGGCGTCGATGCTGCCGTCCTTCAGCAGTGCGCCCTTGATCGCCTGGGTGACGGCGGAGGGGTTGCCGAAGTTCGAGGAGGGCAGCGGGAGCTGCTTGGAGGAGGAGCCCTTGCTGGTGGCGCCGTCCTTGATGCCCTTGCAGCGGGCCTCCTGGTTGGCCGAACCGGGCACGGTGTTGATGCAGAGGATGTTCTTGGCGCCCTCTTCGGCGAACTTGACGCCGCCCGCCTTGCCCGCCTGGTAGTCGTCCGAGCCGATGTACTTCACGGCACCGACCTTGTCGGCCGCCTCGATGCCGCCGGAGTTGTAGATGAAGACCGTGATGCCCTTGGCGATGGCCTGCTTGATCGCGGAGTCCTGGTTCTCGGGCACCCAGTCCGGCACGAGGATCGCCGTCGGGTTCTGCGAGATGGCGGTCTGGGTGAGTTTGGCGACGTCCGGGCCGAGGTTGTCGTAGTTGGCCGGGCCGAGGTAGGTGACGGTGCCGCCACCGGCCTTGACCAGCTTCGTCGCGTCGTCGACACCACGTTTGACGGTGGACCAGAAGGGGTCGTCGGACTTGCCGCCGATGACGACGACGGAGACCTTGCCGGTCTTCGCTGTGGTGGTCGTGGAGCCGGTCGTGGCCGTCGCCTTGCCCGCGTCGTCGCCGGTGGCCTTTCCGCTGGCGCACCCGGTCAGCGCGGTGGCCGCCAGGGCGAGCAGGCTCACCGCGGTCAGGCCACGTCTGGAGAGGCGGCGGTCGGACGGCCGCCGGGTCTGCGTGCGTTCCATGTGCTGGGGTGCTCCTTCGTGTGATGCCGGGCGGTGCGTGAGCGGGGCCGGGCATGGCTCGGGATGTGCTGGTGTGCGAAGCGGGTCGCACACAGGCCCGGGGAGAGTCCGGCACGCTTGCGGTACCGGGTGCTTCGCCTGGACGGGCTCGGAGGGGTCGGCGATCAGCGGAACGGCTCTTCGCGGGGTGCCCGGGCACCGATTCACGGCAACGCCGGGCTGGGTGATGGGGGGGCGGATCGCGATGTTTTAAATCGCTTTAAGCGGTGGCCAGAGCATGCTTGTGTTTCGGATACGTGTCAAGGGTTTGTTCAGACATGCATGCCGCCCCGTTATTCGCCCGAGGAAAACTGTATTTGCCATGTATTTCCCGCGCGTGCGGCCGGGCTCACGGCCCGACGAGGCACACCACGGCCGCCGCGCACCGAGTGGAACGGCGGGGTCGGCGGGGTGGCAGCGGCAGTGGGGCGGCAGGGTCAGCGGGGCGGCGCGGTCGTACCGCGGACGACGAGGGAAGGGGCGAGGACGATCTCGCGGGGCTCGGTACGCCCTTGATCAAGGCGTTCGACGACGGCGAGGGCGGCCTGGCGCGCCTGTTCCTCGGCCTCCTGGCTGACCGTGGTCAGATCGAAGCAGGCCAGCCGGGACAGGGTGTCGTCGTCATAGCCCACGACGGAGACATCGCCGGGGACATTCACCCCGGCCCCCCGCAGGGCGGTGAGCATGCCGATGGCGCTCCGGTCGTTGAACGTCACCACGGCGGTCGGCAGCTCGCCGCTGTCGAGCAGGTGCCGGCCGACCCTGTCGCCGGCCTCCTCGGTGAGGTCGCCGCGGAGGATCCTGATCTGCGCGTCGAGACCGTGACGGCGCATGGCGTCCCGGTAGCCGCGGCGCCGGTCGGTGGCGATGACGCCCTTGCCGCCGTCGACGTAGGCGATCGCACGGTGGCCGAGGCCCACCAGATGGTCGACCACCTGGCCGACTCCGTCGTCGTCGGCGCTGCGTACGACGTCGAGACTGGTTCCGGTGATCCGGCGCCCCAAGGAGACGACGGGCGCCCTGCGGGCGAGTTCGGCGAGGGCGGCGGCGGGGGCCACCGGACCGAGCAGGATCAGCGCCTCGCAGCGGAAGGCCAGGAGCGTCTCGATGGCCGTGTTCTCGTCCCGGGTCCGGGTCTGGGTGCTCAGGACGAGGTCGTAGCCGACCTCCTCGGCCGCTGTGTACAGGTGCTCGACCAGCTCCGCGTGGAAGGGGCTGTGCACGTCGACCATGACCCCGAGCAGCCTGCTGCGCCTGCTGGCCAGGGCGCTGGCGGTGCGGTCGGGGCGGTAGCCGAGGTCGGCGGCCGCCTTCAGGACCCGCTGCCGGGTGCGCTCGCTGGGACCGGGCACGCCCCGCAGCACCAGGGACACCGACGCCGTCGAGAGACCGACGCGGGCGGCGACGTCCTCCAGCCGGGGACGCTGAACCGCGCCGTTGCCGCTCATGGGAGCGGCGGAGCCGGGCTCGTCCACGCGACCTCCTGCGGTTTTGCGGAAACACCCTTGACATCTGTCTGTGACGCCGCCGATAGTACCAGGACTTAAAACGCTTTAAACAAGGTCTTGATCGATTCGGCCCGGAACGGGCCCGGAGTCCCACGACTCCCAGCCTCCACGTCCCCAGTCACGGCGCACCGCCGCGCCGGAGAGGAACCACCATGAGCACACGGCCGATCAGGGTTGCGGTCATCGGCGCCGGGATGGCGGGCCGGGCCCACCTCAACGGGTACCGGCAGGCCGCGACGCTGTACGGTGCCGGGCTGCCCGAGGTGCGGCTGGTCGCCGTCGCCGACGCGCACGAGCCCTTCGCCCTGGACGCCGCCCGCCGCTACGGCTTCGAGCGTGCCGAGACCGACTGGCGGGCGATCGCCGAGGCCGACGACATCGACGCGGTCAGCGTCGTGGTCGCCAACCACCTGCACCGCGAGATCGTCGAGGCCCTGCTGGCGGCCGGCAAGCACGTGCTGTGCGAGAAGCCGCTCGCACCGACCGTGGCCGACGCCGAGGCCATGGTGAAGGCCGCCGAGGGCACCGGCCTGGTGGCCGCGACCGGCTTCACCTTCCGCCGTTCCCCCGCGATCAACGCCGTACGGGAGCAGGTGCTGGAGGGCCCGCTGGGGCCGGTCCAGCACTTCAACGGGCACTACTGGTGCGACTACGGGCACAACCCGGACGCCCCGATCAGCTGGCGTTACCGGGGGCCGCTCGGCTCGGGCGCGCTGTCGGACATCGGCAGCCACCTCATCGACCTCGGCGAGTACTTCTGCGGCCCGGTGCGGAGCGTGCAGGGTGCCGTGCTGTCCACCCAGGTGCCGGACCGGCCCGTGCCGCTCGGCACCGCGGTCGGGCACTCGGCCGACGTGGCGGTGAGCCAGGAACGCGAGCGGGTCGAGAACGACGACATCGCCACGTTCACCGCGACGTTCACCTCCGGCGCCGTCGGCACCTTCTCCGTCTCGCGCATCGCCCGGGGCCTCGCCAACTCCCTGGGTTTCGAGGTGTTCACGAAGGGCGGCGCGGCGACCTTCGAACTCTCGCGTGCCGCGGAGTTCACCATCGCCGACGCGGCCGCCGCCGACCCGGTGGACGGCTACCGCCGGGTGGTGGTCGGCCCCGGCCACCCCTATATCGCCGGCGGCCTGCCCATGGACTTCCCGAGCGTCGGCCACGGTCAGCACGAGTTCTTCGTCTGGCAGGCCCGCGCCTTCCTGGAGCAGATCGCGGGCCTCGACCGGCTGCCGCCCTGCCCCACCCTCGCCGACGGGCTGCACAACCTGCGCGTCATCGACGCCGTCGTCGCCTCCGCGGACGCGGGCGGCAAGGCCGTCACCGTCCGGTGACCCGAGCACCCGAGCCGTTCGCCGCGCCCGCACGCCACCCCCGAAACGGCACCCGCACCGCCACTTCCGAGCAGGCACCCGCACCGCCAATCCCGAGAAGGACCGAGGAAACACACGATGAAGCTGGGCCTCTACAACGCGATCCTGCACGACCGGCCGCTGCCTGAGGCGATCAAGGTCGTCGCCGATCTCGGTCTGACCGGTCTTGAGGTCAACACCGGTGGCTTCCTGCCGCCGGCGCACGTGCCGACCTTCGACGACATCCTCGTCAGCGACACCGCCCGCGACGACTTCCTCGGCCTCTTCGAGGGCACCGGCGTCTCCATCGCCGGCCTCAACGCCAACGGCAACCCGCTGCATCCGAACCCCGTCATCGGCGAGAAGCACGCCGAGGACATCCGCCGCTCCATCCGGCTGGCCGAACGCCTCGGCCAGCACCGCCTCGTCACCATGTCCGGGCTGCCCGGCGGCGAACCGGGCGCGACCCGCCCCAACTGGATCGTCAACGCCTGGAACTCCGCGGCCCTGGACGTCCTGGACCACCAGTGGAAGATCGCCGCCGACTTCTGGCGCGAGACCGACCGCCTCGCCCGCGACCACGACGTCAAGGTCGCCCTGGAGCTGCACCCGCAGAACGTCGTCTTCAACTCCGCCGACATCCACAAGCTCATCGACCTCACCGGCGCCACCCGCGTCGGTGTCGAGCTGGACGCCTCGCATCTGTTCTGGCAGCAGATGGACCCGGTCGCGGTCGTCCGCCACCTCGGCGAGCTGGTCTTCCACGCCGCCGCCAAGGACGTCCGCGTCAACCCCGGGCACGCCGCCCTCAACGGCGTCCTCGACAACAGCTTCCGCCGCCTGTCGCCCGACGAGCCGCGCACCAACCTCGGCGGCGACGAATGGGCCAACGAGTGGCCCAAGGCGTCCGCGTGGGACTTCGTCGCGCTCGGCAAGGGGCACGACGTGGCCTACTGGACGGAGTTCCTGCGCGCCCTGCACGAGGTCGACCCGGACATGCTGGTCAACATCGAGCACGAGGACACCGAACTCGGCCGCGTCGAGGGCGTCGCCGTCGCCGCCGGGGTGCTCAAGGCCGCCGACGCGGCACTGCAGGAGAGCCTGCGGTCGTGATCGCCTGGGCGAGCTACCCCTACCAGGGCCAGGTCGTCCTGGTCACGGGGGCCGGTACCGGCATCGGCTTCGACACCGGCCGCGTTCTGGCACTGACACCTACGATGCCGCGGCCTGGCAGCGCCTGCGGTCGGTGAACCTCGACTCGGTCATCGGCCTCGCCCGGCTGACCGTGCCGTTGCTGGGCGACCCCGCGAGCCCCGATGCCGGATGCATCACGGGAACCGTGATCCCCGTCGACGGCGGCACCAGCGCCTCCAGCGGGACACCCCGTCCCAGGGAAGCGACCTCCGTCCCCGCGTAGCAGAAAGCGGTCCTCGCCCGGGCTGCCGGGGACCTCGAACGCCAAGGAGTACCCACCACCATGAAGATCGCCCTCGATCCGTACATGATCCGCCACGTCCCGCTGCTCGAACTGCCCGCCGTGGTGGCGGAGCTGGGCTACGAGTGGATCGAGCTGTCGCCGCGCGAGGACTTCATCCCGTTCTTCCGCCATCCGCGCGTCGACGACGCCACGGTCGCGAAGTTCCGCAAGTCCCTGGCGGCCGCCGGGGTCGGAATCTCCTCCGTGCTGCCGCTGTTCCGCTGGTCAGGGCCGGACGAGGACGCGCGCCAAGCCGCCGTACGGTACTGGAAGCGGGCCATCCAGATCGCCGCGGACCTCGGGGTCACCAGCATGATCTCCGAGTTCAACGGCCGGCCGGAGGAAGCCGACCGCAGCGAGGCCCAGTTCTGGAGGTCCATGGACGAGCTCCTCCCGCTGTTCGAGCGCGAGGGCATCAAGCTCGCCCTGGAGCCGCACCCCGACGACTTCATCGAGAACGGCCACGACGCGGTCAACTTCATCCGCGGCATCAACCACCCGGGCGTCACCTTCCTCTACTGCGCCCCGCACACCTTCCACATCGGCGACGACGCCCCCGGCATCATCAAGCACGCGGGCGACCTCCTCACCCACGTCCACCTCGCCGACGGCTTCGACCACACCGCGTCCTCCGGCAACCGCTACATCCTCAACCCACCCGGCACCGCGGCCCGCGTCCACCAGCACCTGAACATGGGCGAGGGCGAGGTCGACTTCGACGAGCTCTTCCGCGAACTGCACGCGAACGGCTTCGACGGCACCCTCACCGCCTGCGTGTTCGCCTGGGAGGAGAAGGCGAAGGAGTCCTCACTGTTCATGCGGGAGAAGATCAACGAATACCTGGCCACCTGGGGTGAGTGACCGCCCGCTGATGTCGGTGGGGGCGGGGGCCCGCACCGTGCGGCTCGGGGCAGGTGAAGACGCGGGAGAGGAAGACGTCGCGGACCCGGGCGGGCGGCGCGCTCCGCTGTGTCAGTTGGCCCACGGCGGCACGATGCGGGTGCCGTCGGTCAGTTCGGCCTCCAGGCCGATGGAGGTGGTGACCCAGGAGAGCGCGGTGTGGTCGGTCGGGTTCTCGACGGCGAGGGTGGCGCCGGGGTTGACGATGACGGTGTCGCCGGCGCGGATGCGGTCGGTGCGGCCGTCGAGGGTGATCAGGAGTTCGCCGACGAGCAGGTGGAAGATCTCCTCCCGGTTGACGGTGTGGGCGGGGGCCCTGGTCCCGGCGGGTATCTCCCCTCGCCAGGCGCACAGTTCCTTGCTGCCGGTGCGGGGGGTGGCGTAGGAGACGAAGCGGGCGCCGTGGGTCTCGTGGGTGGTGGCCTCGGCGGAGCGGACGACGGGCATGGGCGCCTCCTGGGAAGATGGTCAAGCTGCTTGACTGTATGGTCAAGCTGCTTGACCGGTTCGTCAAGGGTGTTTCAATGCCCCCGTGCAGAACTCCGAGGCCATGGCCCTGTCCGCAGCCCTGCTCGCCGCAGCCGGTGAGCTGACCCGGCGTATCGACGAAGGGGTCGTCGCCCGCGGGTTCGAGGGGGTCAGGCCCGCCCACGGCTTCGCCTTCGCGCGGCTCGCCCCGGGCGGTGCCACCGTCACCGAACTCGCCGCGCACCTCGGGGTGACCAAGCAGGCGGCGAGTCAGCTTGTCGACGACATCGTGCGCAAGGGGTATGCCGAGCGCCGGCCGCACCCCGGGGACGCGCGGGCGCGGCTGATCGTGCTCACCGAGCGGGGGTGGGCGTGCACGCGGGCCGCGGAGGAGGCGGCCGCGGAGGTCGTGCGGGGGTGGGCGGATGTGCTGGGGGAGGGGGAGGCGCGCGTGTTGCGGGAGTGTTTGGGCCGTATCGCGCCCTATGGTCCCCTCAGGCCCAGCTGGTGACATCCCGTCAGGTGGGTGGTGTGCGGCTGGTTACTCAGAAGTTTTACCGACGCGTAACTTCACGCTTGCACTACTCGTCCGTAACTTGATGAGTGAACAGCATCCTTCGTGATCCGGATCACAGGGCGTAAGGCCGTCGCACCTCCCTTGAGCCGCAAGGAGATCACACGATGCTGCCCTGGAAACGAGTGCTCAGACCCCTCACCGCGGTACTCCTCGCCGCCGCTGTCGCCACCGTTCCCGCCGCCACCGCCCACGCGTCCAGTGCCCCCACCACCGGCTGGAACGACTACTCCTGCCACCCCTCCGCCGCCCACCCGCGCCCGGTGATCCTGGTCCACGGCACCCTCGGCAACTCCGTCGACAACTGGCTCTCCCTCGCCCCGTACCTGGAGGACCGCGGCTACTGCGTCTTCTCCCTCGACTACGGCCAGCTGGACGGCGTCCCCGTCTTCTACGGCCTCGGCCCCATCGACAAGTCGGCAGAGCAACTCTCCGCCTTCGTAGACAAAGTGCTCGCCGCGACCGGCGCCGCCAAGGCCGACCTCGTCGGCCACTCCCAGGGCGGCATGATGCCCCGCTACTACCTGAGGTTCCTCGGCGGCGCCGCCAAGGTGAACGCCCTCGTCGGCCTCGCCCCCGACAACCACGGCGCCACCATCAGCGGCCTCACCAACCTGCTGCCGTACTTCCCCGGCGCCGAAGACCTGATCAAGGCCAGCACCCCCGGCCTCGCCGACCAGATCCCCGGCTCCGCCTTCCTCACCAAGCTCAACGCGGGCGGCGACACCGTCCCCGGGGTGCACTACACGGTCATCGCCACCAAGTACGACGAGGTGGCCACGCCCTGGCAGAGCCAGTACCTGAGCGGCTCCGACGTCCACAACGTCCTGCTCCAGGACCTCTGCTCGCTCGACTTCTCCGAGCACGTGGCGATCGGGCTCTTCGACCGGATCGCGTTCCATGAGGTGGCCAACGCGCTCGACCCCGCGCATGCCGCCACCACCACCTGTGCGTCGGCGTTCAGCTGAGCCGCTGCCCAACTGAACGCCGCCGGGGCCTGTCCGACCTGAGCCGCCGGTCAGGCCCCGGAACCATGAGGGATCAGCGTCGCGGCGCCCGCCGCCGTACCGACAGGAAGAGCGTGCTGGAGCCCAGCGCCAGGGCGGCCGCCCCGCCGATCGCGAGGTACGGCGTGGAGCCGTCGCCGCCGGTCGCGGCGAGTGCCGGCTCCTGGCTTCCGGCCGGCTCGGGCGCGTTGGCCTCCGTTGCCGGTGCGGTCGATGTGGCCGGTTCGGCCGATGTGCTCGCGTCGTCGTCGCCGTGACCGCCGTGCTCGATCGTCGACTTGTCGGCACCGGCCGCGATCTGCTCGTCGGTGGGGGCGGAGGCGGCCGGGGCGGCGCCGGTGGCGGTTCCGGCGGCTCCGAAGTCCACGTCCGAGCAGGAGTAGAAGGCCTCCGGGCTGTCCGAGCGCTGCCAGATCGCGTACAGCAGCTGGCGGCCGGTGCGCTCGGGGAGGGTGCCGGAGAACGTGTAGAAGCCGCCGGCGGCGACCGGGTCGGTGGCCGTCGCCACCGGGTGGTCGAGATCCAGGTCCGCCCAGGCCAGCGGCTTGGCCGGGTCGTAACCGGACTTGGTGAGATACACCTTGAAGGTGCCCTTGTGCGGCGCGGTCACCCGGTACCTGAAGGTGTACGACCCGCCGCTGACGTTCGTGGCCGGCCAGTCGGCGCGGGCCAGGTCGAGGCCCTTGAACTCGTCGTTGTTCGCGCTGCACAGCTTCCCGTCCGGGATCAGCGCCTGGTGCTGCCCGTTCGCGTCACCGATGCGGATGCCGTTCCAGTCGTAGAGGGCCTGGGTGCCACCGGCGGCGACCGCCGCCTTGCAGGCGTCCGACTTCGGGCTCTCCGGGTTCTCCGCGTAGCACTGGGCGACCCGGCTGACCGGGTCCCCCATCGTGCCGTGCGCGGACGCGGGCGCGGCGGCGAACGTGACCGCACCCACGCCGAGCGCGACGGCGGCGGCGACCTGACGGCGTGTTGCGAGCATGCGGAAACTCCTCGGAACGGTCCCTGGGGGCGGGCTCGGTGCCGCCGGGCTGGATCCCGTGGGGGCGATCAGAAAGCTAGCCCCAAGAAACCGTGGAATCGCCTGCTGGGAGCGGGCGGCGGAGATCCTTATGGTCGCCTTAAGGGAGTGTTCGGACTGCGCTGAGGTAGTTAGCGTTCACGCCATGACCAACGACGAGATCCGGCCCGCCCGGGCCGCCGACGTACCGGCCGTGAAGGCCGTCACGGATATGGCGTACCACCCCTACATCGCGCGGATCGGGGTGGTGCCACAGCCCATGGAGGCGGACCACATGGCGAACGTGGGCGCGGGCCGGGTGTTCGTCGTCGGGGAGCCGGTGATCGGGCTCGTCGTCATCGAGGTCCGCGACGACCACCTGTTCCTCGACAGCATCGCCGTCCACCCCGACGCGCACGGCCAGGGGGTGGGACGGCGGCTGCTGGAGTTCGTGGACGCACGCGCGCATGCGCTCGGCCTGTCCGAGGTCAGGCTCTACACGAACGCGCTGATGTGGGAGAACCAGAAGCTCTACCCGAAGCACGGTTACGAAGTCGTCGAGCGGCGTGTGGACGGGCCGTACGACCGCATCCACTACCGCAAGCGGCTGGGCTGAAAGGCCCGCGGCGAACGGGCCCGGTCAGCCGTCCGGCCACCAGGTCCGTGCGATGTCCTTCCGCACCTCCGGGCGTCCGGCGGGGCGCTCGTCGGCCTCCTCGCGGGTCCGGCGGCGGTCCGTCCTCTTCAGGGGCTTCTGCACGGTTTCGCGGCGCATGGCTGCCTCCTTCAGTGCCTACCGAGATCCGTGTTGGCACGGAGGTAGACGCTTTTGGCGAGAGTTCCTCATCGATGCCGGTCTGTCAGTGGTCGCTGTCACACGGATCGAGTGTCAGTGGTGGGTGTCACGCTGGGGGCATGACGAACGACAGTGATCGGACAGTTGCGGCGAGTGTCGACTGGGATGCGCAGGCCGCCACCTTCGACGCGGAGCCCGATCATGGGCTGGGTGCGCCCGAGGTCCGCGCGGCCTGGGCGGAGCGGCTCCGGACGTGGCTGCCCGCCCGTCCCGCCGACGTCCTCGACCTCGGCTGCGGCACCGGCAGCCTGGCCCTCCTCGCCGCCGAGCAGGGCCACCGCGTCACCGGGGTCGACAGCTCCCCGGCGATGGTGGAGCGGGCCCGCGCCAAGCTCGCCGGCCGTGACGCGGCGTTCCTGCTCGGCGACGCGGCGGCACCCCCGGTGGGCGAGCAGCTGTTCGACACCGTGCTCGTACGCCATGTGCTGTGGACGCTGCCCGACCCCGCGCGCGTGCTGCGGCACTGGCGTGGGCTGCTCCGGCCCGGAGGGCGGTTCGTGCTGGTGGAGGGCGTGTGGGGGACCGTCACCCCGGTCGGCATACCCGCCGACCGGCTCACCGGCCTGCTGGCCCCGCTCACCGCGGAGCTGCGGATGGAGCGGCTGTCGGCGGACGCGGTGCTGTGGGGGAAGGAGGTGAGCGACGAGCGGTACGCGGTGGTGGCGACGGTGTAGCGGGGGCGCTTCAGGTGAGCAGGGCCTCGAAACCGCCCGCACCGGCCAGGGTCTCCAGTGCGTCGAGGGCCGCCACCGCAGCCTCGGCGGCCTTCGGGTCCCGCTCCGTCAGCCCGCTCTCGGCGAACTCGTCCTCGTCCAGGCGCCGTACGTCCGTGCCGTCGGCGGAACGCCACAGGTCCAGGTCGAGATCCTCGACGACCAGCTCGCCGCCGGTGAGCGTCGCCGGGCGGGTGATGTCGCAGTACCAGCCCTTCAGCGTGCCGTCGGCGGTGCGGACCTCCTTCACTGCGTACCAGCGGTCGCGCCAGTAGAACTCGGTGAAGACATCGCCCTGTTCGAAGCGGACGAAGCCGAAGTCACGGGTCACGTCACCGGCCCACGGGGCGCGTACGGCGATCCGGGTGCCGTCGTCGTGCAGCAGCTCGGCGGGGTAACGGATCTTCGTGCGGCCCGCCTTGACCAGGACGACGTCCACCGTCGTCGTGGGCTCAGCCGAGTTCGCGGACATACCTGACCTCCGTTGCGCAGACTTCGTATCCGAACCACTTGTTGATCGCCAGCATCGGGCCGTTGCCGCTGTCGTTGCCCGTGAAGGCGTGGGTGAAGCCGGCGGCGCGGGCGCGGTGCAGGGAGTCGTTCTTGGCGAGCTTGGCCAGGCCCCGGCCGCGGAAGGCACGGGCCGTGCCGGTCATGACGGTGCCGTAGCCGGTGGCGCCGTCGGTGCGGGCCGCGCTGAACGCGGCGGGGTGGCCGTCCACCAGGACGACCGAGGTCAGCTCCCGGCTGAACAGCGGGTGCCGCCAGGTCTCGTCCAGCCAGGCCTCGTAGTCGGCGAACTCGATGTCGATGTCGCTCGGTTCGTCCCGTGTGGTCTCCGCGTCGAGGGCGAAGAGCGGGCGCGGGTCGTCGGCGAAGTCGGCGGCCGTGCGCAGTTCGACGCCGGGCGGGGGAGTCCGGAGCGCGGGGAGCGTGCCGTGCGCGAGGTCGAGACGGAGGAAGTGGGCGGAGCGGCGCTCGGTGTAACCGCGGCGCTCGGCGAAGGCACGGTTGGACGGGGTGTCCAGGACCCAGGCGTACGACATGGTCGCGCCCACGGCCGACAGATACGTCTCCGCCGTACGGGCGAGGAGGGCGCCGGCGCCCCGGCCGGTGCGCTCCGGATGCACGTACACGTTGGCGAAGCCCTGGCCCGGCTCCGGGCTCTCGTGCGCGAGGCCGACCTGGGCCGTGCCGATGATCTCGCCGTCCTCCTCCGCGACCAGCTGGCGGAAGCGCATGGCGGGGTGGGCGTGGGCCCGGTCGTGGACCAGGGACTCCGGCGTGAACAGCATGTAGGGCAGGGCCAGGTGCCGGACCCGGACGAAGCCCTCGGCGTCGGACCGGACGTCGGGGCGCAGGTCGCGCACGATCACTGTCATGGGGCGCACGCTATGCGGGACGTGTACGGGGTGCCTCTCATTTTCCGGTGGGTGCGGGAGAATCGGGCCGTGACCTTGAAGATCCACATCGATGACAGCGCGCCGCCGTACGAGCAGGTACGGGCGCAGATCTCCGAACAGGCGCGGGGCGGGGTGCTGCCGGTCGGGTACCGGCTGCCGACGGTGCGTGGGCTGGCCGAGTCGCTGGGCCTGGCGGTGAACACCGTGGCCAAGGCGTACCGGGCGCTGGAGACGGAGGGCGTGATCGAGACCCGTGGACGCAACGGGACGTTCGTCGCGGCGGCGGGATCGGCCGCGGAACGCGAGGCGTCCTCGGCCGCACAGGCGTACGCCGAGCGCGTACGGCGCCTGGGCCTGCCGGAGGACGCGGCACTGGCAGCCGTACACGATGCCCTGCGGGCGGCTTACGGGGAGGGCTGAGTCAGCCGCTCGTGCTCAGTTCCGGCGTACGGGTCACCGTCAGCCCTGCCCGTTCCGCCGTCCTCCCGAACGCCACCGCGTCCCGCACCGCCGCTCCGCCCGGGTCGTTGTTGAAGTACGCGTAGATGTCCGCCTTCTTCGGGTACGCCGTGGCGATGCGGTCGATCCACGTCTCCAGGGAGCGGCGGCCGTAGCGGGGCCAGGGCTGGGCCCGGCCCTCGTGGAAGCGGAGGTAGGCCCAGTCGGTGGTGCGCCAGAGCGGGGTCATGGGGTGGGCCTGGATGTCGGCCCAGCACAGCGCCGCGCCCCGGGACTCCAGGACCTCGCGGGTCTCCCGCGTCCACCAGGAGTCATGGCGGGGTTCCACCGCGACGCGAGTGCCGTGGGGGAAGCAGGACAGGCAGGCGTCCAGCAGGCCCGGGTCCGCCCTGAGCGTCGGTGGGAGCTGGAGGAGGACCGGGCCCAGCCGGTCGCCGAGGCCCGCCGCGTGGGTCAGCAGGCGGTCGACCGGCTCCGCGGGATCCTTGAGGCGCTTGATGTGCGTGAGGTAGCGGCTCGCCTTGACCGCGATCACGAAGTCCGGCGGGACCCGGTGCCGCCAGGACGCGAAGTTCTCGCGGGTCGGGAGCCGGTAGAACGCGTTGTTCAGTTCGACCGTGGTGAACTGCTCCGCGTAGGCCTCCAGCCACGAGCGCACGGGCACGTCGGCCGGGTACAGGACGCCCCGCCAGTCCTTGTACTGCCAGCCCGACGTTCCGACGAAGAGGGGCATACCCCTATCAAAGCACCGGCTAGAGGTACAGGCCCGCGTCCGCGCCCTCCCGCGCCCCCGGTACCGAGGTCGGCGCGGTGCCCCGGCGCAGTGCGTACAGCTCCGCCAGGGTCGCCCCGTCCCGGCCCACACCCTCTTCCGTACCGAGCCAGCTCACCGCCTCGCGGTGGGTCAGCGGGCCCACCTCGATCCGGGCCAGGCAGCGGCCGGGGCGGACCACGGCGGGGTGCAGCCGCTCCAGGTCCTCGTTGGTGGTGACGCCGACCAGGACGTTGCGGCCCTGGCCGAGCAGGCCGTCGGTGAGGTTCAGCAGCCGGGACAGCGCCTGGCCCGCCGTGTGCTTGGCCTCGCCGCGGATCAGTTCGTCGCAGTCCTCAAGGAGCAGCAGCCGCCAGCGGCCCTTGCCGGCGCCGTCCTCCTCGCCGATCGCGATGTCCATCAGGTAGCCGACGTCGGAGAAGAGCCGTTCCGGGTCGAGGACGCAGTCCACCTGGCACCAGTCCCGCCAGGACCGGGCGAGGGTGCGCAGGGCGGAGGTCTTGCCGGTGCCCGGCGGGCCGTGCAGCAGCAGGAGCCGGCCCGCGATGTCCTCCGGCGTCGTCTTCATCAGGCGGTCCATCGCGTCCGCGACCGGTGCCGTGTAGTTGGCGCGGACCTCGTCCCAGGTGCCCGCGGAGATCTGCCGGGTGGTGCGGTGCGGGCCACGGCGGGGCGAGACGTACCAGAAACCCATGGTCACGTTCTCCGGCTGCGGTTCCGGCTCGTCCGCCGCGCCGTCCGTCGCCTCGTTCAGCACCTTGGCGGCCAGCTCGGCGGTGGTGGCGGTGACGGTGACGTCGGCGCCCCGGTTCCAGCGGGACACCAGCAGCGTCCAGCCGTCGCCCTCCGCGAGGGTCGCGCTGCGGTCGTCGTCGCGGGCCACCCGCAGCACCCGCGCCTCCTTCGGCAGCAGGGTCGCCCCGGAGCGCACCCGGTCGATGTTGGCCGCGTGCGAGTACGGCTGCTCGCCCGTCGCGAAACGGCCGAGGAACAGCGCGTCGACGACGTCGGACGGGGAGTCGGAGTCGTCGACGTTGAGCCGGATCGGCAGCGTCTCGTGCGGCTTGGCAGACATGCCGCCATGATCCGTCACCGGGGCCCGTGGCGCACCCGTTTTCCGAAGTGGGAGGGGAGTGTCGGGTGCGCACCGAGCTTCCGGAGTATCCCGGAGCGGTCACGCACGCAGCCCCGGCGCGCACCCGCTCCTGTTACACAGCTGTCGATCGCCGATACCTGCCCCCGGGGCGATTTCCCCCATTACTGTTGTCCTTGATGGGACGTCATGGGTGGAATTCGGGGGCTCGGCGGTGGCGGCTCACCGCCCTGCTCGGGGTGGGTGTGGCCGCTCTCGCCCTGATCGTGACACTGGTCAACACACTTCCCGGGGGCGGCACCGGCACCGCGGGCACGACCCGCGACGGCGACAAGGTGCACGGCACCCCCGCCACCCCGCCGGACACCACCGAGCCGTACGTGGGCTGGGGCTTCACCCACACCCAGTACAGCGCCGACGAGGGCAGCGCGAAGGCCACCCAGCGGGTCGAGGACCTGCTCTCCCAGGACGCGGGGCTGCCGCAGGACCAGGCCGTCATGGGCTGGGGCGCCGACAACCCCGAGCCGGTGAAGGGGCGTTACGACTTCGGCGCGCTGGACCGCCGGGTGGACTTCATGCGCAGGTCGGGCGGCACCCCGGTGATCACCCTGTGCTGCTCCCCGGACTGGATGAAGGGCGGCGAGGCGGGGGTGGGCAACACCGACTGGAGCCAGGCCGCCCTGGAGACCGCGCCCACCCCCGACCACTACCAGGACTACGCCGACCTCGCCGCGACCGTCGCCCGGCGCTACCCGGACGTACGGCACTTCATCGTCTGGAACGAGTTCAAGGGCTTCTGGAACAACGCGAAGGGCCGCTGGGGCTACGAGGGCTACACCGAGCTCTACAACCTCGTCTACAAGGCGTTGAAGGCCGTGAACAAGGACATCATGGTCGGCGGGCCGTACCTCGTGATGGACAGCTTCGACCCGCGCCAGACCGAGAACGCCTCCACCACCCTCAAGGGCGACTGGGGCGTGATGGACCAGCGGGTCGTCGACGCCTTCGACTACTGGAACACCCACAAGGCCGGCGCCGACTTCGTGGTCGTCGACGGGTCCAGCTACACCAACGACGACGACCTGCTGCCCGACGAGTTCGCGGCCACGGACAAGTTCACCGCCGTCAGCGAGTGGGTGCGGGGGCAGACGCACGACCTGCCGCTGTGGTGGGCCGAGTACTACGTCGAGCCCGCCGACGGCCAGGACGAACGCACCGGCTGGACCGAGGACCACCGGGTCGCCGTCCAGGCCACCGGCATGATCGCCCTCGTCGAGGGCGGCGCCGACTCCGGCTTCTACTGGAACCCGGAGGACGAGAAGGGCGGCGACTGCGCCGGCTGCCTGTGGAGCACGACCGACAGCGGGGACGGCGGGCAGGCCCTGCCCATGTACGACCTGGTGTCCCGGTTCGGGAAGGCGTTCCCGCCGGGGACCAGGTACGAGACGGTCTCCGTCGCCAAGGACGACGTGCCCAACGTCCGCGTGCTCGCCGGCGACAGGACGATCCTGGTGGTCAACACCCTCGACCGGGCGATCAGCGCCCAGGTGGACGGGAAGCGGTTCGACATGAAGGCCTACGAGGTCAAGTGGCTCACCAGGTGAGCCACTTGAACCCCCTCAGTTGAGCGTCAGGAACCGTTGCGCCAGCGACGCCAGCAGCACCGCGAGCAGCGGCAGCGAGAACCAGAAGCTGCCCTGCAGCCACCGCAGTTGACGCACGCCGGGCCAGACCGCCACCCGGACCACCTCGCGGGCCGTCAGCAGCAGGATCAGCGCGACGGCGGCGAGACCGCCGATCACCGACCACGGCGTCCAGGTGATCCGCGGCCCGATCGGCCCCGGATCCGGCTTCGCCACCGCACCCGCGGGCTGCTTGCGCAGCGCGTACATGGTGGCGTCGTCGTTGACCAGGACCTTCGTCAGATCCTGCCGGTTGTCCAGGTTCTGGATCAGCCGGCTCTCCCATGTCGCCGAGTAGCCGGCGTCCATCTGGAGATAGGTGACCTGACTCCTGTTGATCATCAGATACGAGTGCGGACCGGCGTCCTTCAACGCCTTGACCAGGCTCGACACCAGCACCGGGTCGGTGGGCGCCAGCGTCGGCACGTAGTCGACCCGCTCCATGTCCTTCGCGCCCCACGGGATCGCCGGGGTCACGTCGTTGACGGTGTCGTTGCTCAGCCACAGCAGCCGTACCGTCGGCTTGTCGTGGGCGTAGACGTAGTCCATGGCGGCGACCTCGCCGGGCCGGACCCGCTCGAAGGACTCGTTGCCCCAACGGGCCACCAGGAAGCCGCCCATGAGCAGCAGCCCGGCCAGCAGCGCGGCCACCGGCGCCAGGCTGACCTTGTCCCGCTCCCGCTCCTTCGCCGTGGCGCCGGTGCGCGGGAACAGGGCGAGCCCGGCGAGCAGGGCCGCGCCCGGCAGAGCGAACATGAAGACCCGCAGCGCCATCTCGCCGCCGTAGGACTGCATGCCGAAGCCCAGGAACGGGACGAACGTCAGGACCAGCAGGGAACGCTCGCGGTACTGGTGGAAGCGGCGGCGCCACCAGCCCCAGACGGCGAACGTCATCATGCTCCCGGCCAGCAGGACCCGGACGTACAGGACCAGCTTGTGGGTCGAACTCCCGCCCTGGATACGGCCGGAGACCGAGGTGGAGACATTGCTGCCGACCCCGCCGACCCCGCCGAACAGCTCGTTGAAGTGCCCGGACCAGTACGGCTCGGCCATGAAGCCCAGCCAGACGGCCGCCACCACCCCGAACAGGATGGGCAGGCCCCGCAGTTCGGACCTGCCGATCAGGACCAGGACCGCCAGTACACCCAGCATCACGAACGGGGTGAGCTGGTGTGCCGGGACGGTCGCCGCGTACAGGCCGACCAGCACCATGAGCAGCACGGCCTGCTGACGGCGGTTCGTCGGCTCGACCTCCGCCTCGCCGGGCCGGAACCTCGTCCAGATGACCTGCGGGGCACGGAACCAGACGAGCAGGATCGCCACGAACATCAGGTAGAGCAGGTACGTGAAGCCCTGCGGGGAGAAGTAGTCCTGGCCGACCCAGCCGCACAGCACGAAGATCCAGATACCGGTCCACTTCGCCCGCCAGCTCGCCCGCAGCGACCGTACGAGCAGGAACATCGGTGCCAGATAGGCGAGTTGGATGAACGTCGGCCACCAGCGGATGACCTCGGTGAAGTCCGTGACCCCGCACGCCCGGCCGATGAACGCGGCCGCCGCGAAGAAGCCCGGCCAGCTCCAGCGGGCGTCCAGGTCCGGTACGGCCGAGCCGGTGCGGTCGATGTAGTCGATGAACCCGAGGTGCTGCCAGGCGGTCGGGAAGCGGGGTTCCGTCTCGATCACGGCGGGCAGGGCATGGAGTGACACGACCGTCGCCAGCAGGGTGACCAGGAGCAGTGCCCTGTGCTCCCGGCGCAGCCACAGCAGCGCGGCGAACACCGTGATCAGCAGCGCCGCCCCGACCAGGGTGGGCAGCGGCAGCACCGAGATCAGCCCGAGGCCGCCCATCCGGTCCAGGTCGGCGTCGTCGAGCCGGGCCGCCGGCACCCAGTAGAGCAGCAGGGCGGCGACCAGGAGACAGCCGAGGACGACTCCCGAGCGGGTGGGCGTCAGCCGCTCCCGCAGCGGGCGCGCGGGCGCGGGCTCCGCGGGAGCCTCGGCCGGCACCGCCGCCTCCTCCGACCGGGACCCCGACTCCGACCCCGGTCCGGATCCCGGCTCCGGCTTCGGTACGGCCGTCTTCGTGAACGGCGCGTCGACCTCCGCCTCCTTCAGCAGCGAGACCTCGGCGGGCCCCAGCGAGGCCTCCGCGTGCGGCTCCCTCTCCTCCACCGGCAACCCCAGGTTCCGCGGCGGCCGAAGCGCCCACGTCGGCCGGTCCTCCGGACGGACAACGGGTGTACCCGTGGGCGGAGTTCCCGGCCCCGGCCGGACGTCCGGGCGGCGCTCCACATGGTCGAAGTCCACATGGATGCCGAGGGCGAGGGTGTCGGTGTCCAGCGCCCAGGCCGGGCCCCGCCTGCGCGGTGCGGCGGCGGGCCGCACCTCCCGTGCCCCCAGGTCGGCGAGGTCGCCGTCCGGTGCCGCGTCCTCCGGGATCTCGGCAGGGGCGGCCCGGAGCGTCTTCCACAGCCGGGGCGCCGCGATCGCCACGATCACCGCGAGGCTGGAGATCTCGGCGACGCCCGCGCCGGTCAGCCCCATCCGGGGGAGCAGCAGCAGGGTCAGCCCGAGCACCAGCAGGCACAACAGGCCCTGCAGCCAGGCGAGTCCGGCGGTGCGGCTCTGTGCGCGCAGCACCGCGAAGTACGTCTCCATCACGACCCGGAGCAGCGCGCCGACCGCGAACCAGCGCAGCAGCGGGGTCGCCGCGTCCGCGTAACCGGGGCCGAAGACGCCGAGGATCCAGGGCGCCCCGAAGAACAGCAGCGCGCAGATGGGGATCATGAGCCGGGCCATCCGCTTCAGCGCGGCCCGGGTGTTGCCGGCCAGGCGGGTCGGGTCGTGGGAGCCCTCGACGGTCAGCGAGGCGCCCATGTTGATGGCGAGCAGGTTGGTGGTGCCGCCGATGGTGGTGGTGATGTAGAAGTACGCGTTGTCCTCGGAGCTGACCTGCGAGGCGATGATCACCGGGATCAGGTAGACCACGGCGAGGGAGAACAGCGAGCCGGTGTAGTCGCCGGCCAGGAACTTGCCGATCTCCCGCAGCGTGGGCGGTTTCGCATGGTCCTCGGTGGCCTTGATGTGCCGGGGCACCAGGCGCCGGAACACCAGCCAGCCCAGCGGGATGAACGAGGTGGCGATCGCCGCGACCCAGGAGACGAAGACACCGGCCGTCGGGATCGCCACGGACAGGGCGACCAGCAGCCCCAGCTTGACGGCCGAGAACACGGTGTTGCCCACCGGCACCCAGGGCGCGTTGCGCAGCCCGGTCAGTACCCCGTCCTGGAGGGTGAGCAGGTTCCAGGAGACGACCGCGACGACGAACCCGAGCCCGTTGAGCGGCCCGTGCAGGAAGCGGTACGACGGCCCCCACACGTTCAGCGTCAGCAGGAAGGCCCCGGCGGCCGTCGCCACGATCAGCGAACTGCCCGCGTAGGTACGGAAGATGAGGCGTCCGGTGTGGCGGCCCGCCACCGGGATGAAGCGGGCGAGGGCGCCGGTGAGGGTCACCGCGGTCAGGCCCGCGAGGAACTTCATCGCGGCGATCGCGGCGGAGCCCTGGCCGACGGCCGATTCGGAGTAGTAGCGGGCCGCGGCCAGCCAGAAGCCGAGGCCCAGGACGGCGGAGATGCCGGTGTTGAGCATCAGCGCGTAGGCGTTCCGGAAGAGTGGACTGCCGCCGGACGAGCCGCCCCGTCCGGGCAGGCGAAGACGGCGCCCCGACTGCTCGGGCGCCGACGTCTCGGTTGTCGCGGTCTCGGTTGTTGTGGTCGTGTCAGACACGGGAACGGATGGCCTTCCGGCGGACCTGGCGTGCTCTGCGGAGAACGGCGTAACCCTTGGTGAGGGCACGGTCCCTGGCGAAGTTGCGGGCGACGGCTCGGCCTTCGAGCAGTCGCGTGAACTCCTCGGCGTCCGTGCTGCGGCGCACGGTGACGCGCTGCAGCGCGAACGGACCCTGACGGCGGCGGGCGAGGCCGTTGCCGACGGCGAGCGCCTGCGCGTACCCGGCCGCCCGTACGGCCTGCCGGACCCGGCTGCTGGAGTAGCCGTACGGGTAGGCGAACGAGTCGGGCGCGGCGCCCAGTTCGCCGGCGACGATCTCCCGGCAGGGCACCAGCTCCGCGCGCAGCCGGTCGTCGTCCAGCTGGTCGAGCTGCGGGTGGGTGTGGCTGTGCCCGCCGATCTCGCAGCCGGCACCCGCGAGTTCGCGCACCTGGTCCCAGTCGAGCATGGCGTCCAGGCCGCCTCCGGTGTCGTACGCGCCCCTGATCCAGCCCGTCGAGACGAACAGCGTGGACGCGAAGCCGTGCTTGGCGAGCACGGGCAGGGCGTGCCGGTGCACGCCCTCGTAGCCGTCGTCGAAGGTGATCAGGACGGGACGGTCGGGGAGCGGGCCGCCCGAGCGCCAGCCGGCCGCCAGGGCGGCCGTGTCGACCGGGGTCAGGCCCAGGTCGCCGATGAGCGCCATCTGCTCGGCGAACGCCTCCGGTGCCACCGACAGCGCGCGGGTGGCGTCGTTGGGCGAGGTCGCCACCGAGTGGTACATGAGGATCGGGACCGGGGCCTCAGCCATGGGAGCCCTCCTCGATCCCGGCGACGGCGAAGGCCGCCCCGCCCCGCCGGGCCCGCACGCTCCCCACCACGTAACCGCCCGCCGCCGTCAGCACCCCGGCGACGATCGCGCCCGCCCGGCCCGCACCGCCCGGCCGGGCCAGCAGTGCGTCCCGCAGGCCACGAGCGACCCCCGCGGGCAGCACACGCGTGGTGTACCGGCGTTCGGACTCCAGACCCTTGCCGGCGCCGACACTGCGGGCAACCAGGGCCTTGGAGAGGCCCTCGGCGTAGGCGCGGGTGCGGAAGTACCCGAAGTGCTCGCGGGCTTCCGGGACCCGGTGGTGGATCACCGCGCGGTCGTCGATGAGGAGGACGGCGTCCGGGCGGGCCCGGGTGAGGCGGATGCACAGCTCCGTCTCCTCGCAGCCCAGCGGGCGCTTGTCGCCGTCGCGGCCGATGCCGGTGGCGAAACCGCCCGCCGCGTCGAAGGCCGTACGCCGGAAAGAAGCGTTTCCCCCGAGGACGTTCCGGACCCGGACGCGGCCCGCGGGCAGCCCCCGGTAGGTGCAGCCGACGACCCAGTCGAACTCCTCCGGGAACCAGTCCGGGCGGCGGCCCGAGGCCCAGACGGGCATGGTCCGGCCGCCGACCGCCATCACCCTCGGGTCGGCGTACCCCTCGGCGAAGCGGCGCAGCCAGTCCCGCTCGGCCACGGCGTCGTCGTCGAGGAAGGCGATCACCTCGCCGTAGGACGCGGCGATACCGGTGTTGCGGCCCGCGGACAGGCCGCGGGGGCCCGCGTTGGCGAGCACCCGCACCCCCGTGGCCCCCGTGGCCTCCTTGTACTCCTTCGTGAGCCGTTCCAGGAGCGCCGGGTTGTGGTCGACGACCAGCAGGGTCTCCAGCGCCGGATACGACTGGGCGCGCACCGAGGAGACCGCCGCGAGGATGTCCTCCCAGCGGTCCTCGGTGTACACGCAGATCACGACGGAGATGTCGGGATCGCTCAAGACGACTCTCCCTGGCCCGTGGTGAGCATCGGGGAGTGCCGCACCTGCCGGCGCAGGTCACGCCGGTTGGAGCGCTCCTTCAGGATCACCTTGAGCACCCGGAGTCCGTCGCGGACGGCGCGCAGGTTGCTGGTGCCGTGGATGCGGAGGTACTCGTAGCTGGGGATCTCCTGCACCTTCAGGCCGGCCTTGACCACCCGGATGTTGATCAGGGTCTCGATCTCGAAGCCGGTGCAGTCGAGGTCGATCTTGTCGAGGCAGTGCCGCCAGAAGGCGTTGTATCCGTAGCAGAGGTCGGTGTAGCGGGCGCCGAACTTGCGGTTGACGACCGTGCACAGCGCCCAGTTGCCCAGCTTGCGGATGAAGGTCATGTCGTCCGTGCCGCCACCGTTGGCGAAGCGCGAGCCCTTGGCGAAGTCGGCGCCCGAGACCAGGGCGGAGACGTACGACACGATCTCGTGGCCGTCGGCCGAGCCGTCCGCGTCCACCATGACGATGATGTCGCCGGTGCACGCCTCGAATCCGGTGATCAAGGCATCTCCCTTGCCCTTGCCACTCTGTTCGACGACTTTCACTTCGGGCCACAACTCCCGCGCTACTTCCACGGTGTTGTCGGTGGAATTACCGTCCACAAGAACCACTTCATGTATCCAGCCGGGAAGTGTCTTGAAGACGTAGGGGAGATTCTCCGCCTCATTCATGGCGGGGATCACCACGCTCACCGGCGGTGTGATGGCCAGGTGAGAGGAGATCGGCCGGTATTCGGGCGCCATTAACGGATCTTGGCCCGAGGCCGGTGTACGCAGAACAGAACTCATGAGTCTTGTCCCTCTCGTCCGGTGGACCGCCCGCCCCTTGGGCGGCCCGCTTCTGTGTCCGGTTCGAAAGGGGGGTTCTTCTCACCCGTGCTACGGAAAACGGGTCTCCGTATCCGCAGGTGAGCTGGCAAAGCTGGCCGGTCTGCCGACAGACGGCAGCCGGTCGCGCGGCACGACTCGGAAACGACAGTGGTCACACGAGAAACGACAGTGGTCATTGCAGTCACCGAGCACGGCACCCCCCTACCGCGCCCCGCTCCGGAACATCGCGGTCCTTGAGCCCTCCCCTAGAGCCGCTTGATGACGATCCGATGCGGGTGAGATATACGACGGTATTGATGATTGGACCAGTATGGCAAGACCTGGAAGTGGGTCTCACGTTTTTGTTGGTTTGGCCGTTACGAAACTTTGGCCGACCTTGTTCTTCAACTCGAACGGATATTCCCGGCTCGCCGGTGCATCCGTTTTACAATGCGTTCCACCGGTCGCAGAAGTACCAGCAGAAGCAGCAGAACGCTGATCGCGGTCACGGCGACGATGCCGCCGCGCCAGGACCAGCGGTGCACGGCGAGCATCCCCTGGGCGATCAGCATGTCCAGGGCGACCGCACCCGCCAGCGCGGTGAGCACGCGGGCGAACGGATCGAGTCCGCGCAGCGCCAGACCGATCGCCGCGGTTGGCGCGGCGATCAGGAAGAACAGCGCGAACGACCCGCGCAGCGGCGAGCCCGAGTCGGTGAGCGCGAGCAGCGCACCGGTTCCGGCGACGCCTGTCGCGGCCCCCGCGAGCACGGGCCTCAGGTCCCTCCCCGGTCCTGGCCGTGCCGGTTCGTCCGCTGTTGATGATGTCTTGAGCCGTATGGTCTGCATGGCCGACTTTGCCCCCCAAGGCGTCGGATGCCGGGCTTCAATGTCGCGCAGCCGAACTGGAGGCGTCAAGCAGGTCTCCGGACATGACCGTTCCCCGGAGACACCTGATGCCTCCGGGGAACAAGTCGCTCGATTCCGGTGTCTACCGGTGATCGATTACGACACGAGCTTCAGGAGCTTGTTGGGCGAGCCGGTGCCCACGCTGGTGAGCACGTTGGACGTGGCGCCGTTGACCAGGGCCGTGGCGACCTGGGCCGGGGTGGACGAGGTGTGGCCCGCGAGGTAGACGGCGGCCGCTCCCGCCACGTGCGGGGTGGCCATCGAGGTGCCCGACAGGACGGCGGTGGCGGTGTCGCTGGTGTTGTAGCCCGCCGTGATGGAGGAGCCGGGCGCGAAGATGTCCAGGACCGAGCCGTAGTTGGAGTAGCTGGCCCTGGCGTCGGAGCTGGTGGTGGCGCCGACGGTGATGGCGGTCGAGACCCGGGCCGGGGAGTACGAGGAGGCGTTGGCGCTGCTGTTGCCGGCCGCGATCGCGTAGGTCACCCCACTGGCTATGGAGTTCGCGACCGCGGTGTCGAGCGAGGTGGAGGCCGAGCCGCCGAGCGACATGTTGGCGACCGCCGGGGTGGTGTGGTTCGACGTCACCCAGTTGATGCCCGCGATCACCCCGGCGGTCGTACCCGAGCCGCTGTTGTCCAGCACCCGCACCGCGACGATGTTCGCCTTCTTGGCGACCCCGTACGTGGAGCCGGCGATGGTGGTCGCCACATGGGTGCCGTGGCCGTTGCCGTCGGAGGCGGTGGTGTCGCCGTCGACCGCGTCGTAGCCGTAGGAGGCGCGGCCGCGGATCTGGGTGTGGGTGATCCGCACACCGGTGTCGATCACATAGACGGTCACCCCACTGCCCGCGGTGTCCGGGTAGGTGTAGGTGCCGGACAGCGGAAGGCTCGCCTGGTCGATGCGGTCCAGGCCCCAGGGGGCGCTGGACTGGGTGGTGTCGGTCAGGCGGGACCGTTTGGTCTGCCCGACCGCGGCCACCACCGGTCGGCGGTTGGTCTCGCGGCCGTGATTGCCGAGAGCTTGGCCGATTGACGCCCTCTCCAGCCCAGGGGCTGGAGATTCCGGTCCGTACCGCTTCGCGGTACCACCACGGGTTCCTGCTTCACGGGCCCTTGCCGGTCTCCGGGGAGATCGGTCTTACACGGGCCTCCACAGGCGTCACTTTCCGCCCGTCCGGCGGTAGTTCCGCCAACTGTGTTGTCGGACAAGGCGACTTTAGCAGCGGTTCTGCGCCCCTCCGGGCTGTCGGGACGGGGATGCCCACCGCTCCACCCTGAAGCGTGGAGCGGTGGGCAAGAGTTCGATAGCGGCCGTTGGTGGCCGCGCGGGCAGCGCGCGCCCGGGTCGGCGCGCGCGTGTGGGGGTGTGCGCGCGGCTCCGCGCACACGGACCGGGAGCGTCGCGTTCCGCTCACGGACCGAGTAAAGAATCGGTTTTCCCCCGGCGAAGAACAAGGGAGTTGACGACCTGTCACGCACCTGTCATGGACACGCAATCAAACGCGCCGGGAACGCGCGGAATCGGTCCGGTTGGGGCTGGTTGAGAACCCGAACTGTTTTGGCATGGACACTTCCCGTCAACACGCGTAGTTGGTACGACAGTTGTGGCAGAGATCCTGCTAAAGGGAGGTTCCATGAGACGTTCCCGAATTACGGCATACGTGACTTCACTCCTCCTCGCCACCGGCCTCGCCCTCACCGGGGCGGCCGCGACGGAAGCGCAGGCCGCGACCGGGGGCTACGTGGCACTCGGCGACTCGTACGCGTCCGGCGTCGGCGCCGGCAGCTACATCAGCTCGAGTGGCAGCTGCGACCGCAGCACCAACGCCTACCCCTACCTGTGGAACGCCGCCCACAGCCCGTCCTCGTTCTCGTTCCTCGCGTGCTCGGGCGCCACCACCGACGACGTGCTCTCCGGCCAGCTGGGCACACTGAGCTCCACCACCGCCCTGGTCTCGGTCACCATCGGCGGCAACGACGCGGGCTTCGCCGACGTCATGACGACCTGTGTGCTCAGCTCCGACAGCACCTGCCTGTCCCGGATCAGCACCGCCGAGGCGTACGTCGACTCCACGCTCCCCGGCAAGCTCGACAACGTCTACGACGCGATCAGCGCCAAGGCCCCCAACGCCAAGGTCGTCGTCATCGGCTACCCCCGCTTCTACCTGCTGGGCACCACGTGCCTCGGTCTCTCCTCGACCAAGCGCACCGCCATCAACAACGCGGCCGACTACATCGACACCGCGATCGCCAAGCGCGCCGCCGACCACGGGTTCACCTTCGGCGACGTCCGCAGCGCGTTCTCCACCCACGAGATCTGCTCAAGCAGCTCCTGGCTGCACAGCGTCAACTGGCTGAACATCACCGAGTCGTACCACCCCACCGCGGCCGGCCAGTCCGGCGGCTATCTCCCGGCCCTGACCAGCAACGCGTGACCCTCGGCTCGTCGACCCTCGGTACGTCAGTACGAGCTTGACGGCGAAGGCGAAGCGGAGGCCCCGTCGCTCGGGGTCTCCGTCGTCGTGGTGCAGGTGACCGAGAACGGCACCGAGTTGGACGTCGTCTCCACCGGGCTGCGCACCTCGACGGCGATCGCGTCGCTCAGCGTCCCGCTGTCCGACCAGGTCGTCACGGTCACCCTGGTCTGCCGGGTTTTCCCACCGCCGTCCGGGAAGGACAGCGTCTTCCAGCCCTGGTCGTCGAGCGTCCCGTCCTTCAGCACCCACCGGTACTGCACGTCCTCCGGCACACTCCCCACCGTGAACGTCGCCGTGAACGAGGGCGCCTGCGCGGACGACGGCGGACAGGCCCCTGAATAGTCCGTGCGCGACCCGGCCACACTGACCTTCACGCTCTGCGCGGGCGCGCTGCTGCTCGCGGACTCGGACGGGGACGCCGACGGGGACTCCGACTTGGTGCTGCTGCTCTTGCTGGGCGCCGGCGAGCTGAGGTTGCTGGCCGACTGACTCGCACTCGCGTTGCCGTTGCCGTCGCCGTTGTCGCGGTTGAGGAGGGCGTACGTCAGCCCGCCGAGCGCGAGGACGACCAGCACCAGTCCGACGAGCAGCACGGTGCCGGCCCTGCGGTTGCCGTCGGGGTACGCGGCGGCCGGCCGGGTGTCCGTCGGAGTGGTGGGGGTGGTGGGCGACGGGGGCGTGGGGAAGGACGGCTGAGGCTGCCGGGCGACGAGGGTCGGGGTCTCGTACGGCGCCGGGACCGGCACCGTGGCGGCCGTGCTCGGGGTGCCCCCGGCCGCGACCAGCCGCAGGTCGCGCTCGGCCTGTTCGGCCGACAGCCGCTGCGCCGGATCCTTGCGGAGCAGCCCCTCGATGACGGGGGCGAGCGGCCCGGCCCGGTACGCCGGCGGCAACTCCTCGTCCACCACGGCCCGCAGGGTGCTCAGCGGGGTGTCCTGCCGGAACGGCGAGGTGCCCTCGACCGCCGCGTACAGCAGCACACCCAGGGACCACAGGTCGGACTCGGGGCCGAACGCCCGCCCCAGCGCCCGCTCCGGGGCGAGGAACTCCGGTGAGCCGACCACCTCGCCGGTCATGGTCAGCGCCGAGCTGCCCTCGACGGTGGCGATCCCGAAGTCGGTGAGCACCACCCGGCCGTCGTTCGACAGCAGGACGTTGCCCGGCTTCACGTCCCGGTGCAGCACCCCGGCGGCGTGCGCGGCCCGCAGCGCGGACAGCACCTCGGCGCCGATGCCCGCGGCCCGCTGCGGGGACATCGGCCCCTCCGCCTCCAGCACGTCGGCGAGGGACACGCCCGGGATCAGCTCCATGACGATCCAGGGCCGTCCGCCCTCCATCGCCACGTCGTACACCGTCACCACGTTGCGGTTGGCGACCCGGGCCGCGGCCCAGGCCTCCCGCTCCAGACGCGCGTACATCCGCTCGACGTCGTAGCCGGGCAGCCCGGCCGGCGCCCGGACCTCCTTGACGGCGACGTCACGGCCCAGCACTTCGTCCCGGGCCCGCCACACGGTACCCATGCCGCCCTCGCCGAGCGGGGACAGCAGTCTGTAGCGGCCCGCGATCACTCGCTCACGGCCCGGCTCTTCGGTCACGGGTGCCCCCCACGGCAGCTCGCAAGAATTCATGACAAACGTAACTCAGAGGAGCGCGGATGCGGCCCCCTTGAGCACCAGCCCGACGCCCAGGGCCACGACCACGAGTGCCGAGGCGAGCGGGGTGGTCCTGCGGACCAGCGTGGCCATGGGGTGGGTGGTCCAGCGGGGGCGTTTGTCCATCACCCGAGTCATTCCCGTACCCAGCTTGACGACGGCGAACCCGGCGGCGGTGAGGGTCAGCGCGAGACCGACGCCGTAGGCGATGACGAGAAGCAGTCCGAACCAGGCCTGGCCGAGGGCGGCGGCGCCGACCAGCACCACGACGGCGGAGGGGCTGGGGACGAGGCCGCCGGCGAAGCCGAGGAGGATGGTGCCGCGGAGGGTGGGGGCCGTGGAGTGGGTGTGGGTGAACCCGCCGTGACTGTGCGGCAGGTTGGTGTGGCCGTGATCGGGGGCTGCGCCCCCGGACCCCCCTTCGGCCTGGACGGCCTCGTCCTCAGACGCCGGACGGGCTGCAGAATGTGGCTGAGCGCCGTGGTCGTGGTCGTGGTCATGAGTGTGGCCGTGCTCGTGGTCGTGACCATGGTCGTGCGTGTGGGCGTGGGCACGGGCGTGTGTTCCGACCAGGGCCAGCTCTCGCTTCTCGGCCGTCGCGTGCGCGTGGGCGTGCCCGTGCTCATGGTCGTGATCGTGCCCGTGGTGATGGTCGTGTCCGTGAGCGTGGTCATGGTCATGGTCGTGGTCATGGCCGTGGGCGTGGGCGTGTTCGTGGGTCCTGTTGCGCCAGGCCCTGCGGGTCAGGTTCGCGCCCGCTGCCAGGACCATGAGGCCGCTCGCGATGCCCAGCCAGGCGATCACCGACGGGGTGGCCGCCGAGCCCGCCGTCACCAGGATGCCCAGGGCGACCACGCCCAGGGTGTGGGTGACCGTGACCGACGCGGCGAGCGGGAGGACGTCGCGGAGCCGGGCGCGGCCGCCGCGGGCCGCCGCCGTCGCCGCCATCAGGGTCTTGCCGTGGCCCGGTGCGAGGGCGTGCATCGCGCCGAGGACGATCGAGATGAAGAGCGCGAGCACCGCGAAGCCGACGGTGAGGTGGTTGCGGGCGACCAGGTCGGTCAGGGCCTGGGTCCAGCGGTCGATGCCCCGGGGGAGGATCTCGGCACCCGGGGTGACCTGCCGTTCCGTGGCGAGGGCCGGGCCGCCGGGCCGTACGCGGACGGCGGCGGTGGTGATGTCGGCGGGGGAGGAGAGCAGGTCCTTGGGGTAGCTGGTGAGTTCGTGGGAGACGGACGTCTTCGGTACGTCCGTCCTCGTCAGCGTCATCCGGTCGCTGCGCGCCGTGATCTCCCGCCAGCCGGGGCCGCTGTCGGTGCCCGCGCTGTGGAAGGTGAGGGTGGCCGTGGTGCCCTTGGGGAGCGGCGCGGTGAACCGGCACTCCACGCGCAGGGTGTTCAACCCGGCCTGGCCAGGACGGAGTTCGGCGTGGCTCTTGCCGACGGTGAGCGGCGTCGCCCTGCCGTCGACCGTGAGTTTGCTGCCGTCCGCCGCCGTCGTGCAGCGCTGCTCGGCCCACTTGGCCATGCCCAGCCGCTTCAGGTCGGGCTTGGCCTGGGTCGCCGGGATCTCGGCGAGGTCCTCGACGTGGTCGACACGGAGCTGTCCGGGGGCGGCGACGAGACCGTCGTACTTGTTGACGGTGAAGTTGCCGAGCGGGTGTGCGCTCGCGGCCGTGCCGGACAGCAGTGTCGCGGCGCAGGCCAGGGTGAAGACGGCGGCGGTCCGGCGGAGGTTCACTTCGAGTCCTCCAGCGCCTTGCGGGCCGTACGGGCGCCCAGCGGGGAGAAGCCGGGGTTGAGCTTGAGGGCCTTGGTGAGGGCGGCCCGGCCGGCCGCCTTCTCGCCGTTCGCCAGCTCGATCATGCCCTGGTGGTAGAGGAAGGAGGCGTTGTGGTAGCCGGTGGCGGTGGCCTGCCGGGCGTACGGCAGCGCCTCCTTGTCCTTGCCGTTGACGTGCAGGGCCCAGGCCAGCGCGTCCGCCGTGTGCACGGTGTGGCGGCGGGCCCACTCGGCGCGGGCGGCCTTCAGCGCCTCGGCCTTGTTGCCGTGGTCGGCGGCGGCCAGGGCGGTGTCGAGGTCGGCGTTGACGCCGTTGGCGCGGGCGAGCGCGATCCAGGCCTCGACGAGCGCGTACTGGTCCTCGGCCTTCTCCTTGTCGCCCTTGGCGTTCCGGTCCTCGTACAGCTCGCCGAGCTCGACGAGGGGCTGGGGGAGCGGGTAGCGGGAGACGACCAGTTCCATGCCCTTGATGGCATCGGCCCGGTCGCCGCTTGCCGCCTGGGCGCGGGCCCGGCCCTCCAGCGCGGGAAGGTAGTTCTCGTCGGCGGCCAGGGCGCGGGCGTAGTAGTCCAGCGCGCTCTTGTAGTCGCCCTGGTTCCAGGCGAGCAGGCCGAGCTGCGCGGCCACGTAGGAGGTGTCGCCCTTCGACGTGGCCGTGGACAGGGCCTGCTGCAGCACCCGCTGGGCGCCCTTGACGTCACCGCGCAGTTCCCGCACATACGCGTAACGGGTGAACACCGGTACGCCGGGCTTGCGTTGGTCGGCCAGGTCGGCCGCCTTGCTCGCCTCGTCGTAGCGGCCGAGTTCGACCAGGGCGTCGATACGGGAGGACAGGGCGTTCGCGCTGTACGGATTCTGCTTCAGGGCCTGGTCCGCGTAGGTGAGGGCCTGCGCGAACTCGTGCCGGGCGGCGGCCAGCGCGGCCTCGGCGGCCAGCGCCTGGTCGTTGTCCGGGGTGATCTGGAGGGCGCGCTTGAGGGACTTCTCGGCCTGCGGGTAGCGGGACGGGTCACCCTTGGTGCGCGCCTGTTCGACGTAGGCGAGGCCGAGGGTGGCCCAGCTGTCGGAGTCCTTCGGCTGGGTGCGGAGATGGGCCTGGAGGGAGGCGATCGTGGTGGCGAGGTCACCGCTCGCGAGCAGCGCCGGGTCCACCGCGCTCGACGTGGCCACCGGCGCCGCGGCGCCGTCCCGGGCGGCCCCGAGGGCGATCGCCCCGCCGGTCAGCGCGATGGCCATCAGCACGGCGGAGCCGGCGAGCCGGGCGCGCCGCCAGTTCCGCCCTGCGGCGGCGAACCGGCGCAGGGCGGTGACGCGCTCGTCGTCCTTCGTCTCGGCGGGCTGCTTGTCGTTCGTACCCGGGGCCATGCCCTCTCCTAGTAGCTGTTCGCGCGAGGCGGCGCGGCCCGCGCCGTGGGGGATTGGGTGGGTGCGGGCCGCGCCAGTAAATGGGGGGGGCACGTCGAGCGCCCCGTAAGGGGCGCTCGACGTGCCCCCGGCCGGAGGCTGGGGGAGGAACTGCGCGATCGGCCACCGCCAACCCGCAGTCACCCGACTGCCCTGAGGGGAAAGGCGCTTAGTACGGCCGCTGCATCCGCCGGCGCCACCAGCCGAACGCCGTGCCGATCAGCAGCACGCCCGCCGCACCCGCGGCCGCCGATCCCGCGATCAGCGTCATGTTGCTGTCACTCGAACCGGTCAGGGCGTCGCCGAGCGCGCTCTTCGTGCTGCTCCCGGCCGCGCTCTTGGCGAGCGCACCGCGCGAACCGGCCGTCGGCTCGGCCACGTACGGGAAGTACTTCTCGAAGCTCTTGTCGTTCTTGTCGACCGCGTCGCCCAGGTCGTTCTTGGAGCCGACCAGTTCGCCCTCGACGACCTGCAGCGCCTCGTCGATCACGTCGTCGGTGAGCCGGCGCCCGTTCGGGAAGCCCTGGTTGTCACCGTCCAGCACACCGAGCCGCTTGGGCTTGGCGGTGGGCTTGATGGACGTGTTCAGACGGAGCATCTCCGACGGCTTCGCCTGCGGCTGCAGCGTGTTGAGGCCCTTGACGCCCGTGAGGAACACGCTGACGAGGTCGTTGCGGGGCTCGGACGGCGCTTTGATGTTGTAGATCGCCTCGATGAGCTTCGGCAGTTCCGGGTTGGTGACGTTCTTCGCGAACTGCGCGTCGTCCTTGGGCTGGGACGCGTTGAACTTGTCCTTGTCCTTCTGCGGGTTGACGACCTCGTTGACCAGCGGGTTGCCGAGGCGCGACACCTGCGAGTAGTAACCCTGCGCGTTCTTGCGCTGGGTCGTCGCGTAGATGCCGACGGTCGGGCGCGACGCCGACTGCCGGATCAGGTCGTTGGGCACCTGCAGGGCGATCGTGTTGACGTTGTAGCCCTTGAGGGTGTCCCGGCCGACCTCGGACAGGTTGCCGCCGTACAGCAGGTCGAAGACGCGCAGGTCGGCGAAGAACGGGTCGTCGGCCTGGCCGGCGAAGGTCGCTCCGCCGTTCGACGTCTTGTAGATGGCCTGGGAACGCAGCTTCGCGTAGTCAGGCATCGACGCCTTGCCGACGTCCGACGGGGCCGCCGGGATGTCGCTGGCGATCCTCGTCGTGCGCTGCTGCTTGCCGTTCTTCAGCTTGATCAGGTCGAGGTTGTACGACTGCGTGACGTTCAGGTCGGGGTCGGTCAGGTTGTCGACCACTCCCGTGTTGTAGAGGAACGTCTTCTTGTTCTTGATCTGGGTGCGGAAGGTGTAGCGGAAGATCAGGTCGTCCAGCGCGTCACCGTTGTTGTCGATGTGGATGTCGTACTGGGCGTCGTCGGCGAACTGGTAGAAGTTCGGGCCGCCGGCCGGTTCCTCGAAGGGGATGTAGTCCGACACGATCGTCGTGGTGTCGGGCTTGTCCGGGCTGACGAACGCGTACAGGTCCGTGTTGTCGTACTGCGGGGTGCCCGAGATGAGCGGGGCCTCCCGGTGGGAGGAGGCGGAGGCCGCCCCCGGTTCCAGCACGGCGACGCTGGCGGCTGTGATCGCGCCGGTCGCCAGGGCCCCGCAGATGAGCGTGACAAGGCCCTTGCGCCCCGTGCCGCTCCTGGAGATTAGAGGTGTCATGCCGTCCGTCCCTCGGTCCCAACTTGCTTGACGGACGGGTATACGGAGCAGGAGGGCTGTTTGGATTGGTCCGAAGAAAAAAATCTTTTTTTCATGGTCAACCCGCGTTTCAGGCGCCCACGTACGTACTTCTGCCGGAGGTGCGTCAGTTGCGAATGCCTGGAGTGGGAGGACGGGCCGGGTGCGGCCGCAGGAGGGGGGACGGAGTGGAGGCGGACGAACTGCTGGTGCTCGTCGCCGGTGGCGACCAGAAGGCGTTCGAGGACCTCTACGGACTGGTGTCCGGACCGGTGTTCGGGCTCGTACGACGCGTGGTGCGCGATCCCGCCCAGTCCGAGGAGGTGGCCCAGGAGGTGCTCCTCGAACTCTGGCGCTCCGCGGCCAAGTTCGATCCCGGCCGGGGCAGCGCCCTCTCCTGGATCCTCACCCTCGCGCACCGCCGCGCCGTCGACCGGGTGCGCAGCGCCCGCGCGGCCGGCGAACGTGAGCAGCGCGAGGCCCTGCGCGCCGGCGAACCCGCTTTCGACCAGGTCGCCGAAACGGTGGAAGCCGGCCTGGAGCGCGAATGGGTACGCCGCTGCCTGGACCGCCTCACCGCCCTGCAGCGCCAGTCCGTCACCCTCGCCTACTACGACGGCTACACGTACCGTGAGGTCGCCGAGCGGCTCAAGTTGCCGCTGGGTACGGTCAAGACACGGATGCGCGACGGACTCACCCGGCTGCGCGACTGCCTGGGAGGTGCCGCGTGACCCTGGTCGGCCGCCTGCTGCACCGCGAGGACCTGCACTCCCTGGCCGCGCCCTATGCGCTGGACGCCCTGGAGCCCGGTGAGCGGCGCCGCTTCGAGAAGCACCTCAAGGACTGCGACCGGTGCGCCGACGAGGTCCGGGCGCTGACCGAGGACGCGGTACGGCTCGCCTGGTCCACGGCGGCCCCGCCGCCGCTCGCCATGCGCGACCGGGTGCTGGCCGCCGTACGCGCCACCCCCCAGGAGCCCGCCCCCGGCCGTGAGCACGTGCCCAATCTGCCGCCGCACGTCTGGGGCGCACAGCCCCCGCCGCCACGCCGGCAACGGCGGCCCCTGTTCGTGCCGTTCGCCACCGCCACCGCGGCCGCCGCGCTGGTCGTCGCGTCCCTGTTCGCGGTCCAGGCCGACCGGACGCAGAATCAGCTCGACGCCGAGCGCGTCCAGTCGCGTGAGATCGCCCACGTTCTGGCCGCGCCCGACGCCCGTGCGACCAGCAGCAAGGACGCGCAGGGCCGAAGTATCGGAGCGGTGGCCTCCGCATCGGAGGGGCAGGCCGTCGTCACACTCAGCGGGTACGGCGCGCTGTCGAACGGCCGGGTGCATCAGCTCTGGCTCATGCGCCCCCGTGTGCAACCGCGCTCCCTCGGGCTTTTCAAGGGCGACACGCCCCTGGTCGCCACGGGTCTGGCCAAGTCCGCGACGTCACTCGCGGTGACCGTCGAGCCCGCCGGTGGCTCAGCGCAGCCCACCAGCCAGCCGGTTGTCCAACTCGCCCTGAAATCGGTTGGATTCGGAGAGTAGTCGAAGTGTAGTTCAAGAGGGGTCGTCAACACCCTTGCGGGGAAGGTGAATCCTGTGACCGCGATACACGAGTGCCCCATCGGGGCGATAGGGTTACCCTGCCCGGGCCGGGTGGACTCGTACGGGTGGGGAGTGACATGGATCAGATAACACGCAGCAGGGCGAGGGTTCCTGCGATCACCTGCGGGAGCGGTGCGACCAGCTCGCGCCTCGACCGCCATCTGTCGGTGCTGGCGGGTCCCGCCATACCGCAGCAGCAGGCGGTCGAGGCGACGTCGCTGATGCGTGAGCTGACCGCACGCGAACCCGCGCAGCGCAGCGACCGGGTCACGCGGGTCAGCCGCGTCTCCCTCTTCGCACCGCTGCGTCGGCTGCGCCGCTCGCTGTTCGGCGGCAACAAGCACTGACCGCCTGACCGTCACCGTCAGGCCCGCGCTCAGGCCGCCACACCGTCCCGGCGCAGCGCTGCGATCTCGGCGTCCGTCATCCCCACGGCACGCAGCAGCGCCTCGGTGTGTTGCCCGAGCGCGGGCACATCCCCCATCCGTGCCTCGTCCCCGCCCGGCAGCGTGATGGGCGGCAGCAACGCGCGCAACGGCCCGACCGGCGACCCCACTTCCCGCCACCGCTCCCGGGCCGCCAGCTGCGGGTGCCCGGCCAGTTCCCGCAGGTCCCGCAGCCGCGCGCACGCGATGCCCGCGGCCTCCAGCCGTGCCAGCGCCTCGTCGGCGCCGAGCGCCTTCAGAGCCGTCCCGACCAGTTCGTCGGTGCGCGCCCGGTTCGCCACCCGCGCCGCGTTCGTCGCGAACTCCGGATCCGTTCCCAACTCCGGCAGCCCGATCACCTGTTCGGCCAGCCGTCGCCACTCGCGGTCGTTCTGCACCGACAGCAGCACCCGTCCGCCGTCCGCGGTCGGATAGGCGTCGTAGGGGGCGATCACGGCATGCGCCAGACCGGTGCGCGCCGGCGGTGTCCCGCCGTGGATGGTGTGGTGCAGCGGATGCCCGAGCCACTCCGCCAGCGCCTCCAGCATCGACACCTCCACCGGCCCGCCCCTGCCGGTCGTCCCGCGCCGCACCAGTGCCGCCAGGACTCCTGAGAAGGCGTACATGGCCGCCGCGATGTCCGCCGCCGGGATCCCGGCCTTCACGGGCTGCTCCGGCGTCCCGGTGACCGACACGAGGCCCGCCTCGCACTGCACGAGCATGTCGTACGCGCGTTTGGCGGCGTACGGTCCCGAAGCCCCGTATCCGGAGATGTCCACGGCGACCAGCCGGGGGTGGGCGGCGCACAGCGTGGCCGCGTCGAGGCCGAGCCGGGACGCGGCACCGTGGGCCAGGTTCTGCACGAAGACGTCCGCGTCCGCGATCAGCCGCCGTACGGCGTCCAGGCCGCGCGGGTCCTTCAGGTCCAGCGCGATGGACTCCTTGCCGCGGTTGCACCACACGAAGTGCGAAGCGAGGCCGTTTGCGGCGGTGTCGTAGCCGCGGGCGAAGTCGCCGCCGTCGGGGCGTTCGATCTTGATGACACGGGCACCGAGGTCGGCGAGCTGGCGGGTGGCGAAGGGGGCGGCGACCGCCTGTTCGACGGCTACTACGGTGATGCCTTCGAGAGGCAGGGGTTCCATGAGCGCCGTCCTTGTCTGCGGGCGGGTGGGGGTTTGTCGCGCAGTTCCCCGCGCCCCCAAAAGAAAAGAAGGGTTGGTCACAGCAGGGTCAGTTGACCGGCCGGGCCTTCTTCGGTGTGCTCCAGGACCGATGCTGGTCTGCGGGACGTCTCCGGTGGCGGGAGTACGCCCGCTGTCGTCAGGTCGGCCGCCGTGAGCTGTGCCTTGATCTCCAAGGCGGCCTGCTGCGCGCGTACGTCTGCCAGCAGGGCCAGGACCGTGATCAGTTCGAGTAGTTCCGAGGTCCAGGACTGGGGCCAGGCCGACGGGGTGATCGCGGCCAGAGTGCCCGGTTCCGCCGTCTCTGTCGTTCGCGACGCGAACCACGTCTCCAGGACCCGTGTCTCACCCGTCCTGAAGTCCCACGCCTCCGGCGGTACCGGGGAGATGCGGCCCTCGTCCAGGTGGAGGGTCTCCTCGGCCGCGTCGTAGCGGACCGTGAGAGGGCGGGCGGGGAGCGGGGCCCGGACGTACGGGCGGCGGCCGCCCGGGAGTTTGGGGCGGTCGCCGTCCCGGCGCAGCAGCCACAGGGCCCGGTGGCCGAGTTCCACGCCCTGGGCCCAGAGGCCGGGGTCCTCGGTGAGCGGGACGGTGCGGTCCGGGCGGATCGCGGTCAGGATCCAGGCCAGGACGTCCGGCGGGGTGACGTCCCGGCCCAGCCGGTCGGCCAGGTACGCGGGCAGTCCCGGTGCCAGGTTCGGCTCCGCGCCGCCCGGGCGGCGGTACAGCGGGCGGACGCGGCCCGCGCGCAGGGTGGGGAGGAGGGCGGTCGCCAGCAGGGGCATGCCCTCCGGCGACTCCACCGCGAAGACCTGGTGGTCGTCCGCCACCCGCCACAACTCCGGGCGGGCCGTGTCGATCAGGCGGTGGTCCGGGATCAGCCACTGTTCGTCGAAGGGGGCGGCCAGGACGCGGACCGGGTCCGGGCAGGGGCCCGAGGCGTCGGCCAGCGGTCCGGTGCCGCTGGGCTGGCCGGGGAGCTGGGCGACCGGGGAGTGGACCGTGCGGGAGCGGGTCGGCTCGAACAGGGTCTCGCGGTCGGGCCCCTCGGCCTTGAGGAGGGCGTCCCAGCGGGCCTTCAGGGTCGCCGCGCCGGGGGCCGTCGGCCACCCCCGGCCGAGCCGCAGTGGTGCGACGGACCACGGCATGAGGTCCGCCAGCAGCGGAGCGTCGTCGTGCGTCACGCCCGGCATCGTACGACGAGTTCAGGTGGCGTCGAGGGTGACCGTGAAGGAGAAACGGTCGCCCCGGTAGTGGATCACCGCCAGGTCCAGGACCCGGCCGGCCGTGTCGTAGGTGACGCCCGTGTAGTGCAGGATCGGGCTGAGGAGGGGGACCTGGAGCAGCCGGGCGGTCTCCGGGTCGGCCAGCCGGGCCTGCACGGTGTCCGTGATGCGGCTGATGTCCGCGCCGACGAGGTCGCGGAGCACCTTGGTCATGGGCCGCCGGGCGAGGTCCTCCGGGTCGATGCGCTCGGCCAGTTCGGGGCGGACGTGGTTGCGGGCGTGGTTGGTGGGCTCGCCGGTCTGCTCGTCACTGCGCAGGCGGTGGTAGGCCGCCACCTCGGCGAGGTCCGGGAAGTACTCGGCGAGTTCGCCGGTGACGGGCACCGTGCCGTGGTCCAGCAGCTCCGCCGTCATCCCGGACTGCTGGGCCACGATCGCGTCCACCGAGCCGAGCAGCCGTACCGGGGTGCTCCGGCGGGCGTCCGGCTCGATGAAGGTGCCGCGGCGGCGGTGCCGGCTGATCAGGCCCTCGTCCTCCAGCTCCTTCAGCGCCTGCCGCATGGTCAGCACGCTCACGCCGTAGTGCTCCGCGAGCTGCTCCTCGGTGGGCAGCCGGAGCGGCTCCCGCGGCGAGCGGCCGAGTATCGAGGCGCGCAGCGACTGCGACACCTGGTACCAGAGCGGCAGCTTGCGGTTGAGGACGATCGAGTCCGGGGCGAAGGAGGTCACAGGTCATCCGTACCGGTGGGGGATCTTCAGTGCAAGGGACGGAAGTGGCGTTCCAGGCCCTGCCACACGTCGTCGTAGCGCTGCTGGAGGTGTCCGGCGGTCGCCGCCTGCGGGGTGAGCGTCACCGGCCAGCGGGTCTCGAACATGAATGCCAGGCCGTCGTCCACCTTCTGGGGCTTCAGCTCGGCCGCGCTCGCCCGGTCGAACGTCTCCCGGTCCGGACCGTGCGCCGACATCATGTTGTGCAGCGACCCGCCGCCCGGCACGAAGCCCCCTTCTCCGGCGGTCTTCGCGTCGTACGCGCCCTCCACGAGCCCCATGTACTCGCTCATCACGTTCCGGTGGAAGTACGGCGGCCGGAAGGTGTCCTCGCCCACCAGCCAGCGCGGCGCGAAGACCACGAAGTCGACGCCCGCCAGGCCGGGGGTGTCGGACGGGGACGTCAGCACCGTGAAGATCGACGGGTCGGGGTGGTCGTAGGAGAGGGAGCCGATCACATTGAATCGGCGGAGATCGTAGAGGTACGGCACATGTGTGCCGTGCCAGGCGACCACGTCCAGTGGGGAGTGGTCATATGTGGCGGTCCACAGGTTGCCGCAGAACTTGTTGACCACCTCGACCGGGCCCTCGACATCCTCGTAGGCGGCGACGGGGGCCTGGAAATCCCGGGCGTTCGCGAGGCCGTTGGCACCGATCGGGCCGAGGTCGGGAAGGCGGAAGGGCGAGCCGTAGTTCTCGCACACATAGCCCCGGGCCGTGGCATCCAGCAGCTCCACACGGAAGCGGACCCCACGGGGGATCAGCGCCACATGTCCTGGCTCCACATGCAGCTGGCCGAACTCCGTCCACAGGAGCAGTCCGCCGCGCTCCGGGACGATGAGCAGCTCGCCGTCCGCGTCGGAGAAGACCCGCTCCATGGAGGCGTCGGCGTGGTAGAGGTGCACGGCCATGCCGGTGCGCTGGGTCGCGTCGCCGTTGCCGCCGAGGGTCCACAGGCCCGCGAGGAAGTCCGTGCCGGGCGGCGGTTCCGGGAGGGGGTTCCAGCGGAGCCGGTTCGGGTCCGGGGCGATGTCCGCGAAGGGGCCGGTGCGCAGACCCCCGTTGTCGGCGGTGCGGATGAACGCCGGGTGGGCGGCCGAGGGGCGGATCCGGTACAGCCAGGAGCGGCGGTTGTGGGACCGCGGCTCGGTGAAGGCCGTACCGCTGAGCTGCTCCGCGTACAGGCCGAGGGGGGCGCGCTGCGGCGAGTTGCGGCCCTCGGGCAGGGCGCCCGGCACCGCCTCCGAGGAGTGCTCGTTGCCGAACCCGGAGAGGTACGACAGCCCCTCGGCGGCCTTCCGCGCTTCCCCACGCTCGAACACGCTCGCGCGGGAGGTACCCCCATCGCTCATGATCGCTCCCTGAACCTGCTGTACCTGTGTGCCGTTGATTCCTGTGTATCACCGTAGGATTGCGCGGGGGTGGGTGCAAGAGGGCGGGGATCATCCCCGCGGGGTATGGCGAGAACCCGACTTCAGGGGGATCCGGTCTCGGGCCCGCTGTTCTACGCTCCCGGGCATGTCGTGGACGCGTGGACTGCCGGGTGCGCTCGCGGTCTGCGTGCTGCTCCTGGTCGCCGCGGCGGGGTGCGGGACCGGGGAGGCGCACGGGCAGCGGGGGGCGGGGTCGCCCTCACCGGTGGGCAAGATCCTCGACGACACGGACGAGAGCGGCCGCCACTACCGCGAGCTGGACAAGAAGCGGGCGCCCGAGGTGGGCACGGTGGTCACCCCCGACGCGGCCGGCGGCTGGGACGTCCGGCTCGACCTGCACCGCTTCCGCTTCTCCCCGGCGGGCACCGCGGCGAAGGCGGTCGTCGGCCGCGGCCTCGCCTACCTCTTCGTGGACGGCGGCCTGGTGACGCGGCTGCGCACCTCCGCCTACCACCTGCCCGCCGGCCTCGTTCCGCACGGCACCCACCACATCACCGCCCGGCTCTACGCGGACGACGGCACGGTATGGGCCGTGCACGGCAAGCCGGTGGAGAGCACGGCGGACGTCACGGCGTCGGGCGCGGAGACGGCGTCGCCGTCGGCGTCGGTGTCGGTGTCGGGGAGCGTTCCCGCCGCCTCCACCCCTGCCGGCAGCGGCGCGAACAGCGCGGACGCCGGATGAGTGCATGGGCCATCCGTCCGCGTACTGGGGGGCGAGGTTCACCTGATCCCGGCGGAAAGGCATCATGAAGCCCGTGCCCCCAGCGACACCGCTTCGCAAAGCGCCCGTACAGCGCCGCAGCGCCGAACGGCTGACCCGGATCCTCGACGCCTGTGCCGACCTCCTCGACGAGGTCGGCTACGACGAACTGAGCACCCGGGCCGTCGCGGTGCGTGCCGGGGTGCCCATCGGCTCGGTCTACCGTTTCTTCGGCAACAAGCGGCAGATGGCCGACGCCCTCGCCCAGCGCAACCTGGAGCGCTACTCCGAGCGCGTCACCGAGCGGCTGAAGGACGCGCCGAAGGGCGACTGGCGGACGGCTACGGACGCGGTGCTGGACGAGTACCTGGCCATGAAACGCACCGCCCCAGGCTTCTCCCTCGTCGACTTCGGCAACCAGATCCCGGTCGGCGCCCGTGACGCGGAGCCGAACCACCGGGTGGCCGACCGGCTGACCGACCTGCTGGCGGCGTACGTCGGCCGTGCCCCCGACGAGGCGCTGCGCCGCACGTTCCTGGTGGCGGTGGAAACCGCCGACGCCCTGGTCCACCTGTCCTTCCGGATGGCCCCGGAGGGCGACGAGAAGATCATCGCAGAGACGCGAGAGCTGCTGCGGGCGTACCTGGCGCGCGTTCTGGACTGACGCCGGGCATGGCGCCCCTGAAGGGGCGCGGGGAACTGCGCGATCAGCCCCCACCGGCCGTAGGTGTTACGACTACAGGACTCCCCTCCTCACATACCGCCCGGTATGCTCACCCCGAGTCCGGCCACCCCTCCATCGCCGCCCCCCCCGGAGGCCCCCATGCCCCGCACCGCCCTCCGCATCTGCCCCCTGTGCGAGGCCACCTGCGGCCTGACCCTCACCATCGAGGGCACCCGCGTCACCGGCGCCCGCGGTGACCGCGACGACGTGTTCAGCAAGGGGTTCATCTGCCCGAAGGGCGCCTCCTTCGGCGCCGTCGACGCCGACCCCGACCGGCTGCGCACCCCCCTCGTCCGCAGGGACGGCGAGCTGCGCGAGGCCACCTGGGCCGAGGCCTTCGACGCGGTGGCCGCCGGGGTGCGCGGTGTCGTCGAGCGGTACGGTCCGGACTCCGTCGGGGTCGTTCTCGGCAACCCCAACGTCCACACCGTGGCCGGCGGCCTCTACCCGCAGGTCCTGGTCGGCGCCCTCGGCACCCGCAGCGTCTTCACCGCGTCCACCGTCGACCAGATGCCCAAGCACGTCTCCAGCGGACTGCTCTTCGGCGACGCCAACGCGATACCGGTGCCCGACCTCGACCACACCGACCACCTCCTCCTCATCGGCGCCAACCCCCTGGAGTCCAACGGCAGTCTGTGCACCGCCCCCGACTTCCCCGGCAAGCTCAAGGCGCTCAAGGCCCGCGGCGGCACCCTCACCGTCATCGACCCGCGCCGCACCCGCACCGCGAAGCTCGCCGACCGGCACATCGCCATCCGGCCCGGCGCCGACGCCCTGTTGCTCGCCGCGATGGCCCAAGTCCTCTTCGAGGAAGACCTGGTGGACCTCGGCCATCTCGCCCCGCACATCGACGGGCTCGACGAACTCCGCGCCGAACTGGGCGACTTCACCCCGGACGCGGTCGCCCACGCCACGGACGTCGACGCCGACACGATCCGCGTCCTCGCCCGCGAACTCGCCGCCGCCCCCACCGCCGCCGTCTACGGCCGGATCGGCAGCTGCACCGTCCCGCACGGCACCCTCGCCAGCTGGCTCGTCGACGTCCTCAACGTCCTCACCGGCAACCTCGACCGGCCCGGCGGCGCGCTCTTCCCGCAGGCCGCCACCGACCGGACCCCGCGCCCGGCCGGACCCGGCCGCGGCTTCGCGCTCGGGCGCTGGCACTCCCGGGTCAGTCAACACCCCGAAGCAAAGGGCGAGTTGCCGCTCTCCGCGCTCGCCGAGGAGATCGACACCGCCACGGCGGAGGGCGAGCCGATCCGGGCGCTGATCGCCATCGCCACCAACCCCGTCCTCTCCGCCCCGGACGGCGACCGCCTCGACAAGGCCCTGGACTCCCTCGACTTCATGGTCAGCGTCGACCCCTACCTCAACGAGACCGCCCGCCACGCCGACGTCGTGCTGCCCCCGCCGCCGCCCTCGCAGAGCCCGCACCACGACTTCGCCTTCAACACCCTCGCCGTACGCAACCAGGTCCGCTACTCCCGCCCGGCCGTCCCGCTGGAGCCCGGCAGGATGGCGGAGACCGAGATCCTGGCCCGGCTCGTCCTCGCGGCCGGCGGCATGCACGGCGCCGAACCGTCCGCCGTCGACGACATGGTCATCGGCCAGACCCTGGGGAAGGCGGTCCGGGAGAGCCACTCGCCCGTCCTCGGCCGGGACCCGCAGGAGCTGGCCGGCCTGCTCACCGGGGACACCGGTCCCGAGCGCCGGCTCGACCTGATGCTGCGCCTCGGCCCCTACGGCGACGGCTTCGGCGTCCGGCCCGACGGCCTCACCCTGGAGCAGCTGCTCGCCCACCCGCACGGCATCGACCTCGGGCCCCTCACCTCCCGCCTCCCGCAGCCGCTGAAGACCAGGAGCGGCAAGGTCGAACTGCTGCCCCGGCCCCTCGCCGACGACCTGCCCCGGCTGCGCGCGGCCCTCGACACCAGCCCCGCGGCCCTCGTCCTCGTCGGCCGCCGCCACCTGCGCTCCAACAACAGCTGGATGCACAACGTGCCCGCCCTCACCGGCGGCACCAACCGCTGCACCCTGCACATCCACCCCGAGGACGCCGAACGGCTCGGCGTGCGCGACGGCGCCGACGTACGTGTCAAGGGCGCCGGCGGCGAGGTGGTCACCCCCGCCGAGGTCACCGACGGCGTCCGGCCCGGTGTCGTCAGCCTCCCGCACGGCTGGGGCCACAACCGCCCCGGCACCCGGCTCAACCACGCCGCCACCGCCCCCGGCGTCAACGTCAACCAGCTCCTCGACGGCAGCCTGCTCGACCCGCTGTCCGGCAACGCCGTCCTCAACGGCATCCCCATCGAGGTGACCGCCGAAGTGGCCGCAACCCCGTGACCTGGACTTTCGCGCTTATTGCTCGCGCGTCAACGTCTTGTTAACGACGTTTGACGCGACCTAACGTCGTCGCACCGCCGGCCCTGGTGGGAGTTCAAGGGCGAACGTTAGGTAATCCACTCATGCTGACCATCCTCGGCTTCGCCATGATCGCGACCTTCCTGGTCCTGATCATGCTGAAGAAGATGTCGCCGATCGCGGCGCTCGTGCTGATCCCCGCGCTGTTCTGCGTGGTCGTCGGCAAGGGCGCCCACCTCGGCGACTACGTCATCGACGGCGTCACCAGCCTCGCGCCCACCGCGGCGATGCTGATGTTCGCGATCGTCTACTTCGGTGTGATGATCGACGTCGGCCTCTTCGACCCGGTCGTCAAGGGGATCCTGAGGTTCTGCAGGGCCGACCCGCTGCGGATCGTCGTCGGTACGGCCGTACTCGCCGCGATCGTCTCGCTCGACGGCGACGGCTCCACCACCTTCATGATCACCGTCTCGGCGATGTACCCGCTGTACAAGCGCCTGAAGATGAGCCTGGTCGTGATGACCGGTGTCGCCGCGATGGCCAACGGCGTGATGAACACCCTGCCCTGGGGCGGCCCCACCGCCCGCGCCGCGACCGCGCTCAAGCTGGACGCGAGCGACATCTTCGTGCCGATGATCCCCGCGCTGGCCACGGGCCTGCTGTTCGTCTTCGTCCTCGCCTACGTCCTCGGCCGCCGCGAGCGCAAACGGCTCGGCGTGCTGACCCTCGACGAGGTGCTGGTGGAGGAGCCCCGCACGGAGACCGTCCTGGTCGGTGCGGGAACGGGAACGGGAACGGGGGCGGGGGCGGGCGCGGGTGCCGGAACCGGTGAGGGTGCTCGGAGCGCCGGTGGCTCCGGTACCGGCGGCGCGGACCTGCCCGCCGAGCCGGAGGGCGACGGCTTCCAGGGTCTGGACCCGCACCGCGAGACCCTGCGCCCCAGGCTGTACTGGTTCAACGCGCTGCTCACGGTCGCGCTGCTCACCGCCATGATCATGGAGTGGCTGCCGATCCCGGTGCTGTTCCTGCTCGGCGCGGCCCTGGCGCTGACCGTCAACTTCCCCCAGATGCCGGCCCAGCGGGCCCGGATCGCCGCGCACGCCGAGAACGTCCTCAACGTCTCCGGCATGGTCTTCGCCGCCGCCGTCTTCACCGGCGTCCTCCAGGGCACCGGCATGGTCGACCACATGGCCGAGTGGCTGGTCGGCAACATCCCCGACGGCATGGGCCCGCACATGGCCCTCGTCACCGGCGTGCTGAGCATCCCGCTCACGTACTTCATGTCGAACGACGGCTTCTACTTCGGCATCCTCCCGGTGCTCGCCGAGGCCGGCCAGGCCCACGGTGTCTCCGCCGTGGAGATCGCCCGCGCCTCGATCGTCGGCCAGCCGCTGCACATGTCCAGCCCGCTCGTCCCCGCCGTCTACGTCCTGGTCGGCATGGCCAAGGTCGAGTTCGGCGACCACACGCGGTTCGTCGTGAAGTGGGCTGCGCTGACATCGGTGGTGGTGCTCGGGGCAGGAATCCTGTTCGGGACTATGTGACATAGCACTGTGTGACGTAGCACCGCAGGAGTATGTGACATACCACTGGGAGGTTTCACCATGGTGCCCGGCAGGAACCGCGGCTGGCTGCTCCGTCTCGTCATCGCCTTCGGCTTCGCCCAGGGGGCGGTGTCGATGGCCCGGCCCGCCGTCTCCTACCGGGCGCTCGCCCTCGGCGCCGACGAACGCGCCATCGGCGTCATCGCCGGTGTGTACGCCCTGCTCCCGCTCTTCGTCGCCGTACCCCTCGGCCGCCGCACCGACCACGGCCGCTGCGCACCCCTGCTGCCCGTCGGCGTCGTACTGATATCCGGCGGCTGTGCGCTCAGCGGGCTCGCCGGCTCCCTCTGGACCATGGCCCTGTGGAGCGGGGTGATGGGCCTCGGCCACCTCTGCTTCGTGATCGGCGCGCAGTCCCTGGTGGCCCGCCAGTCGGCCCCGCACGAACAGGACCGCAACTTCGGCCACTTCACCATCGGGGCGTCGCTCGGCCAGCTGATCGGGCCGATCGCGGCCGGTGTGCTGATCGGTGGGCCGGACATGGCGGGCACGAGTGCGCTCGCGCTCGTGGTGGCGGGCGCCGGGGCGGCGATCGCGTTCACCTCGCTGTGGCGCATCGAGGACCGTACGGCGGTCAAGTCCCGTACCGCGGAGGGGGACCGGGTACCGGTGGGCCGCATCCTTGGGGCCCGGGGCGTCCCGGCCGGCATGCTGATCAGCCTCTCGGTGCTGTCCGCGACCGACATCCTGACCGCGTATCTCCCGGTGGTCGGTGAGCACCGGGGCATCTCCCCGGCAGTGATCGGCGTGCTGCTGAGCGTGCGGGCGGGGGCGACGATCGCCTGCCGGCTGGTGCTCACCCCGTTGCTGCGGCTGCTGGGGCGGCCGGTGCTGCTGACCGTCACCTGCCTGGTGGCGGCGGTGCTGTGTGCGGGGATCGCGCTGCCCGTGCCGGTGTGGGCGCTGGGCGTGATGCTGGCGGTCCTCGGCTTCTGTCTGGGGGTGGGGCAGCCGCTGTCCATGACGACGGTGGTGCAGGCCGCGCCGGACGGGGCGCGGTCGACCGCGCTGGCGTTGCGGCTGACCGGGAACCGGCTGGGACAGGTGGCCGCGCCGGCCGCGGCGGGGCTGGTGGCCGGGGTGGCGGGGGTCGCGGCGCCGTTCGTGATGCTGGGGGCGTTGCTGCTGGTGTCCTCGGGGGTGGCGCTGCGGTCGCCGGTGGGGGTGCCCAGCGAAGTGGGGGTGACCGCCGGATCGCGGCTGCTGCGCCGTCGTGGTTTCTCGCGCCCACGCGGCGGCAGCCGCAAATCCACTGCAGCCCCGCGCCCCTGAGTTCGTTGCTGTTGCCGCTTGCTGAACAGATCCGTCCGTTTGTCTGCTCACCCGGCCCCTTTCTGAGTATTCGGGCACACGTCTTCCCCCTCCCGCACACATTCCGTTAACTTCCGTGACGCACGGGCCCGTTTGACAGCCCCCGGGGGCGACAGCCATGACACGCGCCATCTCTCTGCACAACGTGAGCAAGGCCTTCGCGCGGGGCGTCCGCGTGGTGGACCGGTTGTCGCTGGACATCGCTCCCGGCGAGTTCCTCGTGCTGCTCGGGCCGTCCGGTTGCGGCAAGTCGACGGTACTGAGAATGATCGCGGGTCTGGAGGAGGCCGACGAGGGCGAGTTGCTGCTCGACGGCGTGTACGCCAACGACCTGCTGCCGTCCGACCGGGACATCGCGATGGTCTTCCAGAACTTCGCCCTGTACCCGACCATGACCGGCCGTGACAACATCGGCTTCCCGCTCCGTCTGGAGGCACCCGGCGCCGATCCGCGCCCCCGTGTGGACGCCACCGCCCGCATGCTGGGCATCGAGGACCTCCTCGACCGCTTCCCCGGCCAGCTCTCCGGCGGCGAACGCCAGCGGGTGGCGATGGGGCGGGCCATCGCCCGGCATCCGTCGGCGTTCCTGATGGACGAGCCGCTCTCCAACCTCGACGCCAAGCTCCGCAGCCACTTACGCACCGAGATCTCGCGGCTGACAAGGGAGTTGGGCGTCACCACGGTGTACGTCACGCACGACCAGGCCGAGGCCATGTCGCTGGGCGACCGGGTCGCCGTGCTGCGCGGCGGGGTGCTGCAGCAGGTCGACACCCCGCGCGCGGTCTACGCCCTGCCCCGGAATGTCTTCGTCGCCGCCTTCATCGGCACTCCGCGCATCAACCTCCTGCGCGGGGTGATCCGGGCCCCGCTCGACGGCGCGATGACGGTCCACCTCGGCAAACAGGCCCTGCCCCTGCCCGAACCCCTGTGTCTGGACCACCGGTTGCTGCGGGTGCAGCAGGGCCGGGAGGTGATCGTCGGGCTGCGTTCGGAGGCGGTGCGGATCGCCAGGCGCTCCGCCGCCCGGCCCGGCGAGGTGCCGCTCACCGGGCTGGTGGAGCATGTCGAGTTCCAGGGGCACGAGGTGCTCGTCCACTTCGACACCGGCTCCCGGCCCGCCGTCGTACCCGAGCTGGAGGCCCCGCGCCCGACCGGCCGGTCGTCCCGGCGCCGGCGGCGGGAGGGGGTGACGGTGCTGGACCGGCTGCGGGACCGGGCGAGTTCGAAGCGGGCGGGACCGGTCGTCGTACTGGAGCATCCGGCGGATGCCGGGCCCGAGCCCACACCTCCGGAGGGGCGGCTGCCCGGCGATCTGGTCGTGCGCACCACGCCCGACCTCCAGCTCCGGCACGGCATGCAGATTCCGCTCCTGGTCGACCTCGCCCACCTGTTCGTCTTCGACCAGCACGGCGAACGGATCTGCCCGTCCCCGGCGCGGCTGCCGGACCTGGACGGGTGAAATCGGCCGGGAAAGCGGGACCGGGACCGGTGCAAGCCCGTAGGAAGGGGGCATGCACACTCATTCCCTCCGTAACCGGTCGGCCCTCGCCGTGGCCGGGGTTCTGCTCGCCGGTGCTCCGACCGCGTACACGGCGCTGGCGGACGACCACGTGGCCGCCGTGCCGGCGCGCGGCAAGCCGTACCTCGAGACGCGGCTGTTCTTCGGCACCGCCCGCCCGGACGGCGGACCCGCCGTCACCGACCGGCAGTTCACGGCCTTCGTCGACAAGGAGGTGACCCCGGACTTCCCCGACGGGCTCACCGTGCAGAGCGGGCGCGGGCAGTGGCGGGACGCGCACGGGACGATCGAGAAGGAGCGGTCGTACGAGCTGATCCTGCTGTATCCGGAGTCGGCGGCGAAGGGCAGCGACCGGAAGATCGAGGAGATCCGGCGGGCCTATGAGAAGGCCTTTGCGCAGGAGAGCGTGGGCAGGGTGGACGAACACGCCCAGGTCGACTTCTGACGGTCCGGTTCCGGTGATGTGGACCGTGTCCCGTGGCGTGTCCTGTGGCGTCTCCCGGGCACGTCTGGCGCGCTAAAACTATCGCCGCTAGTTTGTGATTCGGACGACAGAGCCCCGCCGGGAGGAAGCAGCATGAAGGCACACGACGGCCTGTACATCGACGGCGCCTGGCGCGCCGCCGAGAGCCGGGACGTGATCGAGGTCGTGAACCCGGTCGACGAGCAGGTCGTCGGCCGGGTCCCGGCGGGCGGCGCGCTGGACGTCGACACCGCCGTACGCGCCGCCCGTGCCGCCCTCCCGGCCTGGGCCGCCACCCCGCCCGCCGAGCGGGCCGCCCGGCTCGCCGCCCTGCGCGACGTGCTCGCGGCCCGCAAGGACGAGATCGCCGAGACGGTCACCGCCGAGCTGGGGTCGCCGCTGAAGTTCTCGCAGGCCGTGCACGCCGGCGTGCCCATCGAGGTCGCCGGTTCGTACGCCGAGCTCGCCGCGACCCATGTCTTCCAGGAGCAGGTCGGCAACTCGACCGTCCTGCACGAGCCGGTCGGGGTCGTCGGCGCCATCACGCCCTGGAACTACCCGCTGCACCAGATCGTCGCCAAGGCCGCTCCGGCGCTCGCCGCCGGCTGCACGGTCGTCCTGAAGCCCGCCGAGAACACCCCGCTCACCGCCCAGCTGTTCGCGGAGGCGGTGGACGAAGCGGGCTTCCCCGCCGGTGTGTTCAACCTGGTCACCGGATTCGGCCCGATCGCCGGGCAGGCCCTCGCCGAGCACCCGGGCGTCGACCTGGTCTCCTTCACCGGCTCCACCGCCGTCGGCAGGCAGATCGGCGCGACCGCCGGGGCGGCCGTCAAGAAGGTCGCCCTCGAACTGGGCGGCAAGTCCGCGAACGTCATCCTCCCGAGCGCCGACCTCGCCCGGGCCGTCAACGTCGGGGTGGCCAACGTGATGTCCAACTCCGGCCAGACGTGCAGCGCCTGGACCCGGATGCTGGTGCACGCCGACCGGTACGAGGAGGCGGTGCAGCTGGCGGCCGCGGCCGCTGCGAAGTACGGCGAGCGGATCGGGCCCGTGGTCAGCGCCAAGCAGCAGGCCAGGGTGCGCGGTTACATCGAGAAGGGCATCGCGGAGGGCGCGCGGCTGGTCGCCGGCGGTCCCGAATCCCCGCGCGAGCAGGGCTGGTTCGTCAGCCCGACGGTCTTCGCCGACGTCACCCCGGAGATGACGATCGCCCAGGAGGAGATCTTCGGCCCGGTCCTGTCGATCCTGCGCTACGCGGACGAGGACGACGCCCTGCGCATCGCCAACGGCACGGTCTACGGGCTCGCGGGCGCCGTCTGGGCCGGGGACGAGGCGGAGGCGGCGGCCTTCGCCCGGCGCATGGAGACCGGACAGGTCGACATCAACGGCGGCCGCTTCAACCCCCGTGCCCCGTTCGGCGGTTACAAGCAGTCGGGGGTCGGGCGGGAGCTGGGCGCGCACGGCCTCGCCGAGTACCTCCAGACCAAGTCCCTGCAGTTCTGAGGAGGTTGATCCGATGACTCGTACGGTCCGAGCCGCCGTGCTGCCCGCCGTGGGCGCCCCGCTGACGGTCACCGAGATCGACCTCCCGGACCCCGGACCCGGCCAGGTCCGGGTCCGGCTGGCCGCCGCCGGGGTCTGCCACTCCGACCTCTCCCTGTCCGACGGCACCATGCGGGTGCCGGTCCCGGCGGTCCTCGGCCACGAGGGCGCGGGCACCGTGGCGGCCGTGGGGGAGGGGGTCACCCGGCTCTCGCCCGGCGACCCGGTCGTCCTCAACTGGGCGCCCTCCTGCGGAAGCTGCCACGCCTGCACGCTCGGCGAGGTCTGGCTGTGCGCCAACGCGCTGAACGGCTCCGCCGACGTCCACGCCCGCACGGCGGACGGCACCGACCTGCACCCCGGCCTGAACGTGGCGGCCTTCGCCGAGGAGACCGTGGTCGCCGAGTCCTGCGTCCTGCCGCTCCCCGCGGACATCCCGCTCACCGACGCGGCCCTGCTCGGCTGCGCGGTCCTCACCGGGTACGGCGCCGTCCACCACTCGGCGCGGGTCCGGCAGGGCGAGTCGGTGGCGGTGTTCGGCGTCGGCGGGGTGGGCCTGGCCACCGTCCAAGCGGCCCGGATCGCGGGCGCGTCCAGGATCGTCGCGGTGGACGTCTCGGCGGAGAAGGAAGGCCTCGCGCGCGCCGCCGGGGCCACGGACTACGTCGTCGCCTCCGACACCACGCCCCGCGCGATCCGCGCCCTCACCGGCAAGCAGGGCGTCGACGTCGCCGTGGAGTGCGTGGGCCGCGCGGTCAGCATCCGCGCGGCCTGGGAGTCGACCCGCCGGGGCGGCCGTACGACGGTGGTCGGCATCGGAGGGAAGAGCGAACTCGTCACCTTCAACGCCCTCGAACTCTTCCACTGGGGCCGCACCCTCTCCGGCTGCGTCTACGGCAACTCGGACCCGGCCCGCGACCTGCCGTTGCTCGCCGAACACGTCCGGGCGGGCCGCCTGGACCTGACCGCGCTGGTGACGGAGCGGATCGCGCTGGAGGACATCCCGGTCGCCTTCGAGAACATGCTGGCGGGCAAGGGCGGCCGGGCGCTGGTCGTCTTCTGACCGGCCGTCACGGCACCTGTTCGGAGCGGGGCTCCCCGGCCGTGGCCATGGTCCGGGGAGCGCCCTCCCGCGCCCGCGCCCGGGACCGGGACACGGCCACACCGGCCAGGCACAGCACACCGCCCGCCAGGGTGACCGGCCCCGGGACCTCGCCGAGGGCCAGCCAGGACATCAGCACCACCAGCGCCGGCACGGCGTACGTCGTGGCGCCCATCCGGCTCGCGGTGGTCCTGGCCAGGGCATACGCCCAGGTGGTGAAGGCGAGCGCGGTCGGGAAGACGCCGAGGTACACCATGTTGAGGGTGGCGGACAGGGGCGCGTCGGCGGCCTGGTGCACCAGCTGCCCGGCGAACGGCAGACAGGCGACGGCGCCGACCAGGCACCCGTACGTCGTGGCCTGCAGCGCGCTCGCCCGGGCCAGCGCGGGCTTCTGGGAGACGACGCCGGCGGCGTAGGCGACCGCCGCGAGCAGGCACAGCACCACGCCCAGCACCGAGGAGCCGCCCCCGCCGGCCATCGACAGGCCCACAGTCACGGCGCCCGCGAACGACACCGCCATCCCCGCGAGCAGCCGGGGCGGCATGGGATCACCGAGCAGCCGGGCCCCGAGCAGGGCGATCAGCAGCGGGCCGACGTTCACCACGAGGGCGGCCGTCCCCGCGTCCACCTGCTGCTCGCCCCAGTTGAGAACGACCATGTAGAAGCCGAACCACAGCACACCGGACATCGCGATGCCGCGCCAGGCGGACCTGGGCGGCGGCGGTACCCGCCGGATCACGCAGATGATCCCGAGCGCGAGTGCCCCGGCCGACATCCGTCCGAGGGCGAGCGCCCCCGGGGAGTAGGCCGCCCCGGCACTGCGGATCGACACGAAGGCGGAGGCCCAGAGCACCACGGTGACACAGGCGGCGACGGCCGGGAGAAGGTGCGGTCGGGCCGGGACGGCTTGGTTCGTCATACCGCCGAGGGTAGGGACCGGAACCGACCGGACGCTGGCGGTTTTCGGACGGGGGGCCGGGGAGGGGCAGGCGAGCGGCGGTGGCTACCGGGAACGGCTGTCGACGAGCCGGGCGAGGCCGTCCAGGACGCGCTCCAGTCCGAAGCGGAAGGCGTGTTCGGGGTTGTACACGCCCTGGTGGGCCTCGCCCGCGGCCTGTCCGACCCGGGCCGCGAGGGGGAACCGGGTGGGATCGAAGACCCTGGCCAGGAGGGGTGCGTTGGCGGCCCACCACTGTGCGTCGGACAGGGCGCTGTCGCGGGCGGCGGCCTGGTTGTCGAGGTCGGCGCGCGCCGTGGACTGGACGAAGCCGAGCAGGAAGGTGAGGGCCGCGTCCATCTCGACGTCGTCGAGCCCGAGGCCGTCGAACGCGGCCAGTTCGTGTTCGTACTTGGCCATGAGGCCGGGGCCGAGCGGCGGGCGGGCGGTGGGCAGGGTCGCCACCCAGGGGTGGCGCCGGTACAGGTCGCGGTTCTCGCGCGCGACGGCCGCCACCTTCGTGCCCCACGCGGCACCGGTGTGGTCGGTGCGCGGCATCCGGAGGTAGGCGGTGTCCAGCATGAGGTCGAGCAGCTCCGCCTTGCCCGGGACGTAGGTGTAGATCGTCATCGGTGTGACGCCCAGCCGCTGGGCGACGCTGCGCATGGTCAGGGTGTCCAGCCCACCGGAGTCGGCGAGTTCGATGGCGGCCTCGACGACCGCGTCGACCGTCAGCCCCTGCTTGGGGCCGCGCCGGGAGCCGCCCTTTCCGGGCTCGCGCCACAGCAGTTCCAGTGTGCGAGCAGGGTCGTCGGCGCCGCTTCGTTCCTTGGCCATGCGCCCCATCTTTTCCACGGAGGACCTCTGCCGCCACCTCCAACTCTGTACGATGTATAAAATACAGCGTACAGAGATGACTCTCAGGAGGAGCCTTGAAGATCACTTCCACCGCCGTCTGCCTGACCGTCGACGACGTCCCCGCCTCCGCCGCCTTCCTGGCCCGGCACTTCGGGTTCGAGGAGGCCGTGGCCGCCGACGGCTTCGCCTCCCTGGTCCGCGAGGACACCGTCCAGGTGGTCTTCCTGCGGAGCGGCACCGAGGTGCTGCCCGAGGGGGTGCGGGACCGGCGCGCCGCGGGGGTCATCGCCGCGTTCACGGTGGCCGACCTGGACGCCGAGTACGAGCGGCTGCTGGGCGAGGGTGCCCCCGTCACCATGCCGCTGCGCGAGGAGCCGTGGGGTGAGCGCCTGTTCCAGGTCACCGACCCGAACGGCGTGATCCTCCAGCTCGTCGCCTGGGCCGCCCCCGGGGACCGGTGAGCCGAAGCCGTCCTCAGACGGGCGGCCGCGTCGCGCGGGGGAACTGCTCGGCCAGCCCGTCCAGCAGGGCCCGCAGCCCGGTCTCGAAGGCCCGCTCGTCCACCTTCTCCTGCTGGTTCGCGAGCAGGTGGGCCTGGCCCAGATGCGGATAGTCGGCCGGGGCGTACGCGCTCGCGTCGTCCACGAAGCCCCCGGCGAACGAGCCCAGCGCCGACCCCATGACGAAGTACCGCATCAGTGCCCCGATCGACGTCGCCTGCGCCGGCGGCCACCCCGCGTCCACCATCGCGCCGTAGACCGCGTCGGCGAGCCGGAGGCCGGCCGGGCGGCGGCCGGGGCCCCGGGCCAGGACCGGGACGATGTTCGGGTGGTCCCGCAGTGCCGTCCGGTAGGACACCGCCCAGTCGTGCAGCGCGGTCCGCCAGTCCCGGTCGGCGTCCTGCCCGAGGTCTTCGAACATCGACAGGTCGACCTGCGCACTGACCGAGTCCGCGACGGCCTCCAGGATCTCGTCCTTGGTGCGGAAGTGGTTGTAGAGGGAGGGCCCGCTGACCCCCAGCTCGGCCGCCAGCCGGCGGGTGGAGAGGGCCGCCAGTCCCTCCGCGTCCACGAGTTCCCGTGCCGCCCGGACGATCCGGTCGGTGCTGAGGAGGGGCTTGCGCGGTCGGGCCATGGCGCACATAGTAGGGCCGGAGGAATAAACTAGCAGTGCTAATTTAAAGGGTGGTCGCATGGTGAACCTGGGGCTCAGCGAGGAGCAGACCGCCGTACGGCAGCTCGCCCGGGACTTCGTCGAACGCGAGATCACCCCGAACGTGATCGCCTGGGACCGCGCCGAGGAGGTCGACCGGGGGATCGTGAAGAAGCTCGGCGAGGTCGGCTTCCTGGGGCTGACCGTCGACGAGGAGTACGGCGGCTCGGGCGGCGACCACCTCGCGTACTGCCTGGTGACCGAGGAACTGGGCCGGGGGGACTCCTCGGTCCGCGGGATCGTGTCCGTGTCCCTGGGGCTGGTCGCCAAGACCGTCGCCGCCTGGGGCACCGAGGAGCAGAAGCGGCGCTGGCTGCCGGGGCTCACCTCCGGCTCCTACGTCGGCTGCTTCGGCCTCACCGAACCCGGCACCGGCTCCGACGCGGGCAACCTCACCACCCGCGCCGTTCGCGAAGGCGACGACTACGTCGTCAACGGCACCAAGACGTTCATCACCAACGGCACCTGGGCCGACGTCGTCCTGCTCTTCGCCCGCTCCACCGACGCCCCCGGCCACAAGGGCGTCTCGGCCTTCCTCGTGCCGGCCGACACCCCCGGCCTCACCCGCCGCCCTCTGCACGGCAAGCTCGGCCTGCGCGGCCAGGCCACCGCCGAACTCGTCCTGGAGGACGTCCGGGTCCCCGCCTCCGCGATGCTCGGCCCGGAGGGCAAGGGCTTCTCGGTCGCCATGTCGGCGCTGGCCAAGGGGCGGATGTCGGTCGCAGCCGGCTGTGTCGGGATAGCGCAGGCCGCGCTGGACGCGGCCGTGAAGTACGCCGGGGAGCGCGAGCAGTTCGGCACGCCGATCGCCGGTCACCAGCTCGTCCAGGAGCTGATCAGCGACATCGCCGTCGACGTGGACGCGGCCCGGCTGCTGACCTGGCGGGTCGCCGATCTGATCGACCGGGGGCTGCCGTTCGCCACCGAGTCCTCCAAGGCCAAGCTCTTCGCCTCCGAGGCCGCCGTGCGCGCCGCCAACAACGCCCTGCAGGTCTTCGGCGGCTACGGCTACATCGACGAGTACCCGGCCGGCAAACTCCTGCGCGACGCCCGCGTGATGACCCTCTACGAGGGCACCAGCCAGATCCAGAAGCTGCTCATCGGGCGGGCCCTGACGGGCGTCTCGGCGTTCTGAGTCGCTCTGAGCCGCTCTGAGTACGTCCCTGAGTATCCGGGCGGATGTGGCGCGGACCACCTCCGGCGATGCTCGAACCATGAGCGACACACCGGTCAGACACCAGAACACGGCCGCCTTCTACGGGCAGGCCGTCGCCTCCTTCGCCCTCGCCCTCACGGCGACCGCCATCGGCATCTTCCGGCTGCAGGCCGACGCCTGGGTGCGCGGCTTCCTCGGCATCGCCGTGCTCTACCTCGTCACCTCCGCCTTCACGCTCGCGAAGGTCGTCCGCGACCGCCAGGAGGCCGGGCAGATCGTCAGCCGCGTCGACCAGGCCAGGCTGGAGAAGCTGCTCGCCGAACACGACCCCTTCGAGAAGCTCTGAGCCCCCTGCCGCCCGTGAAAAGCTCTGAGCGGGCACACTAAGCGCTCGCTCAGCCGGGGCGGTATGGTGGAGCTCCGGTATCGAGAGGGGCGGACGAGCGATGAGTACGGCGGAGGAGACGACCGGCGGCGAGGTCGAGCCGTGGGAAGAGGTCACCCCTGACGCGGCCCGGCGACTGCTGGTCGCCGCCGTGGAGGCCTTCGCCGAGCGCGGCTACCACGCCACCACCACCCGCGACATCGCGGGCCGGGCCGGCATGAGCCCCGCCGCGCTCTACATCCACTACAAGACCAAGGAAGAGCTGCTCCACCGGATCAGCCGCATCGGTCACGACAAGGCCCTGGAGATCCTCCAGACGGCCTCCCGGCGCGAGGGTACCGCCACCGAGCGGCTCGCCGACGCCGTCAGCTCCTTCGTCCGCTGGCACGCAGGGCGGCGCACCACCGCGCGGGTCGTGCAGTACGAACTCGACGCCCTCGGCCCCGACGCCCGCGCCGAGATCCTCGACCTGCGCCGCCAGGTCGACGCCGAGGTGCGCGGGATCATCCAGGAGGGCGTCGCGTCCGGCGAGTTCGACGTCATCGACGTGCACGGCACCACCCTCGCGGTGCTGTCGCTCTCCATCGACGTCGCCCGCTGGTTCAACGTCAACGGCCCCCGGACCCCGGAGGAGGTCGGCGAGCTCTACGCCGACCTCGTGCTGCGGATGGTCGGGGCCAAGTAGCGGCCCCGCCGCTCTCAGAGGTAGTACCGGGACACCGACTCCGCGACGCAGACCGGCTTGTCGCCGCCCTCGCGCTCCACGCTGAAGGCGACGGTCACCTGGACGCCGCCCGTGACGTCCTCCACGCCGGTGATCGTCGCGGTGGCGCGCAGCCGGGAGCCGACCGGGACGGGGGCGGGGAAACGGACCTTGTTGGTGCCGTAGTTCACCCCCATCTTCACGCCCTCGACCTTGATCAGCTGGGGGCCGAAGAGCGGGAGCAGCGACAGGGTCAGATAGCCGTGCGCGATGGTCGTGCCGAACGGGCCGGCGGCCGCCTTCTCCGGGTCGACGTGGATCCACTGGTGGTCCCCGGTCGCCTCCGCGAACAGGTCGATCCGCTTCTGGTCGACCTCCAGCCAGTCGGTGTACCCCAGCTGCTCGCCCACGGCCGCCTTCAGCTCGTCGGGGGAGGTGAAGATCCTCGGTTCTGCCATGTTGCCGGCCCTCTCGCAGTCACGGGTCACGCGTGCATTGTCTAAGCAACTGCTTAGCATGGTCCGGTACGGGCCCCCTGTCAACGGACCGCGACCCGCGTCCGGTGGGTAGTCTCTACGGGGTGCCGCAGATTCCCGAGAAGATCCACGAGCTGACCGTGGGCCAGTTGTCCGCGCGCAGCGGCGCCGCCGTCTCCGCGCTGCACTTCTACGAGTCCAAGGGCCTCATCAGCAGTCGGCGCACCTCCGGCAACCAGCGCCGCTACAGCCGCGACACGCTCCGCCGCGTCGCCTTCGTCCGGGCGGCGCAGCGGGTCGGCATCCCCCTCGCGACGATCCGCGAGGCCCTCTCGGAACTCCCCGAGGAACGCACGCCGACCCATGCGGACTGGGCCCGCCTCTCGGAGGCCTGGCGTACGGAGCTGGACGAGCGCATCAGACAGCTGAACCGGCTCCGCGACCACCTGACCGACTGCATCGGCTGCGGGTGCCTGTCCTTGAGCAGCTGCGTGCTGTCCAACCCGGACGACGCGTTCGGCCAACGCCTGGCGGGCTCGCGCCTGCTGCCGGAGAGGGGGCGGCCGTAGTTCGGGTGCGGGTGCGTGGGGGCTGGTCGCGCAGTTCCCCGCGCCCCTGAAGGGGCGCCTCAGCCGCGGGCGCCTTGTCAGCTGACCCAGCTGCGGGCAGGCGTGCCGCAGGGCGGCACGGGTGGGCGCGGCGGCACCCTGCCAGCGCCGGTAAGCGTCCCCCCCCCCGGCCCCCACCCCGGCCCCCTACTCGAACTCCGTCCCGCCCTTCCGCGTCAGGTACGCCGGGCTCACCGCCTTCGCGATCGCCCGCCCCCCGGTCACCGTGCTGTACCGCTCCACGACCGGACGGATCACCACGCCCTCGCGCAGGTGCAGCCCCCGCCCGGACACGGTCTCCCGCCCGCTCGCCACCTCCAGCACCCGGTCGATGTCGTACGGCCCCTCGAACAGCCGTGGCACCAGCGGCAGTTCGCCCGCCAGGAACTCCGCCGAGTCCAGCCACCGCACCGCCCCGTCGAACTCGGCCGACACGTCGAACGCGGCGAACCCGAGGGACTCCCGTCGACCGTCGGCGCCGTACGTCAGGTCCTGGACCCCCGCCCCGTACACCTCCCCGAAGATCCCGACCCGGCGCGCGCCGAGCCGTTCGGCGAGTCGGCGGGCCGCCTCGGCGACGCCGTGGCCGCGCACCGCCCGCCAGTAGAGGTTGCGCGGATCCTCCTTGAGGGCCAGGGACTTCGCGCCGAAACCCTTGGAGGACACGTACACCCGGTCCGTATCGGCGACATAGGTGACCAGGCACGCCGAGCCGTGCAGCTTCTCGGTGAGGACCACCGGTTCGCCGGGCTCGAAGATGCCGGGATAGCGCTGGATGTTCTCGATGTCGACCCAGGGCAGCAGATCGGGTGCCGACTCGATGTCCCCGTCCATCGTGGGCGGGACCGGCGGCACCCACTTGGTGATGCCGAGCGTCTCCGCGAAGTCGGTGCCCTCCGCCGCGGCCCGTACCAGGTCGACGTCGGCCAGCGCCTTCGGACGGCACACGATGCCCTGCGACAGCTCGCCGCGCAGCCGTACCGCCCGGACCCGGTCCGCGTTGCTCCCCGCCAGCCGCCCGGTCAGCCCCAGCTCCTCGATCAGCCCGGCCGGCAGTACGGCCTGTTCGGGGATGTAGAGGGCGGAGTCGCCGGTGCGGTACACGCCCTTGGCGACGACCGCGCGGTAGAGGCCCACCTGGGCCAGCTCCAGCGCGTCGGCGTTGGGGTGCTCGTGGACGGTCAGCACTTCGGCGGTGACGCGCAGCGTCGACATCGGTGCTCCTCGCTCGGAGGGAACCCGCGGGGTTCCTCAGCTGGGTTTCATCGGACCCAACTCTCCGGACGGGAAACGGGTGGAACCAGCGGATTAGCCGCTGCTATGGGGTCGTCGTGAGCGGTCGCCCGCCATGGGCCGCCGGGCAGTTGGGGGGTGCGGCATCCCCGGCGCACCCCCACGTGGTCAGGCCGACATGAGAAGCCGCCCGCGCCTGGCACAGGCCAGGGCCTCGGGGGTGAGCACCGGACGCGGCACCAGGATCCCGCAGTCCGTGCAGACCGGACCGGCGGAGGGCTCGTGGTCCAGGTCGTACTTCCAGATGAGGCGCTCCCCGGCGCACACCGGGCAGACCGTGCCCGGCTCGCGCTCCAGGGCGGCGATCAGCCGTCGCAGCACCTCGGCGAGTGGTTCGTCGGGATGGACCCGTGGGTCGTCGCACCAGGCCACTCCGAATCCGCCCCAGGTCAGCCGGTGCCAGTCGTCCACGCTGCCCGGGCGGCGCAGCCCGTCGTGCTTCTCCTTCTTGCGGCGCTCGGCGAACTCGCCCTCATAGGCGAGCCATACCGTCCGCGCCTCCTCGAGCTCCTCCAATGCGCCCACGAGACGCACCGGATCGGGGGACCGGTCCTCGGGACCGAACCCGGCCCGGGAGCAGAGATGGTCCCAGGTCGCGCGGTGCCCGTAAGGAGCGAACCGCTCCAGGCACTTGCGCAGCGAGTAACGCCGTAGCGCCAGATCGCACCGTGGGTCTCGCACCTGTCTCGCCAGACTCCGGAAACCGGCCATCGCCCTGCACCTCCGTCACACCTGCACCTGTACTTCGGTCACTTCGGCGTCGCCGCACGGGCTTCGCGCGGCGTTGCCGTATAGACGTATCGACACTCGAATCGGCTCCATCGGATTTCCGATGCCGTCCATAAGGCCGCCCGCCTTGACCGATGGCCGGTGACGCCACCGACGCGGGCGACCACTCCAAAACTTGACGCATGTTCATCTTCAATCCCGGGGATACCGGCGGTAACGTCCGGCACCACCCCCGTCGTGAGGAGCCGCCATGCCCCGGCGCACCAGACATCACGCGTTGTTCGACAAACTGAGAACTCCCCGCAAGCTCCCCGGGTTCCTGAAAGCCGCATCCGTATGCGTCCTCATCGCCGGCCTGCTCTCCCCGCTGGTCCAGGCGACTCCGGCGGCGGCCGCGGCGTCCAACGACTACTGCGGCGGCCAGTGTTCCGACATCCTGCCGCCCGGCGAGAACGGCAACGCCACCCTCGCCCAGATCCTGCTCAACCAGATCTTCGGCACCCAGCCCGACCACGCCGAGGACCAGCTCGGCACCTACAACAGCCTGGCCACGGGCTACTCCACCCTCACCGACGCGAAGATCAACACGTTCTTCAACGACTCGTCGTTCGGGGTCGCTTCCGATCAAGTCGCCTCCACCGAGAACCCGGCCGGCCGCAGCGACGTCACCATCGTCCGCGACAAGAAGACCGGTGTGCCTCATATCACCGGTACCACCAGATACGGCACGGAGTTCGGTGCGGGGTATGCCGCCGCTGAGGACCGGCTGTGGCTCATGGACGTGTTCCGGCACGTCGGCCGCGGCCAGCTCACCACCTTCGCCGGCGGCGCCGCCTCCAACCAGGGCCTCGAGCAGGAGTTCTACCGCAACGCCCCCTACTCCGAGGCCGACCTCCAGGCGCAGATCGACAACGCCGTCGCCAACAACGGCACCCGCGGCCAGCAGGCCCTCGACGATGCCAACGCCTACCTCGCCGGCATCAACTCCTACATCGACGCCTCCGACAGCGGCCGGTACTTCCCCGGAGAGTACGTGCTGACCGGGCACAAGGACTCGATCACCAACGCCGGCACGATCGACCACTTCAAGATCACCGACCTGGTGGCGCTGGCCTCCGTGATCGGCGCGCTGTTCGGCTCCGGCGGTGGTGGCGAGGTCAACAACGCCATATCGCTGCTCGCCGCCCAGGAGAAGTACGGCGTGACGGAGGGCACCAAGGTCTGGGAGTCGTTCCGCGAGCGCAACGACCCCGAGGCCGTGCTCACCGTCCACAACGGCGAGAGCTACCCGTACGGCACCAAGCCCGACAACCCGCAGGGCGAGGCGCTGCCGGACGCCGGTACGGTGACGACCGAACCACTGGTCTACAACGCCACCGGCACCGGTGCCGACCAGAGCGCCACCGCGGCCGCCGAGACGGCGACCAAGACCGCGCTCAGCTCGGCCAGACGCGGCATGTCCAACGCCCTCGTCGTCAGCGGCAAGTACACCGCGAGCGGCCACCCGATCGCCGTGTTCGGACCGCAGACCGGCTACTTCGCCCCGCAGCTGCTCATGCTCCAGGAGATCCAGGGCCCGGGCATCAGCGCCCGCGGCGCCTCCTTCGCCGGCCTGAGCATGTACGTCGAACTGGGCCGCGGCCAGGACTACGCGTGGTCCGCCACCACCTCCGGGCAGGACATCATCGACTCCTACGCGGTCGAACTCTGCCAGGACGACTACCACTACCTGTTCCACGGCACCTGCACGGCCATGGACGAGGTCGAGCAGACCAACTCCTGGAAGCCGACCACGGCCGACGGCACGGCCGCCGGCTCGTACACCATGAAGGTCTGGAAGACCAAGTACGGCCCCGTCGAATACCGGGCCACCGTCGGCGGGAAGAAGGTCGCCTACACCACCCTGAGATCCTCGTACATGCACGAGGCCGACTCGATCATCGGCTTCCAGATGCTCAACGATCCCGACTACGTGAAGAGCCCGCAGACCTTCCAGAGCGCGGTGCAGCACATCAACTACACGTTCAACTGGTTCTACGCCGACTCCACGCACACCGCGTACTACAACAGCGGCAACAACCCGGTGCGGGCCACCGGGGTCGACGCCGAGTTCCCGGTCTGGGGCCAGGCCGCCTACGAGTGGCAGAACTGGAACCCGACCACCAACACGGCCGACTACACCCCGGCCGCCCAGCACCCGCAGTCGATCGACCAGGACTACTACGTCTCCTGGAACAACAAACAGGCACTGAACTACACGACCGCGAGCTGGGGTGACGGCTCGGTCCACCGCGGCAACCTGCTCAACGACCGGGTGAAGAAACTCGTCGCCGCAGGTGGTGTCACCCGCTCTGTGCTTGTCAAGGCCATGGCAGACGCATCGCTCACGGACCTGCGGGCCGAGGACGTGCTGCCGAACCTGCTCAAGGTGATCAACAGCAGTACGGTGACCGACTCCACGGCCGCCGCGGCCGTCACCAAGCTCCAGACCTGGCTGACCGCGGGCGGCAAGAGAACGGAGACCTCGGCGGGCTCGAAGACGTACGCCAACGCCGACGCCATCCGGATCCTGGACGCCTGGTGGCCGCTGCTGGTGAAGGCCGAGTTCCAGCCGGGCCTCGGTGACGACCTGTACACCGCGTTCACCAACAACCTGTACATCGACGAGACCCCGTCGGCCGCCCACGGCCCGACCGGTGCGCATGCCGGAAGCTCCTTCCAGTACGGCTGGTGGAGTTATGTCGACAAGGACATCCGGTCGGTGCTCGGGCAGACCGTGTCGGGACCGCTCGCCGAGCAGTACTGCGGCGGCGGCAGCCTCAGCGCCTGCCGGGACATCCTCATCAGCACCCTGAAGACGGCGGCCGGCACGAGCGCGTCCACCGTCTACCCCGGGGACTCGCTGTGCTCGGCGGGCGACCAGTGGTGCGCCGACTCGATCGTGCAGCGCACCCTGGGCGGCATCAAGCACTACAACATCAGCTGGCAGAACCGGCCGACCTTCCAGCAGGTCGTGGAGTTCACCTCACACAGGTGATCCGCACACAGGTGAGCCGCACACCGGTGAGCCGCACACCGGTGGGCTGACGCCCCACGGCGGCGGGGTCATGCGATGTGCCCCGCCGCCAGCACCACCCGGGCCAGTTCGGGGTGCACGATGTCGCTGTGCGCCCCGGACGGCGGCCCGCCCTTCTTCACGACCGCCGCCGCGTCGACGTTCACACAGCCCGGCGCGGCGAGCGGGCCGCGCAGCGCCGCCGCGAGGTCCAGCGAACGGGTGCCCGGCACCTCCTGGACGCCGTCGTGGCCCATCGCACCCCACCTGTCGCCCAGCATCCGCCCCACGTCCTCGCCCAGTGCCGACTCGCAGTCGTCCGCCATCCGCGAGGCCAGCGGATAGATCGTGCCGAGTGCCTCGTCGAAGTGGGAGTAGCAGCACACCAGCGGGCCGTCGATCCGGTTCTGCTGCCCCTGGAGCACCCCGCCGGCGCGCGGGTCGTGGGGCAGCCGGGCGGCGAACGCGTAGTGCGAGAAGGCGCCCTGCAGCAGGGTCACGGACTTCACCGTGTGCACCCCGTCCGGCAGCCCGCGCAGCGCGAACGACACCAGCCGCCCGCCGAAGCTGTGCCCGACCAGATGCACCCGCACGTCCGGTGCCGCCGCGGCCAGCTGCCCGATCACCCGCCCGAGCCCACGTTCCCCGACGGTCCCCGCGCGCCGCTTCATCGCGTAGTACGTCGCCTGCCGCAACAGCTCCTTCGCGCCGTCCCAGGGGTTCGGCAGCGCGAACCCGGCCGCGGCGCCGCCCCCGTGGAGGGCGGCCAGCGCCGCCGCGAACTCCTCGCACAGGGTCGCCGTGTCCCCGGTGAACAGCACCGGGTCGCTCTGCGGGACGCCCTCCGCCAGCGTGTCCGCCGCGAACAACGGCTGCGGGCCGCCGGGGACCACCTCGACCAGCAGCCGTACCAGCCGCCCGAACTCCGCCAGCTCGTTCGCCGGCCGCTGGTCCAGCATCCGCGCGATCTGGTCGACCACGGTGGCCCGCCCCGGGAACGTCTCCAGGAGCGCGTGCCGGGTGTCCTGGTCGAGGGCGGGCGCCGGTGACTCCTCGGTCTCCGTGGCCACCACCGACTTGGGGAAGTCGGGGATCGGCTCGTCGCAGAACCGCATCGACGGCCAGATCACCCCGGCGTACCCGATCCGCGCCTTCGGGGCGAGCTTCGGGATCGGCGCGAAGAACCGCCGGTACAGGCGGGTCGCGCCCGAGCGGTCGTTGTTCCAGCCGTGCGCGAAGACGATCAGGTCATGGAGGCCGTGGCCGCCGATCTCGCCCAGCAGCCGGTCGCGTTCGGCGCCGTCCGGGTCCCCGTCCGCATCGAAGGTCAGCTCCCAGTAGGGAGCCACACTCATCCCAGGATCCGCCATACCAGGCTCCTCGTCCCCCGAACCGGTGCGATGTGCGCGCATCGTCCCGCCGCGGGGCAAGGTTGGCCATACACCGCGCCTCACCTGTAGAGGAGAAATTCCTTTCGGACCCGGCGGAATGCGGCGAGTTCGTCCTGCCAGGCGCCGACGACCTCGTCCGGGCCCGCGCCGGCGTCGATCATCGTGCGCACGCGCGTGGACCCGGTGAGCCTGTCGATCCAGTCGTCCTCGCGCCAGGCGAAGCCGCTCCACACCTTCCTCGCGGTGACCAGCAGGGCGATTCCGGTGCGTACCGGGTCGTAGGCGGCCCGGTCGCGCACATGGATCTGCACCCCGCCGACGGTCCTGCCCTGGAACTTGGAGAAGGTCGGCGCGAAGTAGGCCTCCCGGAACCGCACGCCCGGCAGCGCGAGTTCGCTGGCCGCGGCGGCCCAGCGCGCGTCGATGCCCTCCGCGCCCAGCAGTTCGAAGGGGCGGGTGGTGCCGCGGCCCTCGGACAGGTTGGTGCCCTCGAAGAGACAGGTCCCCGAGTAGACCAGGGCGGTGTCCGGGGTGGGCATGTTGGGACTCGGAGGCACCCACGGCAGGCCGTACGCGTCGAAGAAGCGGGAGCGGCGCCAGCCCGTCATCGCTACGACGTCCAGCGGGACCGGCGGGTCCAGGAACTCCGCGTTGAACAGCCGCGCGAGCTCGGCGACCGTCATCCCGTGCGCCTGCGCGATCGGCTGCCGGCCGACGAAACTGGCGAACTCCCGGTGCAGGACCGGGCCCTCGGCCGTGCGGCCGGTCACGGGGTTCGGCCGGTCGAGGACGACGAAGCGCTTGCCGGCCAGCCGGGCGGCCGCCATGCAGTCGTACAGCGTCCAGATGTACGTGTAGAAACGGGCGCCGACGTCCTGGATGTCGAAGACGACGGTGTCCACGCCGGACGCGGTGAAGACGTCGGCGAGGGGCTGACCGCTCTTGAGATACGTGTCGTAGACGGGGAGGCCGGTCGCCGGGTCGTCGTGGCGGCCCTCGGAGCCGCCGGCCTGGGCGGTGCCGCGGAAGCCGTGCTCGGGGCCGAAAACGGCCCTGAGCTGCACGCGGGGGTCGGCGTGCATGACGTCGACGATGTGGCGGGCGTCCTGGGTGATGCCGGTGGGGTTGGTGACGATGCCGACCTTCTGGGCGGCGAGGAGGGCGTAGCCGTCGGCGGAGAGGTGGTCGAAGCCGGTCTTGAGGGCGCCGTGGGCGTCAGCTGTGGTCGCCGTGGGTAGGGCTGTGGCGACTGCTGCCGTTGCCGTGGCCGCGGTGAGCAGACTTCGTCTGGACGGGCGCATGGGGGTGGCCTCCGTCGGTGTCCGGGTGCGGGTCGTTTGTGGCTGGTCGCGCAGTCCCCGCGCCCCTAGGGGGTTGCGGTCGTCCCTTGTCGGACAGCGGCCCCGCGTCCCTGAGGGTGGGTGCGGTCGTCGCGTGCCGGCCGGTGACCCTGCGTCCCTGCGGAGCGCGCCTGCAGCTAGGGGGTGTGACGGTCGCCCTTTTCTCAAACATACCGACCGGTTAGTGTGTCGGTGCTGAGCCGAGTCTGGTCGCGTCGTGTCGAAGGAGACCGATGGTGGGAGCCGTGCAAGATGCCCGAGTCGTCGTCACCGGGGCGGGAGGGGGCATCGGGGCCGCCCTCGCCCGCCGGTTCGCCGCCGAGGGCGCCCGCGTCGTCGTGAACGACCTGGACGGGGCCAAGGCGGCCGCCGTCGCCGAGGAGATCGGCGGGATCGCCCTTCCGGGGGACGCGTCCGGCATCGTCGGCGCCGCCCGGGACGCGCTCGGCGGGAGTGTCGACGTCTACTGCGCCAACGCCGGGCTCGGGTCGGGTGGGTCCGAGGCGGCCGAGCCGGCCGTGTGGGAGTCCGCCTGGGACGTCAACGTCATGGCTCATGTGCGGGCCGCCCAGGAACTGGTGCCGGAGTGGCTGGAGCGGGGGAGCGGGCGGTTCGTGTCCACCGTGTCCGCCGCCGGACTGCTCACCATGATCGGCGCCGCGCCCTACAGCGTGACCAAGCACGCCGCCTACGCCTTCGCCGAGTGGCTGTCACTGACGTACCGGCACCGTGGCCTGAAAGTGCACGCCATCTGCCCGCAGGGCGTCCGTACCGACATGCTCGCCGCCACCGGCAGCGCCGGCGATATCGTGCTCCAGCCGACCGCCATCGAACCGGAGGACGTCGCCGAGGCGCTGTTCAAGGGGATGGCGGAGGACCGGTTCCTGATCCTGCCGCATCCCGAGGTCGCCGACTTCTACCGGGCACGGGCCACCGACCCGGACCGCTGGCTGACGAACATGAACCACATCCAGCAGAAGTGGGAGGCCACCCGGTGACCGTGTCGGAGACCGAGTCGATCTACGCCGCCCGGCCGTGGGTGGGGCTGCTCAACGACGCCCAGCGCGGGCCGGTCGACCCGCCCGCCTCGCTGGTGCACGCCCTGCGGGCCGCCGTGGCCGAGGCGCCCGCCCGCACCTGCCTCACCTACTTCGACGCCCGCCTCAGCTTCCGCGAGGTCGACGAGCTGAGCGACTCGGTCGCAGCCCATCTCGCCGAGCGCGGCCTGGAGCGCGGCGACCGGGTCGCCGTGATCCTGCAGAACTCGCCGCACTTCGTGCTCGCGCTGCTCGGCGCCTGGAAGGCGGGCGCGACCGTCGTACCGGTCAACCCGATGTACAAGTCGGGAGAGGTCACGCACGTCCTGCGGGACGCCGAGGTGAGCGCGCTGGTCTGCTCGCAGCGGGCCTGGGAGTCGTATCTGCGCGACACGGCCGCCGACTCGCCGGTGCGGATCGTGCTCACCGCGAGCGAGCTGGACTTCCAGACGCGTGACGACGCGCGCGTGCTGGCCTTCGAGCGGCTGCCGCAGGCCGCCGACGCCGAGGACCTGATCGCCGTCGCCCGGCGGGGCGGGAAGGCACCCGAGGGGCGCGATCCCGAGCCCTCCGACATCGCGCTGATCAGCTACACCTCGGGGACCAGTGGCACCCCCAAGGGCGCCACCAACCTGCACAGCAACATCATGTACAACGCGGAGCGGCAGCGGACCGGGCTCGCGCTGCCCGACGCGCCGGTCTACTACGCCCTCGCGCCCCTCTTCCACATCACCGGCATGGTCTGCCAGCTCTGCGCCTGTCTCACCAGCGTGGGCACGCTCGTGCTGACCTACCGCTTCGAGCCGGGCCTGGTCCTGGAGGCGTTCGCCGAGCACCGCCCGCAGTACACCGTCGGCCCGTCCACCGCGTTCATGGCCCTGGCCGCCCATCCGGACGTCACCCCGGAGCACTTCGCCTCCTTCGTCAACATCTCGTCGGGCGGCGCGCCGCTGCCGCCGGCCCTGGTGGAGAAGTTCCGCGCCGGGTTCGGGCCGTACATCCGCAACGGCTACGGGCTGACCGAGTGCACCGCGCCCTGCGCCTCCGTGCCGCCGGAGCTGGAGGCGCCCGTCGACCCGGTCTCCGGGACCCTCGCGGTCGGGGTGCCCGGCCCGGACACGGTCGTCCGCATCATCGACGACGAGGGCAACGAGCTGCCCTTCGGCGAGCAGGGCGAGATCGCCGTCCGCGGGCCGCAGGTGGTGCCCGGGTACTGGCGGCGGCCCGAGGCCACCGCCGAGACCTTCCCGGACGGCGAACTGCGCACCGGCGACATCGGGTTCATGGACCCGCAGGGCTGGCTGTACGTCGTCGACCGCAAGAAGGACATGATCAACGCGTCCGGCTTCAAGGTCTGGCCGCGCGAGGTCGAGGACGTGCTGTACACCCACCCGGCGGTACGCGAGGCGGCAGTCGTCGGGGTGCCGGACGGGTACCGCGGCGAGACCGTCAAGGCCTACATCAGTCTTCGCCCGGGAACTGCAACCGACCCGGACGATCTCGCCCTCTATTGCAAGGAGAGACTGGCCGCTTACAAATATCCGCGCCAGGTGGAGATCCTGCCCGACCTGCCGAAGACGGCAAGTGGGAAGATCCTCCGACGGGAACTGCGTTCCCGACCGCAACAGGGTTAGTGGATCTACGAGAAAGGCAGGTGGCGGCAGTGCCCAGGACGACGGACGGAGACGGGGCTCCTGTTCCGCAGCGGCTTCTTGCCGCCGCCACCCGGCTCTTCGCGGAGCAGGGGTACGACCGCACCTCCGTGCAGGAGATCGTGGAGGCGGCCGGCGTCACCAAGGGGGCGCTGTACCACTACTTCGGCTCCAAGGACGACCTCCTGCACGAGGTGTACGCGCGCGTGCTGCGCGTCCAGCAGGAGCGGCTCGACGCCTTCGCGAACGCGGACGAGCCGATCGAGAAGCGGCTGCGGGGCGCGGCGGCGGACGTGGTCGTCACGACCATCGAGAACCTCGACGACGCGATGATCTTCTTCCGCTCCATGCACCACCTGAGTCCGGAGAAGAACAAGCAGGTGCGCGCCGAGCGCCGGCGCTACCACGAACGCTTCCGCGCGCTCGTCGAGGAGGGCCAGCGCGAGGGCGTGTTCTCCACCGCGACCCCGGCCGACCTCGTCGTCGACTACCACTTCGGCTCGGTCCACCACCTGTCGACCTGGTACCGCCCCGACGGCCCCATGACCCCCCAGGAGGTCGCCGACCACCTGGCCGACCTGCTGCTGCGGGCGCTGCGCCCCTAAGGGCCGGACCGGAGAACACCCGGATCGTCCGCGCCACCGATGGCGGCGCGCCGATGCGTCCGCATAGTCTCGCCGGCATGGCAGATGCGTTTGCGGGCGTCCGGCTGCTCGGCCCGCCAGTGACCGACGGCGAGTACATCGGGCTGAACGAGCAGGAGACGGTGCACCTGCACGAGTACACGCGGATCTACGCCGTGCGCGGCCTCTACGAGCATGTCGTCCAGGAGCGGCTGCAGTGCGTGTCGCCGCAGGTCGCGGCCGAGGGTCTGCTGCGCGCGGTCACGCGCCTCGGCTTGGCGCCGGAGTCGATGACGGTCCTTGACGTGGGCTCCGGCACCGGACTGGTCGGCGAACTCGTGCGTGGTGGCGGCGTGGCCCGGGTCGTCGGGGTCGACGCGCTGCCGGCGGCGCGCGAGGCGTGTCTGCGCGACCGGCCGGGCGTCTACGCCGACTACGTGGTCGGCGACTTCCAGCTCGGCGACGGACTCCGTGCGGCACTGAGCCCGTACGCGTTCGGCGGGCTGGTGTCGGCCGGCGCGTTCGGCGGTACGCACGCCACACCGCGGGCTCTGGTGAACGCGCTCGGGGTCCTGCCGCCCGGCGCGCCCGTGGCCTTCACCCTCCACGAGCAGTGGATGGACGAGGCGGATCCGGACGGGTTCGGCGTCGCCGTCGAGCGGCTGGTGGCCGACGGACGCCTCGAACTGCTGGAACGGACCCGGTTCCGGCACCGGGTGACCACGACCGGCGAGCCGATCTTCTACCAGCTCGTGGTGGGTCGGACGGGCTGAGGCCGACGGTGAAGGGCCGGTACGGGCGGGGCGAAGGGCCGGTACGGACGAAGGGCCGGTACGGACATCCCCGATGTCCGCCCGGCCCCTCACCGCCCGTCGCCTACAGGTACTTCTTCAGCTCCCGGCGCGCCAGCGAGCGCTGGTGCACCTCGTCCGGGCCGTCGGCGATCATCAGGGTGCGGGCCCCGGCGTACAGGTCGGCCAGCGGGAAGTCCTGGCTGACGCCGCCCGCGCCGTGCAGCTGGATCGCCCGGTCGATGATGTCGACGACCGCCCGCGGCGTGGCGATCTTGATGGCCTGGATCTCGGCGTGGGCACCCCGGTTGCCGACGGTGTCCATCAGCCAGGCCGTCTTGAGGACCAGCAGCCGCAGCTGCTCGACCGTCACCCGGGCGTCGGCGATCCAGTTGTGCACCACACCCTGCTGGGCCAGCGCCTTGCCGAAGGCCTGCCGGGAGACGGCCCGGCGGCACATCAGCTCGATCGCCCGCTCGGCCATGCCGATCAGCCGCATGCAGTGGTGGATACGGCCCGGGCCGAGCCGGGCCTGGGCGATGGCGAAGCCGCCGCCCTCCTCGCCCACCAGGTTCGACACCGGCACGCGCGCGTGGTCGAAGACCACCTCGGCGTGGCCGCCGTGCGAGTGGTCCTCGTAGCCGAAGACCTTCATCGCCCGCTTCACGGTGACGCCCGGGGTGTCGCGCGGGACCAGGACCATGGACTGCTGGCGCCGGATGTCGGTGCCGTCCGGGTCGGTCTTGCCCATCACGATGAAGATCCTGCAGTCCGGGTTCATCGCCCCGGAGATGTACCACTTGCGGCCGGTGATGACGTAGTCGTCGCCGTCCCGCTCGATGTACGTGGTGATGTTGGTGGCGTCCGAGGAGGCCACCTCCGGCTCGGTCATGGCGAACGCGGAGCGGATCTCACCGGCGAGCAGCGGCTCCAGCCACTGCTTCTTCTGCGCGTCGTCGCCGAACTGGGCCAGCACCTCCATGTTCCCGGTGTCCGGTGCCGCGCAGTTCAGCGCGGTCGGCGCCAGGTGCGGGGAGCGGCCGGTGATCTCGGCGAGCGGCGCGTACTGGAGGTTGGTGAGCCCCGCGCCGTACTCGGCGTCCGGGAGGAAGAGGTTCCACAGGCCCTGCCTGCGCGCCTCGGCCTTCAGCTCCCCGACCACGGCCGGGGTGTCCCACGGCGAGGCCAGTCCGGCCCGCTGCTCCTCGGCGACCGCCTCGGCCGGGTAGACGAACTCGTCCATGAAGGCGAGCAGTTGGGCGCGCAGCTCCTCGGTGCGCGCGTCGAACGCGAAGTCCATGGCCGGTCAGCCTTCCTGAAGAGTGGTCAGTCCGTGGTCGATGAAGACGGGGACGAGCTCGCCGATGCGGTCGAAGCCCTGCCCGAGCGTCTGGCCCAGCGTGTACCGGTAGTGGATGCCCTCCAGGATCACGGCGAGCTTGAACCAGGCGAACGCCGTGTACCAGGAGATGTGCGAGACGTCCCGCCCCGAGCGGGCGGCATAGCGCTCGACCAGCTCACGCGGGTCCGGGTGGCCCGGCGCCTCGGCCGTCGTCGACACCGGCGAGTCGGGCGCGCCCAGCGGCAGGCTGTACATCACCAGCAGGCCCAGGTCGGTCAGCGGGTCGCCGAGCGTCGACATCTCCCAGTCGAGGATCGCCTTGATCCTGTCGTCGTCGCCGATCAGGACGTTGTCCAGGCGGTAGTCGCCGTGGATCACCGTGGGCGCGGGGGAGTCGGGCAGCCGGCGGCCCAGGGTCGCGTGCAGCTCGTCGATGCCGGCCAACTCGCGGTTGCGGGAGGCGTCCAGCTGCTTGCCCCAGCGGCGCAGCTGGCGGTCCAGGAAGCCCTCCGGGCGGCCGAAGTCGGCGAGACCCACCTCCGCGGGGTCCACGGCGTGCAGCTCGACCAGCGTGTCCACCAGGGACAGCACGGCGTTGCGGGTGCGCTCGGGGCCGAGCGGCGCGAGCTGCTCGGAGGTGCGGTACGGGGTGCCCGCCACGAACTCCATCACGTAGAACGGCGCGCCGAGGACCTCGTCGTCCTCGCACAGCAGCACCGGGCGCGGCACCGGTACCTCGGTCGGGTACAGCGCGCTGATCACCCGGTGCTCGCGCTTCATGTCGTGCGCGGTGGCCAGGACGTGGCCCAGCGGCGGCCGGCGCACCACCCACTTCGAGGCGCCGTCGGAGAGCGCGTAGGTGAGGTTCGACCGTCCGCCCTCGATCAGCCTTCCGGTCAGCGGACCGGTCACCAGGCCGGGGCGCTCGCGGTCGAGCAGGCCGCGCAGCCGGTCGAGATCGAGTCCGGGCGGGTGGTCGGGGCTCATGCATCGCTCCTACGAACGAATGAACAGGACCCGACTTATGATGCCGACCAGTCGGTATGTCGTCCAGCGCGTGAGCCAAACGTGACCGGGACCACCCTACGACCCGTACGGCGGGTGACGGTTCCCCGCGCGCGCAGAGCGGGGAGCCGTCACCGGAGAGGATCGGCTCAGTGGTCGTCCCAGTGGCCGTCGTGCTCGGCGTGCCGGTGGCCGTCGTGGAGATAGTCGACGTGGTCGCCGTGCAGGACGCCGGTGTGCCCGCAGCCGTCGCCGTGCCGGTGCGCGTGCGCCTCGTGGGTGACGTGCCCGGCGGGCTCGCACTCGTCCCAGTGGCCGCCGTGCTCGCGGTGCAGATGCCCGTTGTGCGCGTAGTCGACGTGGTCGCCGTGCGGCACCTGGTCGTGCCCGCAGTCCGGTCCGTGGCTGTGACCGTGCGAGGCGTGTTCCTGGTGGAGGGTGGTCATGGTGCTCGCCTTCAGGGGTGCGGGGTTCGGGAGTGTGGGGTTCGGGAGTGTGGGTTCTGGTGTGTGGGTTCAGCTGTGTGGCGTGATGCCGACGGACAGGCTGCCACGCAAACGGCACATATGCGGGCATCCCGGTTGCGTGGCGTCCGAGTACCCCAGAGGGTCGTTGGCATGAAAGGCATCAGCTACAGCCGGTACGGCGGCCCCGAGGTGCTGGAGTACGGCGAGGTCAAGGACCCGAAGGTCGGCCCCGACTCGGTGCTGGTGAAGGTCCGGGCGGCCGCCGTGAACCCGGTCGACTGGAAGTGCCGCGAAGGCCTGCTGCACGGCATCCTGGACACCGTCTTCCCGGTGGTCCCCGGCTGGGACGTCTCCGGCGTCGTCGTCATGCCGGGGGCCGCCGTCACCGAGTTCGCGGTCGGCGACGAGGTGATCGGCTACGTCCGCGAGGACTTCCTCTCCCGGGGCACCTTCGCCGAGTACGTCGCCGCCCCGGTGCGCACCCTCGCCCGCAAGCCGCGCAACCTCACCTTCGAGCAGGCCGCCGGGCTGCCGCTGGCCGGCCTCACCGCCTACCAGGTGCTGGTGCACGCCCTGGAGGTCAAGCGTGGCGAGACGGTCCTGGTGCACGCCGCCGCCGGCGGGGTCGGCTCCCTCGCCGTCCAGATCGCGGCCCACCTCGGCGCCCGGGTGATCGGCACGGCGGGCGAGCGCAACCACGACTTCGTCCGGGGGCTCGGCGGCGAACCGGTGACCTACGGCGCGGGCCTGGCCGAGCGCGTCCGGGGGCTGGCCCCGGAGGGCGTGGCCGCCGTCTTCGACACCGTCGGCGGGGAGACCCTGACCGTCTCGGCGAACCTGCTCGCCCCCGAGGGCCGGATGGCCTCGATCGCCGACCCGGACGTCGTCGACTTCGGCGGCCGCTACTGCTGGGCGCGACCCGACGCCGAGGACCTGACCCGGCTTACGGCGCTCGCGGAACAGGGGGCGGTCGCCGTCCATGTCGCCGAGACGTTCCCGCTGGAGCGGGCGGCCGACGCACAGCGCCGCAGCCAGGAGGGGGGTACCCGGGGCAGGCTGGTGGTCACCGTGGACTGGCCGGAGGAGGGCTGAGCGAGGGGCCGTACGAAGCCAGGGCTCATACGACCAGTGCGGCGGCACACAGGGCGATGGCGACCGTGCACAACACCGCCCCGGTCGCCTTCCGGGGGGCCAGCGCGGTGGGGCGGTCGGTGGCCGCGAGGGCCCGGATACGGCGGTTGGCGATCAGAAGGAAGCCCAGCCACAGGGCGCAGCAGGCGGCGCAGGCGATCACGCCGACGGCCGAGGTACCGCCGTGCAGCGCGGTCTTCGCCGCGAGTATGGCGGCGACGGTCGCCGAGAGGGTCGTACGGCGCCAGGCCAGCCGGGTCCGCTCCGGCTGGAGCCCGGGGTCGCGGGCCGGCTCCGTCATCCCTCCCACCCGACGAGCACCACGACGACCATCGCGACGGCGACCACGGCGACGACCACGCTCAGCAGGGCCGGGAACCGGGACACCGGCAGATCCTCGCCGCGCCGCATCGCCCGCTCGCAGCGCATCCAGTGGTTCACGGCACGCAGCGAGCAGAGCACGCCGGCGGCGAGGAGCGCGAGCGCGAGGCCTACGCGCCAGCCCCAGCGGAGGTCGGGCAGGAACTGGTCCACGGCGAATCCGCCGCCGATGAGGGCGAGGGCGGTGCGCAGCCAGGCCAGGAAGGTCCGCTCGTTGGCGAGGGAGAAGCGGTAGTCGGGGGTCTTGCCCTCCTGGCGTACCTCTTCGGGGGCGAACCACAAACGGACGTTCCGCGCGAATTCGATCACGTGCCGGAAGCCTACCGGGGGCGAGGAGGGCCGACGTTTTCGGCTGCGGGTGCGTGGGGGCTGGTCGCGCAGTTCCCCGCGCCCCTGACGGGGCGCTGCCCAGCCGTCTCTCATGCAGCCGCGGGCAGTCGTGCCGCTGGGGCGGCACGGGTGGGCGCGGGCGGCACCCGGCCAGCGCCGGTAAGCGTCCCCACCCCCCACCTCAGCCCCGATGCACCCGCAGCCGCTCCCACGCCGCCACCCCGTCCGGTACCCACTCCCACTCGCCGAGCCGGGACACCAGTTCCTCCTCGCTCAGGAAGGCGTGCCACGCCACCTCCTCCGCCTGCGGCCGCACCGGCAGCTCGCAGCGCACCTCGTACACCGCGGACCACCAGCTCTGCCGGGCGCCGTCGTCGTACAGGAACTTGAAGAGGAACGTCGGCCGGGGGAGACCGCTCACGCCCAGTTCCTCCTCGGCCTCCCGCAGCGCCGCGTCGTCGTAGGACTCGCCCGCCCCCACCACACCCCCGACGAACATGTCGTACAGGGAGGGGAAGACCAGCTTGGTGGCGGTGCGGCGGTGGACGAAGAGCCGGCCGGCGGCGTCGCGGGCCTGGATGAAGACACAGCGATGGCGCAGGCCCCGGGCGTACGCCTCGCCGCGCGGGGACGTGCCGATCACCTGGTCGTGCTCGTCGACGATGTCGAGGATCTCGTCAGCAGCGCTCATACCGCCATCCAAGCAGCCGGACGGCCACCGCCGGGGGGCGTGCTGCGGCCGACCGGAGGTCAGCGCGGCTGGAGGTCCAGCGAGGGCTCCTTCGGCGCCGCACCGCGCGGCATCGCCGGGTGCAGACCCAGCAGCACGATGCCCGCCACGATCGCCGCGAGCCCCGCCGCCTCCCAGGCCAGCGCCCCGGTGTCGGTGCGCAGCTTGTCCCCGAGGAAGCCGACCCCGCAGAGGATCCCGGCGAGCGGCTGGGCCGCGGTGAGCGCGGGCAGCGAGTTGCGCAGCTCCGCCGTCTCGAACGCGCTCTGGACGAGGATCAGCCCGGTGACCCCGAGGACCAGCACACCGTACGGCTGCCAGCCGGTCAGCACCTCCATGATGCCGCCCTCGGAGAAGCGGGTGCCGGTGACCCGGGTCAGCGCGTCCTGGACGCCGTAGAGCAGGCCGGCGGCGAGGGCGAGGAGGGTCGGTCCCGCGCTGAGGCGGGAGCGTTTGGCGTAGGTCGTGAGCAGCAGCGCTGTGCCGACCATCGCGCCGATGATCAGCCAGTGCCGCAGCGGGTTGGCTATGGCGTCGCCGCCGCGTGGCTGGCCCGCCAGGATGAACGCGGTCACGCCGCCCGCGAGCAGGACGAGACCTGCCCAGCCCTGGTGGCTGAGGGGATGCCTGGTCTGGTGCCGGGAGAGCGCGAGGGCGAACAGGAGGTTCGTCGCCAGCAGCGGCTCGACGAGGGAGATCTCGCCCTTGCCGAGGGCGATCGCGCCGAGGACCATGCCGGCCACCATCAGGCCGATGCCGCCGAGCCAGCGCGGCACCCTCATCAGGTCGAGCAGCAGCCGGGGCGAGAGGAAGTCGCTGAGCGGTGCCTTCTGGGCGACGTTCTGCTGGAGCACGAACCCGAAGCCCAGGCAACAGGCCGCGCTCACGGCGAGGACCAGAACCAGAACGGACACGCTGCGTACCTCGATCTGCGGCCGGGCTACGGAGTGCGTAGTGGCCGACTGTAGCGCTCCCGGGTGGGGATTGTTCCGGGGGTTCCCGGAACCGGGCGGTTGACTCGGTCACGCTGCCCGAGTCGATCACGCGGTGCGGATCGGAGCGGCGGCGGGACCCTACGGCCATGGTCCGACGCCCGGGCGGCCGACGCCATGGCGTACGCCACAGCCGGAACCCGAAGCCCCACGGCCACGGTACGCCAACCTGGCCCCGGCGCGCGTCAAGTTCCGCTTTGCACAAGGTAGTTGAACAGAGTACGAGCCCCGTTCAGCTTGACGCAAAGTCTTGGCTGGGGGTTTGCTGTGCGTGATCGGCCGATGGCAGCCCGACAACCAGGAAGTTCCGCGGTGCCCCCAACCCCGCCCCTCTTAGGCCCAGGCCCGGCCGTCTCGGACCCAGGCCCGGCCGTCGCCCGAGCTCCCCGCGCCGCAGCGCACCCCGGGTGCGAACACTGCCCCGACGACGCCCTCGACGACGCCGAACTCATCTCCGCCCGGGCCGCGTTGGCCCAGGGCCGCTGGCAGTCCGCCCGCTCCCTGCTGCTCCATACGGGTGATGACTGGGACCGTCGCGGCCACCGGGCCACCGTCCTGGCCCGCGAGCCCTACGCCGTCGCCTGGGCCCGCGAGTGGCTGCTCGCCGAGCCGGGCTCCGCCGACGCCGCCACCCTGTACGCCCTGACCCTGGTCCGGCGCGCCCTGCGCGGCAAGGAGGACCCGGAGCGGGCCCGCGAGGCCTGCGCCGGTGCCGCCAGGCTCGCCCCGGCCGACCCCACCTCGTGGCTCGGCCTGCTCCTGCTGGCCCGCTACCTGGGCACCGACGAGGAGACGCGCCGGACCTTCGCCGAGGTGCGCCGCCGCCATCCCGAGCACCACCATGCCCACCACCTGATGGCGGCCCGGATCGCGGAGACCGAGACCGGGGAGACGTACGCACTGTGCGCCTTCGCGGAACGCGCGGCGGCGGAGGCCCCGGCCGACTCCCCGCTCGCCGTCCTGCCGGTCGTCGCCTACGCCGAACGCCACCGGGTGCTGGCCGCCACCGGCCGGGCCCCCGCCGACCCGGCGGTCGCCGGGCACTGGACGGAGCCGTCCGCGCTGCGCGCCCTGGGCGCCGCCTTCGACTGGTGGCTGGAGTGGGGCATCGAGGAGCATCCCCGCCGCCACATCGACCTCAACCACCTGGCCCACGCCACCTCCGGCGCCGGCCGGTACGCCGAGGCCGCGGCCCTGTTCCAGCGGATCGGCCGCCATGCCACCTCGGCACCCTGGTCCTACCCGGACCGCGATCCGTGCGAGGCGTTCCGGGCGGCCCGGGAGCGGGCGCTGGGAGGTTGAGGGGAAGTTGATGAGAAGAGGTTGTGGATTCCTTACGGCCGCCGGATTTCGTGGCCGAGCCCGCCCGGATGGTGTTCGAATGAGTACGTGAACTCTGAACAATCCGAGGCGCCGCGGCGCACCGAGGAGGGCAGTCCGGTCGGCCGCCGGGTGTTCCTCGGCACCATCGGCCTCGGCGCGCTCGGCCTGGTGACCGCGCCGGTGCTGCAACGCGTCACCGAGTCGGTCCTCGGGGCCTTCTCCGGCAAGGACCCCACGGGCCTGACCGGACTGCTCCCGAACGGCGGCGGTTTCCGGTACTACTCGGTGACCGGATCGGTGCCGGACAAGACCGCGGCCGACTACCAGCTGAAGATCGACGGACTGGTCGACAAGCCGGGCACCTACACCCTGGCCGACCTGCGGGCCCTGCCGCAGACCAAGCTGGTCAAGGACGTCCAGTGCGTGACCGGCTGGCGGGTCCCCGACACCCCCTTCGAGGGCGTCCGGCTCTCCCACCTCCTGGACCTGGCGGGCGTCCGGGACACCGCCAAGGCGATCCACTTCACCTGCTTCGACGGCGCGTACACCGAGAGCCTCACCCTCGACCAGGCGCGCCGTTCGGACGTCCTGGTCGCGCTGCGCATGCAGAACAAGCCCATCACCCACGACCACGGCGGCCCGGTCCGCCTCTATGTCGCCCCCATGTACTTCTACAAGTCGGCCAAGTGGCTCTCCGGCATCACGGTCACCGACAAGGTCGACCCGGGGTACTGGGAGAGGCTGGGCTACGACGTCGACGCCTGGGTCGGCCGCTCGAACGGACGTGACGATGAGCCTACGAGCTGAGGCCCCGGCCGCCACGGACCGGCTGCGCCGCTTCACCCCTGCCGCGCGCTGGGTCCACCGCACCACGGCGCTGCTGATGGGCCTCTGCGTCGCGACGGCTGCCTGCCTCTACATCCCGCAGCTGGCGGTCCTCGTCGGCCGCCGGGAACTGGTCGTCCGCATCCACGAGTGCGCGGGCCTCGCCCTCCCCGTCCCGGTCCTCCTCGGTCTGGTCTCCCGCGCCTTCCGCAGGGACCTCGGTTTCCTGAACCGCTTCGGCCCGCACGACCGGCTCTGGCTGCGCGCCGCCCTGAGCCGCGACAAGCGCCCGTCCTCGCGCCCGGCGGGAAAGTTCAACGCCGGCCAGAAGATCTACGCGAACTGGATCGCCGGCGCGACCCTGGTCATGCTCGGCACCGGCCTCCTCATGTGGTTCACCCACCTCACCCCGCTGATGTGGCGCACCTCGGCCACCTTCGTCCACGACTGGCTGGCCCTCACGATCGGCATCGTCCTGGCCGGCCACGTGGGCATGGCCCTGGGCGACCCGGAGGCGAGACGAGGCCTGCGCACGGGAACGGTGAGCCGCGAGTGGGCCAAACGCGAACACCCGCTGTGGCGGCCGTAGCCGCCCGGCGGGCCCGCCGAACGCCCTCCGACGGTGCACCGGGCACCGCCGGATTCCGCCGTCGTGGCTGAGCGCCGTCGCGGCGGAACGAGGAAGGACGTCCCTCACAGCTGTTTCCGCCGCAACGGCGATCAGCCGAGACGGCGGAGTCCGGCGGTGCCGGGTGACGCGCACCGCCGGACTCCGGTCCCGTACCGCCCCTAGATCACCAGGGACAGCAGCAGGACCAGGGCGCCCGCGACCACCGAGATGATCGTCTCCATGACCGACCAGGTCTTGAGGGTCTGGCCGACGCTCAGGCCGAAGTACTCCTTCACCAGCCAGAATCCGGCGTCGTTCACATGGCTGAAGAACAGCGAGCCCGCGCCGATGGCCAGGACCAGGAGGGCCGTGTGGGCCGTCGACATGTCGGCGGCGAGGGGGGCCAGCAGGCCCGCCGCCGACACCGTGGCGACCGTCGCGGAGCCGGTCGCGAGACGGATCGCGACCGCGATCAGCCAGGCCAGCAGCAGCGCCGGGATCGACCAGTCCTTGGAGATCTCCAGGATCATCTGGCCGACACCGCAGTCGATCAGCGTCTGCTTGAAGCCGCCGCCCGCGCCGACGATGAGGAGGATGCCCGCGATGGGCATGAGGCCCTTCTCGACGGTCTGCGAGATCCGCTCCCGCGAGAACCCGGCCGGCCGGCCCAGCGTGAACATGCCGACGATCACGGCCGTGAGCAGGGCGACCAACGGGGAGCCGATGACGTCGAAGACCCGCTGGACGGTGTGGGCCGGGTCGTCGACGACTATGTCGACCAGCGCCTTGGCCAGCATCAGGACGACCGGCAGCAGGATGGTCGCGAGGGTGGCGCCGAAGCCGGGGCGGTTCTCCAGCTCCTCGGACGGGCGCTGCGGGAGCATCCGGTCCGGGGCCTGCACGTCCACCCAGCGGGCCGCGACCTTCGAGAACAGCGGACCGGCGACGATCACGGTCGGTATCGCGACCAGGACGCCGAGGGCCAGGGTCACGCCCAGGTTCGCGTGGACCGCGTCGATCGCGACCAGCGGGCCCGGGTGCGGGGGCACCAGACCGTGCATCACCGACAGACCGGCGAGGGCCGGGATGCCGATGCGCATCAGGGAGTAGTTGCCGCGCTTGGCGACCATCAGCACCACCGGGATCAGCAGCACGATGCCGACCTCGAAGAACAGCGGCAGCCCGACCACGGAGGCGATCAGCACCATCGCCCACGGCATGGCACGCCCGCCGGCCCTGGCGAGGATCGTGTCGACGATCTGGTCGGCGCCGCCGGAGTCGGCCAGCAGCTTGCCCAGGATCGCCCCGAGCGCGATCAGGACACCCACGCCGGCGACGGTGCTGCCGAGCCCGGTGGTGAAGCTGGTGATGGCCTTGTCGAGCGGCGCCCCGGCGAACGCGCCGAGCGCGAGCGAGCCGATGGTGAGCGCCAGGAAGGCGTGGAGCTTGAACTTGGTGATGAGCAGGACGATGACGGCGAAGCCCAGCAGGACGGCGATGCCGAGCCGGGCGTGTCCGGCCGAGGTGATGGGCGCGACGGCGTCCGCTGCCAGCATCTCGACGCTGAGTCTGGTCACAGGGGTTCCTTGCAGTGATGGGGACAGGTAAGGGGGGAGGGGGAGGGGCTTACTGCGGAGTGAGGTCGGGCAGCGTCTCCAGCGCCCGTACGGCCCGTGCGGTGATCTCCTCGGGCGTGCCCGAGACGTCCACGGCGACGCCGGCCTCGTCCGCCGCCAGCGGCTGGAGCGTGGCGAACTGGGAGTCGAGCAGCGCGGTCGGCATGAAGTGGCCCTGCCGGTGCGACATCCGGTCCTCGATGAGCCGCCGGTCGCCGGTCAGGTGCAGGAACACGATGCCGGGGGCCGCGGCCCGCAGCCGGTCACGGTAGGACCGCTTCAGCGCGGAGCTGCTGACCACCCCGCCGAGCCCCGCCCGCCCGTGCGCCCAGGAGCCGATGGCGTCCAGCCACGGCCACCGGTCGGCGTCGTCGAGCGGGTGCCCGGCCGACATCTTGGCGATGTTGGCCGGCGGGTGGAAGTCGTCGCCCTCGGCGTACGGGACGCCGAGCCGGGCGGCGAGCAGCGGACCGATCGTGGTCTTGCCCGTGCCGGCGACGCCCATCACCACGACGACGTGAGGGGTACGCATCAGTGCCTCGCTGTGTCTTCCTCGGAAGGTTCGGAAGGGGTCGCCACACTGAAACGCATTAGGTACGACGAATTCAAGAGTGTGTGACATATAAGTCTGACTTTTTGGCTGGGTGATCCACTCGGTACGCTGAGTGCATGAGCACACCGGGCCGGGGCCTGCACGGCCGAGTACTGGACACCCTCGGCCCCGCCATCACCGCGGGCGAGTACCCGCCGGGCAGCGTCCTGCGCACGGACGAACTCGCCCAGCACTTCGAAGTGTCACGCTCCGTGATGCGCGAGGCGGTCCGGGTCCTGGAGTCCATGCACCTGGTCGAGTCCCGTCGCCGGGTGGGCGTCACCGTCCGCCCCAAGGCCGAGTGGAACGTCTACGACCCGCAGGTCATCCGCTGGCGCCTGGCCGGCGCCGACCGCCCGCACCAGCTGCGCTCGCTCACCGTGCTGCGCTCGGCGGTCGAGCCGGTGGCGGCCGGCCTGGCGGCGCGGCACGCCACGGCCGCGCAGTGCGCCGAGCTCACCGAGTGCGCGCTCGGCATGGTGGCCCATTCGCGGGGCCACAAGCTGGAGGAGTACCTGTTCCACGACGTGGCCTTCCACCGGGTGATCCTGGCGGCGTCGGGCAACGAGATGTTCGCCCGTCTCGCGGACGTGGTCACGGAGGTCCTGTCCGGCCGCACCCAGCACGACGTGATGTTCGAGGACCCCGACCCGGCCGCCGTGACCCTGCACGTCCAGGTCGCCGAGGCGGTCCGGGAGGGCGACGCGGTCCGCGCGGAGCAGCTGACGCGCGAGATCACGACGGGGGCGCTGCAGGAGCTGGACATCCTGGCGCCCTAGTCCAGGAACTCCCCGTCCACGTACACCCACGCCCCCTCGACCCGCTCGAACCGACTGCGCTCGTGCAGCGAGCCGTCGCCGAAGGACGCGCGGAAGGTCACCGTGCCGGTGGTGTGGAAGGCCGAGCCGTCGGTCGTCGCGAGGATCTCCAGGCCGGTCCAGCGCATCCCGGGGTCGAAGTCGACCCGGGGCGGGCGGGTCCGGGGATGCCAGGTGCGCAGCAGGTACGGCTCGTCGCGTCTCACGAAGGCGCTGTACCGCGAGCGCATCAGCGTCTCGGCCGTGGGCGCGGCCACCGCACCCCGGTGGAACCGGCCGCAGCACCGCTCGTACGTCTCGGCGAGACCGCACGGGCAGGCGGCGGCGGGCCGCTGCCGGGAGGACCGCTTCGGTGTCACGGGCCCGCCCCCTACGCCGACTCGGCGTTGGTGGGCGGCTGGGCCGGGCGCGCCGGGAGGGTCAGGGTGGGCAGCGGCGGCAGCGCCGTCCGGTGCACCCAGGCGTCGAACAGCCCGTCCAGCGGCTCGTCCGCGAAGCGGTTGACGTGGGCCGTGAACGTCGCGGTCGTCACGGACCCGCCCCGGTGCAGCCCCGCCCACGACCGCAGCATGTGGAAGAACCGCTCGTCGCCGAGCGCACAGCGGATCGCGTGGATGGTGACCCCGCCCCGCTCGTAGAGCCGGTCGTCGAACATCGACTTCCGGCCCGGGGCGGCGATCCGGATGTCCTGCGGCAGCCCGGCGAGCAACCGGTGCGCGAGGGCGGCGAGTTGCTGGGCGCTGCGGCCGCCGGACCGCTCCGACCACAGCCACTCGGCGTACTTGGCGAGCCCCTCGTTCAGCCAGATGTGCCGCCAGTCGGCGATGGACACGCTGTTGCCGAACCACTGGTGGGCGAGCTCGTGCGCCACCAGGCGTTCCGAACCCCGGGCCCCGTCCACGTGGTTGACGCCGAACAGCGACAACCCCTGGGCCTCGACCGGGACATCGAACTCCTCGTCGGCGACGACCACCGCGTACTCGTCGAACGGGTAGGGCCCGAACAGCCGCTGGAACAGGTCCATCATCGCGGGCTGCCGCGCGAAGTCCCTGGAGAACTCCGGGAGCAGATGCGCCGGTATGTGGCCGTGCATCGGCACCCCGCCGAACCCCGGGTCGCCGAGGAGCACCGTCTGGAACTTGCCGATCGCGAGGCTCACCAGGTAGCTCGACGTCGGCGCGGCCTGCTCGTACACCCAGGTCGTCGTGGACGCCTTCGTGGTGCGGGTGAGCAGCCGGCCGCCGGCCACCACCGAGTACGCCGACGGGCAGGTGATCGAGAACAGGTACGACGCCTTGTCGGCCGGCCGGTCGTTGCACGGGAACCAGGACGGTGCGCCGGTCGGCTGGCTGGCCACCAGGGCGCCGTCCGTCAGCTCCTCCCAGCCGATCCCGCCCCACGGGCTGTTCACCGGCTTCGGGTTGCCCGACCAGTGGATCTCCACGGTGAAGGCGGCCCCGGCGCGCAGCGGCTTCGCGGGCTTGATCCGCAGCCTGCCGCCGCGGTGCGTCCAGTGCGGCTGGCGGCCGTCCACCCGGATCCGGCCGATCTTGAAGTCGGCCAGGTTCAGCTGGAACTCGGGCAGCGCGGCCCGGCCCGCGATCGCGTTGATCCGGGCCATGCCGGCCAGGCGGTTGGGGCCTGGCCGGTAGTCCAGCGTGAGCTCATAGCGATGCACCCGGTACCGGGGATCGCCGTTGTCCGGGAAGTACGGGTCCGGACCCGCTGACTGCTGCACTGCCACTTCCGCGTTCGCTCCCTGCGCTGTGCTCGAACCGTCTCTCGGTGCACCGATGCCCGCGGCCACCGAGCGGCCCGCGCTCAGGGACGCCATGCCTCGATCGGATTGCCGAGCCAGCGGGTGTCGTCGGGAACCGACTCCGCCGCCATGACGAGCGACGCGGGACCCAGGGTCGTACGGGCCCCGATCGTGCTGCCGGGCAGCACGATCCCGCCAGGACCCAGTGTGGCGCCCTCACGGAGAACCACAGTATCCGTCCGCAAGATCCGGTCGTGGAAGAGGTGAGTTTGCAGCACACAGCCGCGGTTCACGGTCGCCGCGTCCTCCAGGGTCACCAGATCGGTCTCCGGAAGCCAGTAGCTCTCCACCCAGACGCCCTTGCCGATGCGCGCGCCGAGGCCGCGCAGCCAGGCCGTCATCACCGGCGTACCCGGCACCGAGCCGGCCAGCCACGGCACCGCCAGCACCTCCACGAAGGTGTCCGCCAGCTCGTTGCGCCACACGAACGAGCTCCACAGCGGGTGCTCACCGCTGCGGTGCCGCCCGACCAGCGTCCACTTGGCCAGCACGGACACCAGGCCCGCGACGGCACCGGCACCGAGCAGCACCAGCCCCGACAGGAGGGGTGCCCAGGCGCCCAGCGCGCACAGGGCGGCCACCGTGAGCCCGGCCAGCGCCACCGAGCACAGCACCGGCACGATCCGGCACGTCTCCACCAGGGCCCGCGCCCACAGCAGCCGCGCCGGCGGCTCGTAGGTCCGGCTCTGGTCGCCGTCGGCCGCGCTGCGCGGCAGCTTCACCGGCGGCAGTCCCAGGTACGACGTGCCCTTCTTGGCCTTCTTCGGCGTCGCCGACAGCACCCCGACCAGACCGCCGTCCGGCACACTGCGGCCCGGCGCGGTCATCCCGGAGTTCCCGAGGAACGCCCGCCGCCCGATCTCCGCGCGCCCGATCCGCACATAGCCGCCGCCGAGTTCGTACGGCGCGGTCAGCGTGTCGTCGGCCAGGAAGGCGCCCTCGCCGACCGTCGTCAGGCTCGGCAGCGCGAGCACGGTCGAGACCTCGGCGCCGCGCCCGATCCGCATCCCGAGCAGCCGCAGCCACACCGGTGTGATCAGCCCGGCGTACAGCGGGAACAGGGTCTCGCGGGAGCGGTCCATCAGCTGGGAGACCGTCCAGGCCTGCCAGCCGACCCTGCTGTGCGTCGGGTGCGTGCCGACCCGCAGGCCCAGGCTCAGCAGCCGGACGGCGACCAGGATCAGCAGGGCGTACGCCAGCCCGAAGGCCAGCGTCGCCGGGACCAGCGCGACCGCCGCGCCCCGCAGGGCCTCGGCCAGGCCGTCCCCGGGGGCCACGAACCGCCCGGCCACCAGCAGCGCGGCCACACCCGCCAGCACCGGCAGCGCACTGAGCCCGAGCCCGGTGAGGCCGTACATCACCCGCCAGTACGTGCCGCGCTGCGGCCGGTGCTTGGGCCAGTTCCGCTTGGCCTTGCCCAGCTTGACCGCCGGGGCGCCGGCCCAGCGCTGGCCGGTCGGGACCTGCCCGGTCACCGCGGAGCCGGGGGCCACCTCGGCGCGCTTGCCGACGCGGGCGCCCGGGAAGAGCATGCTGCGCGTCCCGACGACCGCGTGGGCGCCGATCCGGACCGGGCCGATCACCAGGCGGTCGCCGTCCAGCCAGGAGCCGGACAGGTCCACCTCGGACTCCACGGCCGCGCCCCGCCCGATCCTGAGCAGTCCGGTCACCGGCGGCAGCGAGTGCAGGTCCACCTCGGGACCGATCTTGGCGCCGAGCGCCCGCGCGTACCGCTCCAGCCAGGAGCCGGTCAGCGTGGTCGCCCCGGTGAACTCGGCCAGCCGCTCCGCCGCCCACAGCCGCAGGTGCACGGAGCCGCCGCGCGCGTACCGGCCGGGCTTCACGCCCCGCAGCAGCAGCCGCGCGCCCCCGGCCGCGACCGCGATCCGGCCGGGCGGGGTGAACAGCACCAGGACGCCGAGACCGACCAGCCACCAGGGTGCGGTGGGCAGCCAGCCGTAGCCGCCGAGCACGTTGCCGAGGGCGGCCAGGACCACCGTCCAGCGCAGCCCGAGGACGGTGAACAGGGGGAGCAGGAGCAGCAGCTGCACCAACTGGGCGCTGCGCGGCACGGGCGCGATCGTGCGCCGCGTCCCGTCGTCCTGCACGGACTCTTCCAGCCGGCGGGCCAGCTTGCGCAGCACCGGCTGCTGGTAGATGTCGAGGACCGCCGCGCTCGGGTAGCGGGTGCGCAGTCGGGTGGTGAGCTGGGCGGCGGACAGGCTGCCGCCGCCGATCGCGAAGAAGTCGTCGGAGGCGCTGCTCACCGGGATGCCGAGGACCTCGGTCCACTGCTCGGCGAGCCAGGCCTCGGTGCCGTACAGCTGCTCGGCCGGGCCGCCGGACTCCAGGCCCTCCAGGGGCCAGGGCAGGGCGTTGCGGTCGACCTTGCCGGAGGTACGGGTGGGCAGCTCGTCGACCGGCGCCAGCAGCGGCACGAGGGCCGCGGGCAGTTCGGCGCGCAGCTTCTCGACGGCGGCCGCGTGGTCCCAGCTGTCCTGGGTGACGACATAGCCGACCAGGAGCTGGTTGCCGCTGCGGGCCGTCCGTACGGCCGCCGCGGCGCCCGCGACGCCGGGGAGGGCCTGGAGGGCCGCGTCGACCTCGCCGAGCTCGATCCGGCGGCCGCCGAGCTTGATCTGCTCGTCCGCGCGCCCGAGGAAGACCAGCCCCTCGCGGTCGGCGCGCACCAGGTCACCGCTGCGGTACGCCCGCTCCCAGCCCAGCGACTCCAGCGGGGCGTACTTCTCCGCGTCCTTCTCGGCGTCCAGGTACCGGGCGAGGCCGACCCCGCCGATCACCAGCTGGCCGCTCTCGCCCATCGCCACGGGCACGCCCGCGTCGTCCACGACGGCCAGCTCCCAGCCGTTCAGCGGCAGCCCGATGCGGATCGGCTCCTCGCCGGTCATCAGAGCGGCGCAGGCGACGACGGTGGCCTCGGTGGGGCCGTAGGTGTTCCAGACCTCGCGGCCCTCGGTCACCAGGCGCTGCGCCAGCTCGGGCGGGCAGGCCTCGCCGCCGAAGATGAGGAGGCGGACGTCGTTGAGGGTCTCGGGCTCCCAGAGGGCGGCCAGGGTGGGCACGGTCGAGACGACGGTGATCTCCTGGTCGACCAGCCAGGGGCCGAGGTCGGCGCCGGAGCGGACCTGGGAGCGCGGTACGGGCACCAGGCAGGCACCGTAGCGCCACGCGAGCCACATCTCCTCGCAGGAGGCGTCGAAGGCCACGGAGAGGCCCGCCATGACCCGGTCGCCGGGCCCGATCGGCTCCTCGGTCAGGAAGAGCGCGGCCTCGGCGTCCACGAAGGCCGCGGCGCTGCGGTGGGTGACGGCGACGCCCTTGGGCCTGCCGGTGGACCCGGAGGTGAAGATGATCCAGGCGTCGTGCTCGGCGCCGGGGCGGCCGGAGGGCTTCGCGGACTCGTGCCGCACGTCAATGTGCAGCCCCTCGCCGAGGACGGCCGCCACCTCCGCCTCGCCGAACACCAGTGCGGCCCGCTCGTCCGGGTCCTCGGCGTCGACCGGGACATAGGCGGCGCCGGCCGCGAGGACGCCGAGAACGGCGACGTACAGGTCGTTGGTTCCGGACGGCACCCGGACGCCCACCCGGTCGCCGAGCCCGATGCCGGCCTCGGCCAGCCGCCGCCGCAGCCGCGCGACCTCTATGGCGAGCCCGCGGTAGGTGAGCTGGGTGGTGCCGTCGTCCAGTGCGGGCTCGTCGGGGTGCGCCCGTACCGTTGCCTCGAACACGTCCACCAGGGTGCGCGGCGAGGCCGCCGCCCCGGCCGAGAAACGTGCGGTGTCCCCGAACTCCTCGCGGATCTCTTCGTCGAGCAGGCCGAGAGCACTGCTCTCGTCAATCGCTGCCATCCGGTCCTCGCGTCTCGTTCCCGGAACCTCCGGGGTGCCGGCGGGCCCGCAGGTCTGCCTGGGGTTGTCCGGCTCCGGCTAGGTAACAAGCCGGAAATATTAGTACGACGCTAGGCCCCTGTTCATCTGACGGCCACCTGGAAGCAGCCGTTCGGAGCAGTCCCTTGAATTTTAAGCTACCTCTGACCAGGGATTCTCCGTAGCTGGCGAGAGATGGGCCACACAGCGTGAGACAGGCCAACTCCATGTGTCCGGTGGCCGGTACGACAACGGCCGGTGCCGTGGCGGGGAGGGGGGGAGATCGCCGCGGAACCGGCCGTCGCCGTGGGGGGAGGGGAAACGTCACGAAACGCCGGACGTCACACGGCGCTTACCTCGGCCCAGATGGACTTGCCCCAGGGCAGGTTGCCCACGCCCCAGCGGCCCGAGCACAGCGCGTCGAGGATGAGCAGACCGCGCCCGCGGTCCCGTTCGACCGAGATGGGCCGCAGCCGGGGACGGCGGCCCAGCGGGTCGTGCACCTCGACCCGGGTCCGGGAGCCGTCGGTGTCGATGAGGAGACGGACCGGGTCGTCCGGGTCGGTCTCGTAACGCAGGGAGTTGGTGACCAGCTCGCAGGTGACCAGGGCGACCGCGTCGATGTGGTCGCGGGAGGCGTCGGGGGTGTGGTGCGCGATGAAGTCGCTCACGAACAGCCGGGCGGCCTTGGCCGACTGGGGCTCGCTGGCCAGTAACAGGACCGGCGGCGGGGCGACTTGCAGGGCGCGGGGTTCGGTCGTGGTGCTCCGCTGGCGTTCGATCATGTGCATCCCCTCACGGGCATGTCCCAACGCAGGCACGGTGGTTCGCCATGCGAGTACGGTCACTGTCGTATTTCCCGGATTCATGGTGCCTTCACGGCACAGTCGATAGCAATACGTCCCACGAGATGTGAAATTTTGCGCATCACCTTGAGAGACTTGCGGCACAAGTCGTCAGTCGGTGGCGAGGGTTGGTGCGGCACGGGCAGACTGTCGGGCAGTTCACCGGACAGAAGGGGGAAGCCGTGAGCACGCCCACGGTGCGCCGGCGACGGCTCGGTGCGAAGTTGCGCGAGCTGCGCGGCGAACTCACCCTCGACGAGGTCGCCGAGCACTCCGAAGGCGCGTTCGTCTCCTCCAAGCTGTCCCGGATGGAGACCGGCAAGACAGCCCCCAAGGCAGCGGACATCCAGGCGCTGCTCCATCTGTACGGCGACCTCGGCCGCGACGTCAGCGACGAGCTGCGCGCGGCCCTGATCACGCTCACCAAGGAGGGCGGCCGGCGCGGCTGGTGGCACTCGTACCGGGGTGTTCTCACCCCGGTGTACGAGGACCTGATCAGCCTGGAGGCGGAGGCCGAGACGGTCTCCACCTGGCAGCTGGGCATGGTCCCCGGACTGCTCCAGACCGCCGAGTACGCCCGCGAGATCATCCGGGCGACCGCCATGTCCGAGGCGGTCGAGGCACGGGTCGACGCGCTCGTCGAGGTACGGCTGGCACGCCAGGCCGTCCTCACCCGGGACAGCGACCCGCTGGCGCTCTGGGCGATCATCTCCGAACAGGCGCTGCGCTCCACCACCGAGGATCCCGCCCTGATGTACGAACAGTTGGGGCGCCTGCTTACGATGGGGCGGCGCCCGAACATCAACATCCAGGTGTTGCGCTCGGACGCTCCCCTGCACGCCGGGCTCACCGGCACCTTCAGCATCCTGGGCTTCGGTCCGCACACCGATCTGGACGTCGTCCACCAGGAAGGGCTGACCTCCGCCCTGTACATCGAGGAACGTGATCGGGTCTCCACGCACCGGGCCGCGTGGCAACGCCTCACGTCTGCCGCCGAGTCCGTCGAGGCGTCGGTGGAACTGATCACCCAGATAAGGAAGAACGAATAGCGAATGAAGCACGTTGACGACGCGTCGGCTCTGCCGGTGACCTGGTGGAAGTCCTCGGCGTCCGCATCACAGTCCGACTGCGTGGAATGCGGGATCGTCGACGAGGCGACGGTCGCCGTCCGCGACAGCAAGCGGCCCGACGGGCCCGCGCTCCTGCTGGACCGCGCCGCGCTCCGCGCGTTCACCTCCGCAGTGGCCCACGGTGACGGCCGAATAGCCGGCCTCGACTGAGAGAGCGGCGCCCACCGGAAGGTGGTCGCCGACGGCACCCGCTGCCCAGAAAAACCAAGAAACCCCTGCTCAGCAGGGGTTTCTTCATGGTGTCCGAGGGGGGACTTGAACCCCCACGCCCGATAAAGGGCACTAGCACCTCAAGCTAGCGCGTCTGCCATTCCGCCACCCGGACAAGGTGTCTGTCGTGCGAAGTCTTCCATGCGGGTTTCCCTCGCGGCGACGAAGGAAACACTACCAGGCTTTCGGGGGCGGCCGATCACACCCTGTTTCCGGGCCCGCGGGCGTGAACGGCGTGTGACGGGCCGGGACCGGCCTTGGGCCCCGAGCGGGAAGGGAGGGAGGATGGCGGGGACCGGGCGGCAGTGACAGCGGAAGGAAGCAGCGTGAGCGAGACGGACACGGCCAGGGGCGTCACCGGTGAGGACGAGGTCGTCGACCTCTGCCGCGAGCTGATCCGGTTCGACACCAGCAACTACGGCGACCACTCCGGTCCCGGCGAGCGCAAGGCGGCCGAGTGGGTCGCCGAGAAGCTCGCCGAGGTCGGCCTCGATCCCGAGATCTTCGAGTCCCACCCGGGCCGCGCCTCGACGGTGGCCCGCATCGAGGGCGCGGACCCGTCCAGGCCCGCCCTCCTCATCCACGGCCACCTCGACGTCGTACCGGCCAACGCCGACGACTGGACCCACCACCCCTTCTCCGGCGAGGTCGCGGACGGGTGCGTGTGGGGCCGGGGCGCCGTCGACATGAAGGACATGGACGCCATGACCCTGGCGGTCGTACGGGACCGGCTGCGCAGCGGCCGCAAGCCGCCCCGGGACATCGTGCTGGCCTTCCTCGCCGACGAGGAGGCCGGTGGCACCTGGGGCGCCCGGCACCTGGTCGACAACCACCCGGACCTCTTCGAGGGGGTCACCGAGGCGATCAGCGAGGTCGGCGGCTTCTCCTTCACGGTGAACGAGCAGCGCCGGCTCTACCTCATCCAGACGGCCGAGAAGGGCATGCACTGGATGAAGCTGAAGGTGGCCGGCACCGCCGGGCACGGTTCGATGATCCACCGCGACAACGCGATCACCGAGCTGTCCGAGGCCGTCGCCCGCCTCGGGCGGCACAAGTTCCCGGTGCGGGTCACCAAGACCACCCGGGCCTTCCTCGACGAACTGGGCGACGCGCTCGGCACCGAGCTGGACCCGGAGGACATGGAGTCGACGCTGGCCCGGCTCGGCGGCATCGCCAAGCTGATCGGCGCGACCCTCGGCAACACCGCCAACCCGACCCAGCTGAACGCCGGTTACAAGGTCAACGTCATCCCCGGCGAGGCCACCGCGCACGTGGACGGCCGCTTCCTGCCCGGGTACGAGGAGGAGTTTCTCGCCGACCTCGACCGGATCCTCGGCCCGAACGTGGTCCGCGCGGACGTGCACTCCGACAAGGCGCTGGAGACCAGCTTCGACGGCGCCCTGGTGGAGGCCATGCAGTCCTCGCTGCTCGCCGAGGACCCGACCGCCAAGGCGATCCCCTACATGCTCTCCGGCGGCACCGACGCCAAGTCCTTCGACGACCTCGGCATCCGCGGCTTCGGCTTCGCGCCGCTCAAGCTGCCGCCGGAGCTGGACTTCGCGGGGATGTTCCACGGCGTGGACGAGCGGGTGCCGGTGGACGGGCTGCAGTTCGGCGTGCGCGTGCTCGACCGTTTCATCGACGCGTCGTGAAGTACGCGTCGTGAAGCAATGGCTACAGGTAATCGGGCGGCTGTGCGAAGTCGACTGAGAAGAGTGAATGCGACGATAAGCTCGTAGCTCCATTACTCCCTCCTCGTTACTCCAGATGCGATCCGCTACTTGGAATCGCATTGCCAACAAGGAGGAATAATGCTCAAGAAGGTCGTCGCTGCTGCGGCTGCCACTGGTGGTCTGGTTCTCGCGGGTGCGGGCCTGGCCGTCGCCGACTCGGGTGCCCAGGGCGCTGCCGTGGGTTCCCCGGGTGTCGTCTCCGGCAACGTGATCCAGGTTCCCGTGCACGTCCCGGTGAACGTCTGCGGCAACACGATCTCCGTGATCGGGCTGCTGAACCCCGCCTTCGGCAACACCTGCATCAACAAGTGACGCCGACTCCCTGAGGGGCGTCTTTCCGTCGGCCCCGGAGCGCGCGCCATGCGCTCCGGGGCCGACCGGTTTTTCCGCAGGTTTTTCCCTGCGGTGAATGCAAGGTCAGGATCGAAGGCAGGGGGGAATTCAGAAAATGCGACAGGGCACCCGCAAGGGCCTTATGACAGTGGCCGCGGCGACCGGCGTGATCGCCGCGGCGGGCGGTTACGCCCACGCCGACTCGGGAGCCGTCGGCTCCGCCACCGACTCACCCGGCGTGCTGTCGGGCAACACGGTGCAGGCGCCGGTGCACGTGCCGGTGAACGTCTGCGGCAACACCGTGAACGTCGTCGGCGCCCTCAACCCGGCGATGGGCAACAAGTGCGCCAACCACGGCGGCGGGGGCGGTGCCTCGACGGGCTACGGCAACAGCGGAGGTCACGGCGGCGGGAGCGGCCACGGCAGCCACAGCGGTCACGGCGGTCACAGCGGCCACGGTGGTTCGCACGCCGGGGGCCACACCGCGGGTTCGCCCGGTGTCGGCTCGGGCAACACCGTGCAGGCGCCGGTCGACGTTCCGGTCAACGTGTGCGGCAACAGCGTCAACGTCATCGGCGTCGGCAACACCGCCGTGGGCAACGAGTGCGCCAACGGCGGGGGTTCCGGACACGTCGGGCACCCGGGGCATCCCGGGCACCCGGGACAGCCGGGTCGCCCCGGGCATCCTGGGCACCCCGGGTACCCCGGCGGTGGTCACCCCATGCAGCCGCCCGGCCACGGCGGGCACGGCACGCCTCCTGGGCACGGCGGGCACGGGAGCACGCCGCCCGGAACGCCGGGGAACCCCGGAACGCCGGGTCAGCCGGGCCACCCCGGCCAGCCGGGGACTCCGGGGACTCCGGGACACCCCGGCATTCCCGGCGGGCACCTGGGCGCGCCCCCCGCTCACTCCGGGAACACGACCGTCCCGACCGGTGCCCACGGGTCCACTCTCGTCGACCCGCTGGGCAGCGCCTCGGTGAGCCGGCCCGTCGGCGCCGCGCAGCTCGCGCACACCGGCAGTGACATGCCGCTGGGTCTCGTGCTCCCGGCCGGCGCGGGTGCGCTGCTCGCGGGCGCGGTGCTCTACCGCAGGGCGCGCGCCGCGGCGTAGTGCACGGACGGTGACGCACCGGAACCGGTGCGTGGAACGGGACGGGCCCCGTCGACGCGGGGCCCCTTCCGTCAGTCGGCCAGTCTCACCATGTGGCACGCACCTGGCGGATGATCCGCCGGCGCAACCGCACCTTGCGGCTGCCGTCGCGCATGAGGCTCAGTCGGTCCAACTCCCAGTGTCCGTACTCGGCATGGTCCGTCAGCAGGCGTGTGGCCTCCTTGCGGGACACCCCGCGAGGTACGTACACGTCGACAAATTCGTATTCCGGCATCGCATCTATTGTGCGGGCTGGTGCCCGGTACGGATAGCGTCTGCACTATGTCTGATGCTGTGCAGCCCACCGCTGCCGAGGTACGCGCCGCCGCCGAGGCGGTCAAGACCGCGCTCGACCGCCATCTGGCCGCGGTCGAACGCAGGTCGGGGGAGGACGACCCGGCTGTCTACGAGGCGTTCAACCAGCTGGCCGCGGCCGCCGAGGTCTACGACGAGCTTCTCTACGACCGCTACGACGAGGTCACGCCCTTCGAGATCCCCGGTACGGACGACTCGCTGCCACCGTACGCGGGCCCCGAGGAACCGAACGCGATCAGCGTGCTGATCCGCCGCGACTACGCCGTGGCGGAACCACAGCGGCTGCTGGCCCAGGCCCAGCGGGTCGAGGCCGCCGAGTACGACGACGGCCCCGGCGCGGACGAGGACGCCGCCGGCACGATCCACGGGGCGCTGGGGATCCTGTTCGGCGAGTTCGAGCCGGACGAGATCGCCTCCCGGCACAAGGAGTTCGGCCTGGAGGAGGGCGACTCCACGCTGTGGGTGACCGCGGCGGACGAGCAGGCCGAGCCGGGCGAGTGGCTGGAGCTGCCCTTCGAGAGCGTCGATCCGCAGCGGGTGGTGTGCCGCTTCGACGTCAGCGCGGTCTTCGACGACGAGGACGGCGAGGACGCGGAGGACGGCGAGGGCACCCGGCGCGCCGACGAGCTGGACGACGACCTCGACCTGGACGAGGACGAGGACCTGGAGCCGTTGGACGCCGAGCGCTGATGAACGCCGAGCGCTGATCGGCCTCACCCCCGGCCGGCGGTGCCTTCCGGAGGTCGAGGCCGGACGGGCACCGCCGGCCGGTGCCGTTGCGGCTGGTCGCCGTGGCGGCGGGAACGACATCCGGCCGGGGGACGGGAACAAGCCCGACGGCGGGACGGGGATCGCGCGGCGAGGGGCGGCTCGTGCCCGGACCGTGCCGCCGGCGGCACCGGTCAGTTCGCCGCGGGGACCTGCGTCTTCAGCAACACCGGCAGGCGGGTCGTCCGCGGCTTCGGCAGGGACTCGGCCACCGCCTTCGCCAGGGCCTGTTCCACGCCGTGCACCACCGAAAGGTGGCGCTCCGCCCGGCTGAACGCCGTGTACACCCAGGGGCGGCTCAGGGCCTGGACGGCGTCCCCGGGCAGCACCACGACCGCCGCCGGCCAGCGGTTCCCCGCCGCCTGGTGGGCGGTCAGGGCCCAGCCGTGACGGACGGACTGCTCCACCCGCTCCTTCGGTACGACCACCGGCGCACCCGCGCACGACAGGTGCAGCCCGTCGGCGTCGGCCTTCACCACCTGGCCGGGCACCGTACGGCCCGGCGCGGGGGAGTAGGCGATCCGGTCACCGGGGTCGAAGCCGCCGAAGCGGCCGGGGCCCGGATTGAGCCGTTCCTTGAGGGCGGTGTTGAGGGCGCGGGTGCCGGCCGCTCCGCCGTGGCCCGGGGTGATCACCACGGTCTGCTCGGCGGGGACGCCGATCGCGCGCGGAACGGAGTCGGCGACCAGCTGCACGGTCCGGTGCACCGCCTCGCCCGCGTCCCGCACCGGCACGATCACGACCTCCTTGCCGGGCGCCTCGACCTGGGTGAGCTCGCCGACGCCGATCCCGGAGACCAGCTCCCCGAGCGGGCCGGGGTCGGGCGTGCGGGAGGCGATCTGCGGGCACACGCGGGCCGCCAGCAGGTCGGCGAAGACCCGCCCGGGACCCGCGGACCACAGCGTCGCCGGATCCCCGCTCAGCACCAGCCGGGCCCCGTCGGGCAGCGCCTCCACGAGCATGGCCGCGTCCTCCACGTCCAGCTGGGGCGCGTCCAGCACGATCAGCAGGTCGAGGTCGAGGGCGCCGTCCGCGTCCCGGCCGGGGCCCGTGGCGCCGGTGAGCAGGTCGGCGACGGTGCCGGCGGCTTCTTCGCCGACCGTGAGGCGCCGGCTGCCGTCGGGGGTGTGGGCGGCCGCGAAGGCGCGCAGTCCGGCCGTGCGGGCGGCGGCCAGCAGGGCCGCGGGTTCGGCGCGGGCCGCCTCGCCGCCCGTGTGCAGCACCAGGCCGTGCCCGGCGACCGCCCGCGCCAGCTCGGCCGCACCGCCGGAGGCCGCCGCCGCGGCCGCCTCCCAGGGCTCCGAGGCGTCCTTGACCAGGGAGTTGACCAGCCGGGCCAGCCCGTCGGCGAGGCTCTCCTCGGCCAGTGCGTACCGCTCCAGGCCGACCAGGACCCGCACCGGCCGCTCCGCCTCGTCGTCCTCGGGCTCCGGGGCGCCCGGATCCAGGGCGTCCTGGAAGACCAGCGCCTCGCCCTCCGCGAGCGCGCTCTGCACGGCATCCTCCGGGTCGGACACCGCCCGCTGGGCCAGCGCGGCGGTCAGCGCCGGCATCTCCAGCGCGGTGTGCCCGGCCACGGCGGCCTGCTCGAGGAGCCAGCCGGTGACCGCCCGGCCACGCCGCTCGTCGTCCGGACCGCACTCCGCGCCGAGCAACGCCCGCGCGAACCCGTCGGCCTGGTCCGGCCGTACACCGGTGACCCGGAGCAGCTGCCAGGGGTCCTCCCGCAGCAGCGTGTCCGCGCCCTCGCCGAGAGCCGCGGCGACCTGGGGGGCGAGCGACTCGGGCGCACCGCCGTCGGCCAGCACCGCGCGTACCGCGGCGACCGCCTCCGCGGCGGGTGCGGCGGGCATGGCGGGTGCGGAGGCGGCAGGCGCCGACTCGGGCCTGCGGGCGGGCTCGGGTGCCGGGGCCCGGCGCGGGGCCGGCCCGGGGTCCGTGAACACGGTGGCCGCGGGCTTCTCCCCGCTCTCCACCGCCCGGATCGCCGCGAGCAGATCCGCGGCCGTCCCGCTGAGCTTGGCCCCGCTCTCGATGGGCTCCTTCTGCTCGGCCCTCCGCTGCGCGATCCGCTCCCGCTCGACCCGCTGAGCGGCCAACTCGGCCGCGGCCTCGGACACCTGGGCCGCGCCATCGCCATCGCCATCGCCATCGCCACCGGCGGCCGCGCCGCTCCCCGCGTCCGGCACGGCACTTTCCGACCCCGCCGAGCCCGCAGCACCGGCGCCGCCGCCCGCACCGGATCCGGTGGCCTCCGCGTCGTCGCCGCCGTCCGCTCCGTCGGCCCCGGGCGCGCCGGTCCCGACAGCCGTCGTGTCCTCGTCAGCCGTCGTGTCCTCGTCGGCCTCGGGCTTGGCGCCCAGCCCCGGCTCCGTGCTCACAGCGTGCTCCAGTCGTGATCGGGATAGCGGTGCACGGGCGCCGACACGTCGTCGAGCGCCCGGCAGATCTCGTCAGGAAGAGTAAGCGCCTCCACTGACAATGCCCCCGCGAGCTGCTGCGCGTTGCGCGCGCCGACGATCGGCGCGGCCACGCCCGGCCGGTCCCGCACCCAGGCGAGCGCCACCTGGAGCGGGGTGACCGCGAGCCCGTCCGCCGCCGTCTGCACCGCGTCCACGATCCGGGTGGCGGTGTCGTCGAGGTACGGCTCGACGAACGGCGCCAGATGCTCGGAGGCACCGCGCGAGTCCGGGGGAGTGGCGTGCCGGTACTTCGCGGTCAGCACACCGCGGCCCAGCGGGGAGGACGGCAGCAGGCCGATGCCCAGGTCGAGGGCGGCGGGCAGCACCTCGCGCTCGACGCCTCGCTGGAGCAGCGAGTACTCCAGCTGCGTGCTGGCCAGCCGGGTGCGGGTGCCCGGCGCCGCGAGCTGCCAGGTCGCCGCCTTCGCCAGCTGCCAGCCGCAGAAGTTGGAGACCCCGGCGTACCGGGCCCGGCCGCTGCTCACCGCCAGGTCGAGGGCCTGCAGGGTCTCCTCCAGCGGGGTGTCCGGGTCGTAGGCGTGCACGTGCCAGACGTCGACGTAGTCGGTGCCGAGGCGGGCCAGGGAGGCGTCCAGCGCGGCGAGCAGATGACCGCGCGAGCCGTCGAAACGACGGTCCGGGTCGGGCACGCTGCCCGCCTTCGTCGAGATGACCAGGTCCCGGCGCGGCACCAGCCCCTCTATGAGCTGCCCGAGCAGGTACTCGGCCTCACCGTCGCCGTACACGTCCGCGGTGTCGACAAGGGTCCCGCCGGCCTCCCAGAACGCCTTCAGCATGTCCGCGGCGTCGTGCTCGTCGACGTCCCGGCCCCAGGTGAGGGTGCCGAGCCCGATCCGGGACACGCGCAGGCCGGTTCGGCCGAGATGCCTCTGCTCCATGCCCGCGAGATTACTGGCCAGAGCTGGTGCGTTGGGTTGCCTGTGGATAACCGATTTCCCCAGAACGGGGGGACTTCGAAGGGGCGGGACTCGCCCAACCAAGGGGCGCGGGGAACTGCGCGACCAGCCCCCCACGACCCGCAGCCGAACGCGGACCGATCCCCCCGTATGGAATTCCTCCGCGCTAAGGTCTCCGCAACAGCGACGTTACTGATCGGTAAGGGGAACGGCCATGCAACTCGGGATCAACCTCGGCTACTGGGGTGCCGGGATGGACGGGGACAACCTGGCCGTGGCGCAGGAGGCCGAGCGGCTCGGGTATGCCGTGTGCTGGGCCGCCGAGGCCTACGGCTCCGACGCCGCCACCGTGCTCAGCTGGGTCGCCGCCCAGACCGAGCGCATCGACGTCGGCTCGGCCATCTTCCAGATCCCCGCCCGGCAGCCCGCGATGACCGCGATGACCGCCGCGACCCTCGACTCCCTCTCCGGCGGCCGCTTCCGGCTCGGCCTCGGCGTCTCCGGACCGCAGGTCTCCGAGGGCTGGTACGGCGTCAAGTTCGACAAGCCGCTCTCCCGCACCCGCGAGTACGTGGAGATCGTGCGGCGGGCGATGAGCCGGGAACGGCTGTCGTTCGAGGGCGAGCACTGGACGCTGCCGCTGCCGGGCGGTCCGGGCAAGCCGATCAAGCTGACCGTGCACCCGGAGCGCGAGCACATCCCGGTCTACATCGCCGCCATCGGCCCGAAGAACCTGGAGCAGACCGGCGAGATCGCCGACGGCGCACTGCTGATCTTCCCCTCCGCCGAGCACCTGGAGGAGACGGCCGTGAAGTACCTGCGCGCGGGCCGGGAGAAGGCGGGCAGGACCCTCGACGGGTTCGACATCTGCCCTACGCTGCCGCTCGCCGTCGGCGACGACAAGGACGTGGCCACCCTCGCCGACACCTTCCGGCCCTACACCGCGCTGTACGTCGGCGGCATGGGCAGCCGCAAGCAGAACTTCTACAACCAGCTCGCCCAGCGGATGGGCTACGAGCGCGAGGCCGCCGAGATCCAGGACAAGTACCTGTCCGGGGACAAGAACGGGGCCGCCGCCGCCGTACCGCAGGAGCTGATCGACCAGACCACGCTGCTCGGTTCCGTGGACCGGATCGCCGACCGGATGAAGGCCTACGCGGCCGCCGGGGTCACCACCCTCTCCCTGGCGCCCGCCGGCTTCGCCCTGGACGAGCGGCTCGCCTCGCTGCGGGCCGGCGCCGAGGCCCTGGAGCGCGCCGGGCTCGCGTGACCACCTGAGAGGTGAGAGAAGTCCGCGGCCGTGGTGGGGGCTCGGGGGGTCTTCCCCGCCACGGCCGTCACGCAGAACAACGCGCCGGTGCCCGCGCGGTTACGCCTCTGGCGTGACCCCGGGGCTCCTCCTTTCGGCCGAGTCCGCCCGCACACCTGTTGCAGCGACTCCGATGCGGCATTTGACTCGTTCTTTGCGGGTTTGGTGAGTCCTCCAGAGAGGTGCCCACGATGCTTTCGGCCAGGAGTCTGTTCCAGGAGATCCTCGACAACGACGAGTCCTTCCGGCTCTTCTGCTCCATCGCGGCCAGCGGCGAGTCCCAGGGCGGCTGGGAGAACGCGCGGATCGCCGCGCTGGTACCGCCGAGCGAACGCGGCCTCGCCCCCAAGATCACCCGCCACGGCGCCGACGAGGACAAGCACGGGCGCATCTTCCACGCCCTGCTGAGGAAGCGCGGGCTGACACCCGTCCCGGTGCCGGCCGACACCGACTACACGATGATCCTGGAACGGCACGGCATCGGGCTCGCCCACGACCGGCTCCGCGCCGACCGGCCGCTCACCGTGCCGGACATCGTCACCTACCTCGCCCACAGCCGGGTCACCGAGCAGCGCGCCTCCGAGCAGATGGAGCTGCTGCGCCGGTACTTCGGCGACCACCCGGACGTCGGCCGCGCGGTGCGCATGATCTCCGGTGACGAGGACAACCACCTCGCCTACTGCCACGAGGAGCTGCTGCTCTTCGCCGCCGCCGGGCACGGCCGCGCCATCCAGCGGACCCTCCGCGCCTGCGCCCTCGCCGAGATCCGCATCTACCGGGACGTCAGCCTCGCCGTCATGGCCCGCATGGGCCGCATCCTCGGCTGGCCCAGGGCCAGGTCCGCGCTGCTCGCGGTCGGCATCCACGCCCTCTACGCCTACGAGCGCGCCGCGGGCTGGCGCCGGATGGTCTCCCTGCGGATGCCGGAGCGCAGGAACGCCCTGGGCGGCCCCGCGACGCCCGCCCCCGAGTTCGCCTGAGCCCGGAAAAAGGCCGACGGCCGCGCGGCGCCCGCTCACATCCACCCGCGGCGCTTGAACAGCCGGTACAGCGCCGTCTCCAGGCAGGCCATGAACAGGATCACCGCCGGGTACGACCAGATCCAGTGCAGCTCGGGCATGTGGTCGAAGTTCATGCCGTAGATCCCCGCGATCAGCGTGGGGACCGCCGCCATGGCCGCCCACGCGGAGATCTTCCGCATGTCGTCGTTCTGCCGCACGCTCATCTGCGCGAGATGGGCGCCGAGGACGTCCGTCACGAGCCGGTCCAGGCCCTCCACGCCCTCGTTCACCCGCAGCAGGTGGTCGTTCACGTCCCGGAAGAACGGGCGGGCCGACTCGTGCACGAAGGGCACCGTCATACCGCTGCCGTACGGGCCCACCCCCGCCAGCTTGGTCATCGGAAGGGCCAGCGGCACCGTCGCCCGGCGGAACTCCAGGATCTGCCGCTTGAAGGTGTAGACCCGCGACGCCGTGTTCCGGGAGCCGCCGCCCGGCGAGAACACCTCGGCCTCCAGCTCCTCCAGGTCGTTCTGCAGCTCGGTCGAGACCTCCAGGTAGTGGTCCACGACCGCGTCGGAGATCGAGTACAGCACCCCCGTCGGCCCGTGCCTCAGCATCTCGTGCTGCTCCTCCAGATGCCGCCGGATGTCACCGAGCGGCGAGGGCGTCCCGTGGCGCACGGTGACCACGAAGGAGTCCCCGATGAAGATCATCAGCTCGCCGGAGGTCACAGTGTCGCTCTTCGGCTCGTACGTCACCGGCTTCAGGACGACGAACAGCGAGTCGTCGTACACCTCCAGCTTGGGCCGCTGGTGGGCGGTCAGGGCGTCCTCCACGGCCAGCGGATGCAGCCCGAACTCGTCGGTGACCAGGTCGAACTCGCGTTCCGTCGGCTCGTACAGGCCGATCCACAGAAAGCTGTCGCCACGCGCGCGTGCCTCCGCGAGGGCGTCGGAGAAGTCCTGTGGGGTCTCCGTCCGCTCCCCGTCCCGGTAGATGGCGCAATCGACGATCACGGAGCGTATTCTCCCGTCGCCCACCCGCCGGTGCACTTCGGCGTGCGCCTACCCTGGGCCGCATGCCCACGCTGATCCTCGTAAGGCACGGACGGTCCACCGCCAACACCTCGGGTGTGCTGGCCGGCTGGACGCCGGGCGTCGCCCTCGACGAGCGCGGGGCCGCCCAGGCCGCCGCGCTGCCCGGCCGGCTCGCCGGGCTGCCCCTCTCCGAGATCGTCACCAGCCCGCTGCAGCGCTGCCAGGAGACGCTCCGCCCGCTGCTCGACGCCCGCCCCGGGCTCACCGCGCACACCGACGAGCGGATCGGGGAGGCGCACTACGGCGACTGGTCGGGCCGCAAGCTCGCCGAGCTCAAGGACGAGCCGCTGATGGAGGTCGTCCAGGCCCACCCGTCGGCGGCCGCGTTCCCCGGTGGCGAGTCCATGCGGGCCATGCAGGCCCGCGCCGCCGAGGCGGTGCGCGAGTGGAACGCGCGCGTGGAGCGCGACCACGGCTCGGACGCCGTCTATCTCATGTGCTCGCACGGTGACATCATCAAGTCCCTGGTCGCGGACGCGCTCGGGCTGCACCTCGACCTCTTCCAGCGGATCTCCGTCGAACCGTGTTCCGTCACCGCGATCCGCTACACCCGCCTCAGGCCGTTTCTCGTTCGCCTCGGGGACACCGGCGATTTCGCCTCCCTTGCCCCCCGCGAGGAACCTCCCGGGGAAGACGCCGCGGTCGGTGGCGGCGCCGGCGCGCCGTGATCGTCAGCCGCAGTAGGGTGAAGCGATCCACGTAAGCGACCCCCGGTCGCGTCGTCGCCCTCCCGAAACCCACGCACTCTCGATTCCCATGGAGACAGGACGTGTCCCGTCAGGTGTTCCTCTACGATCCGCCGGACCGCTTCGTCGCGGGCACGGTCGGGATGCCCGGACGCCGTACGTTCTTCCTCCAGGCCACGGCCGGCCCCCGGACGACCAGCGTGGCCCTGGAGAAGACCCAGGTCGCCGCGCTCGCCGAACGCATGGACGAACTCCTCGACGAGGTCGTGCGCCGCAGCGGCGGCAACGCGGCCGTGCCCGCCGTCGCACCCAACGAGATCAGCGACAGCGCCCCCCTCGACACCCCCATCGAGGAGGAGTTCCGCGTCGGCACCATGGCACTCGCCTGGGACGGCGAGGAAGAGCGCATGATCGTCGAGGCGCAGGCCCTGGTGGAGCTGGACGCCGACTCCGAGGAGGATCTCGCCGAGGCCGAGGAGCGGCTCCTGCAGGACGAGGAGAACGGGCCCCCGATGCTGCGGGTCCGGCTGACCGGCGCGCAGGCCAGGGCCTTCTGCAAGCGCGCCCTCGACGTCGTCAACGCCGGGCGGCCGCCGTGCCCGCTGTGCAGCCTCCCGCTCGACCCGGAAGGACATGTATGTCCGCGCCAGAACGGATACCGCCGCGGAGCGTGACCGCCGCCGAACTGCTGGCCCACGGTGAGCTGAAGGTGCGCGGCCGCATCCGCGACGCCTCCAACGCGGCGCTGTTCTGCACGGTCGCGCACGACGGCGAGGAGGCGTCCTGCGTCTACAAGCCGGTCGCCGGGGAGCGTCCGCTGTGGGACTTCCCCGACGGCACCCTCGCGCAGCGCGAGGTCGCCGCCTACGAGGTCGCCGCGGCCACCGGCTGGGACCTGGTCCCGCCCACCGTGCTGCGCGACGGGCCGTACGGCGAGGGCATGGTCCAGCTGTGGATCGACGTCGACCCCGAGGGCAGCGAGCTGCTCGCCCTGGTGGACGCGGAGGAGCCCGAGCCCGGCTGGAAGGCCATCGGCTTCGCCGAGGTCGGCGAGGGCAGGACCGCGCTGCTGGTGCACGCCGACGACGAACGGCTGCGCCGGCTCGCCGTCCTCGACGCCGTCATCAACAACGCCGACCGCAAGGGCGGCCACCTGCTGCCCACCGCGGACGGCCGGCTCTACGGCATCGACCACGGCGTCACCTTCAACGTCGACAACAAGCTGCGCACCCTGCTGTGGGGCTGGGCGGGGGAGGACCTGACCGGCGAGGCCGTCGAGGTCCTCACGGGGCTGCGTGAGGCCCTCGGCGGGCCGCTGGGCACCCGGCTGGCCGAACTGATCACCGCGGCCGAGCTGGACGCCACACGCGCCCGTGTCGAGACATTGCTCACCGCCGGAAAGCACCCGGAACCCAGCGGCGAGTGGCCGGCCATCCCCTGGCCGCCCGTATAGCCCCACCAGCACATTCCGCGTCCGAGATCAAGAGCGCCTTCCCGGCCCTCCGGTTCGTATACCGAACTCGGGTCCGGTTACGCTCATGTACATGCATGCCTGGCCCGCTTCCGAGGTCCCCGCCCTGCCTGGTCAGGGCCGCGACCTGAGGATCCACGACACCGCGACCGGCGGTCTGGTCACTCTCGACCCCGGTCCCGTCGCCCGTATCTACGTCTGCGGCATCACGCCGTACGACGCGACCCACATGGGGCACGCGGCGACCTACAACGCGTTCGACCTGGTTCAGCGCGTGTGGCTCGACACCAAGCGGCAGGTGCACTACGTCCAGAACGTGACGGACGTCGACGACCCGCTCCTGGAGCGCGCGGAGCGGGACGGCGTCGACTGGGTCGCCCTCGCCGAGAAGGAGACGACCCTCTTCCGCGAGGACATGACCGCCCTCAGGATGCTGCCGCCGCGGCACTACATAGGCGCGGTCGAGGCCATACCCGGCATCGTGCCGCTGGTCGAGCGGCTGCGCGAACTCGGCGCGGCCTACGAACTCGAGGGCGACATCTACTTCTCCGTCGAGTCCGACCCCCACTTCGGCGAGGTCTCGAACCTCGACGCGGCCGCGATGCGGCTGCTGTCCGCCGAGCGCGGCGGCGACCCCGACCGCCCCGGCAAGAAGAACCCCCTCGACCCGATGCTCTGGATGGCCGCCCGCGAGGGCGAGCCGAGCTGGGACGGCGGCTCCCTCGGTCGCGGCCGCCCCGGCTGGCACATCGAGTGCGTGGCCATCGCCCTGGACCACCTCGGCATGACCTTCGACGTCCAGGGCGGCGGCTCCGACCTGGCCTTCCCGCACCACGAGATGGGCGCCTCGCACGCCCAGGTGCTCACCGGCGAGTTCCCGATGGCCAAGGCGTACGTCCACGCCGGCATGGTCGCCCTCGACGGCGAGAAGATGTCCAAGTCCAAGGGCAACCTGGTCTTCGTCTCCCGGCTCCGCCAGGACGGCGTCGACCCGGCCGCCATCCGCCTCGCCCTCCTCTCCCACCACTACCGCGCCGACTGGGAGTGGACCGACCAGGTCCTGGCCGACGCGGTGGCCCGGCTGGACCGCTGGCGCGCGGCGGTCTCCCGCCCGGACGGCCCGCTCGCCGAGTCCCTGGTGGAGGAGATCCGCGAGGCCCTGTCCAACGACCTCGACGCGCCTGCCGCGTTGGCGGCGGTGGACCGCTGGGCAGCGCTCCAGCAGGAGCAGGGCGGCACGGACCCGGGTGCGCCCGGGATCGTGTCGCGAGCAGTGGACGCCTTGCTGGGCGTAGCCCTTTAAGGAAACGCCGACCTCCGCGCCCCTGTCTTTTGCTTTTAGGGGCGCGGGGCTGTTTCGATATGCGGCTCCGCCGCGTGGGCGCGAGCAACCACAACTCACCCGCAGACAACTCTCGACGCGCACCCCCCAACTGTCGAAACCCTGTCGATCCCGCAACGCGAGTGTGCTCCGTGTGACCCATGTGGTGGGCTGTCACGGTCAGTTGACCGAACGGACCGGCCAACTGCCGGTCCCCCCACGCGGAAGGCACCCCGTGGCCCACCCCTTAAACCGACGCCGGCTGCTCACCGCCGGCGCGGCGACCCTCGGCGCCCTCACCGTCGGCACCCGCGCGCAAGCCGCCGACTGGCCGACCTCCCTCGCCCTCCCGGCCGGCTGGCAGCCCGAGGGCATCACCATCGGCGCCGGCCCCTACGCCTACCTCGGCTCCCTCGCCGACGGCTCCCTCTACCGCGCCGATCTGCGCACCGGCACCGGCAAGGTGATCTCGACCGGCCCCGGTACCCCCGCCGTCGGCCTCAAACTCGACCCCCGCGGACGCCTGTTCGTGGCCGCGCGCAGCTTCGGCGCCCGTGTGGTCGACGCCCGCAGCGGCGAGACCCTCGCCTCCTACAGCCTCGCCACCGCCACCCCGAGCTTCGCCAACGACGTCGTGCTGACCCCGCGCGCCGCCTGGTTCACCGAGTCGTACCAGCCGGTGCTCTACGGTCTCCCGCTCGGCCGGGGCGGCGAACTCCCGGCCGCCGAGGACGTCGTACGGCTGCCGTTGACCGGCGACTGGGTCCAGTCGGCCGACGGCGCCATCAACGCCAACGGCATCGCCCGCACCCCCGACGGCTCCGCACTCCTCGTCGTGCAGGCCGGTGTCGGCCTGCTGCACCGCGTCGACCCGGCCACCGGGCTCACCGAGGCCGTCGACCTCGGCGACGCGGCCCCGCTCACCAACGGCGACGGCCTGCTGCTCCGCGGCCGCACGCTGTACGCCGTACAGAACCGGCAGAACGCCGTCGACGTCTTCCGGCTGGCCGCGGACGGCCGCAGCGGTGTCTTCCAGCGCCGGATCACCGACCCCGCCTTCGACGTCCCGACCACCGTCGCCGCGTACGGCGGCCGGCTCTACCTGCCCAACGCGCGCTTCACGACCACGCCGACGTCCGAGACGACGTACTCCGTCACCGCGGTCGGCGCCTGACGCCGGGAACCCCACCAGAAGGGGGCGGTACGCAGCGTGCGTACCGCCCCTGTTCAGTCCTCGGAGGTGTCCTCGCCGTCCGGGCCCGGGTCTCCGGAGTCGCCGGTGTCCCCGGAATTCTCCGTGGTCCCGGGCGTGTCGGGCTTCGGCGGCCGGGGCGGCCGGGTCCGGCCGCCGGGGTTGTCCCGCAGGTACGACGCGCTGTCGCTGCCGTCGGCCGTGGCGTGACCGCCGGGCGGGCTCACGTCCCGGCGCCGCAGATAGCGCTCGAACTCACGGGCGATCGCCTCACCCGACGCCTCCGGCAGCTCGGCGGTGTCCCGGGCCTCCTCCAGCGTCTGCACGTACTCGGCGACCTCGCTGTCCTCCGCGGCCAGCTGGTCCACCCCGACCTGCCAGGCGCGGGCGTCCTCGGGCAGCTCGCCCAGCGGGATCCGCAGGTCGAGCAGGTCCTCCAGGCGGTTGAGCAGCGCCAGCGTGGCCTTGGGGTTGGGCGGCTGGGAGACGTAGTGCGGGACGGCCGCCCAGAGCGAGACCGCCGGGACGCCCGCATGCGTGCACGCCTCCTGGAGGACGCCGACGATGCCCGTCGGGCCCTCGTACTTGGTCTCCTCCAGGTCCATCCGCTGGGCCAGGTCCGGGTCGGACGTCACCCCGCTGACCGGCACCGGACGCGTGTGCGGGGTGTCACCGAGCAGCGCGCCCAGGACGACCACCAGCTCGACACCCAGCTCGTGGGCGAACCCGAGCAGCTCGTTGCAGAACGAGCGCCAGCGCATGGACGGCTCGATGCCTCTGACCAGCACCAGGTCGCGCGGCTTGTCGCCGCCGACCCGGACCACCGACAGCCGTGTCGTCGGCCAGGTGATCTTGCGCACACCCGCGTCCATCCACACCGTGGGGCGGTTGACCTGGAAGTCGTAGTAGTCCTCGGCGTCAAGGGCCGCGAACACCTCGCCCTTCCACTCCCGCTCCAGATGCGCGACCGCGGTGGAGGCGGCGTCGCCGGCATCGTTCCAGCCCTCGAACGCGGCCACCATGACTGGGTCGATCAGCTCGGGAACCCCCTCCAGCTCGATCACCCAGTGCCTCCTTCCGACGTGCCCTCGCGTACGCCCCAACCTTACGGCGTGAGGCGGGGGCGCCCGCAGCCCCCTTGCACGGGGGAGTGAACGGATCACTGCCCCGTTCGCCGCCTTCGAACACACCGGGTTCCAGGCAGCGGGCAAGCGCTTCACAGGCTGCTGCGCAGCCACTGCTCCACGCTCGCGATGTGCACGGTCGCCCAGGAGCGGGCCGCCTCCGCGTCCCGGTCGCGCAGGGCGGCCAGGATCGCCCGGTGCTCCCGCAGGGTCCGGGCGACCGCGTCCTCCTGGGTCAGGCCGCGCCAGATCCGGGCCCTGGTGGTCGGCCCCGACAGGCCGTCAAGAAGCGAGCAGAGCACCGAGTTCCCCGAGCTCTGCACGATGCCCCGGTGGAACTCCAGGTCGCAGGCGACCAGTTCCTCCACCGAGGGCGCGGTGCCGAGTGCGTCCAACTGGGCGGCCAGCGCGTCCAGTTGCTGCTCGCTGATCCGGGAGGCGGCCATCGCGGTCGCGGCCGGCTCCAGGATCCGGCGCACCGCGAGGAACTCCAGGACCGTGTCGTCGCGGTGGAAGTCGACGACGAAGCTCATCGCCTCGAGCAGCAACTGCGGGTCCAGGCTGGTGACATACGTGCCGTCGCCCTGCCGGACGTCCAGGATCCGGATCAGCGACAGGGCCCGCACCGCCTCCCGCAACGAGTTGCGGGACAGGCCCAGTTCGGCGGCGAGCTCGCTCTCCTTGGGCAGCCGGTCACCGGGGCGCAGCGCACCGGAGACGATCATGTCCTTGATCTTCTCGATCGCCTCGTCGGTGACTGCCATACCGGCCTCCCTGTCGCTCAGACATCCGATGTCTCAGCCCCATTATGCGGCCTGGTCAGGCTGTGCCGGCTGTCTGGCCCGCCGACTACCGGGAGTGCCTGTCGCCCCGCTCCCCGACCGGTGCGCCGGGTGCCTCGCGAGGGCGGGGCGGGGCGTCGGACGCACCGGTGGCGAGGGCGTCGGACGCACCGGTGGCGGGGGTGTCGTCGTGCGCCATGTGCGACTGCAGCCGCAGGTGCCGGAACTCGAAGTACGCCCCGGACCGGCGCAGGACGCCCCGCCGGTGGGCGTCGTCGAGGAACGCCATCAGCCGCCACGGCAGCCTGCCGGTCACCCCGAGCCAGACCCGGGCGACGGCGAACCGGCCCCAGGCGCTCAGAGCCACCGCCGTGGTGCCCAGCGGCAGCCACAGCTGGGTGCCGACGTGCACCAGTCCGCCCCAGTCGCCGGGCAGCAGCACCACCGGCACACAGACGCAGGCGACGAGCAGGGCGACGACACCGCCGCGGGTGAAGGACGCCGTGCGGTCCGTGCGCAGGGAGGATCCCGGGCCGGTCGCGCGCAGGGTGTCGGACGGCACGCTCAGCGCGCGGTAGACCCCGCACACGCATCCGCCCACCAGCCCGACCAGCGCCCCCGCGGCCACGAACGGCGGCAGGCACCGGGCCACGAACGCCGTCGCCGGGCCCTGGGCCAGCCAGGCACGGGTCTGCGACGGCAGCACCGACCGCAGGTCGGCCGCGTACGCGACCGTCACCGTCACCGGCCCGCGGGCCGACGGCCGGGCGGGCTCCCGCGTCGCGGGCCGTGCGGCGGCCGTGGCGAGGCGCACGGTCACCGCTCCGCCCCGGGACTCGAACTCCGTCTCCCGCGCCTGGAAGGCGACGCACCGGCGCTCCGGCACCAGCGGGATCGTGCAGTCGGGCGGTTCCGCGCCCCACGGGTAGGCGATCGGCCGGGCCCCGGCACCGGGCAGCAGCAGCGTGCCCCGCACCGGCCGCGTGGTGGCCGCCGACCTGACCCCGTCGTGTTCCGTGAACCGCCAGCCGTCGAGGTGCCGTCCGGCGAGATCGGGCGCGGCACCGGACTTGAGGAGGGTCACGCCCGTGGCGGCGAGCCCCGCGAGCGTGCAGGCGGTGACGCCGGTCAGCAGCGTGAGGGCGGTGCCCCGGACCATGCCCGCCGCGAACCGCCGTACCACCCGGCCGGGCCGGGCCGGCAGCGCGCCCTCCCGTCCGGCGCGACGGCCGGCGCTCACCAGCAGGGCGGTCCCCGCACCGGCGGCCGTGACGCCCACCAGCACCGTCCATGGATCGCCGGTCCTGCCCAGCAGCACCGTCCCCGCCGTGCCCGCTCCGCCGAGCAGCAGGACCGCCCCGCACAGCCGGGCCGTCGCGCGCTCCCCGGCGCCGCTCCACGGCAGCCCGAGCGGCACCGGCCGCCGGGACAGTCCGGCGGTCCCGAAGAACAGGGTGAACAGCAGCGAGAACAGGGCTCCGCCGAGCAGGTCGGGCAGCCAGCCGTCGGTCACCGAGCCGAAGCGGAAGCCGAACCGCAGGTCGTCGGTGTACGCGACGGCCGCCCACAGGGCCCCGCTCACCCCGACGACGGTCAGTCCTTGCCGGAGCAGGAACCGCCGGTCCGCTTCGCCTGCGGACCCGCCGTCCGGCCGTTCCGCGCCGTCCGGCAGCAGCCGCGCCACCCCGAAGGCGAAGCCCAGGGTCTGCCCCGCCAGCGCGGCCACGAGCGACAGGACGTCCTCCACGCCCGCCAGTCGGTGCACGGCCCGGGTGACCGTGACGGGCAGCAGCAGCGCCGACAGCACGGCCATCGACAGCAGCCCCGGCCCGAACACCCGCAGCGCCCGCGGCAGCAGCGTCTCCAGCTCCCACCACGCCAGCCGCCCGGTGTCCTGCCGGTGCAGCGCCCGCGCCAGCAGGGTGAGCCGCCGTACCGCGTCCGCGGCCGCGCGCGGGTCGGTGTCCGCGTAGGCGGCTGGGACGAACGCCCCGAGCAGGTGCTCCTCGACCGCGCCGGCCGAGGCGAAACGCTCCCGGTCGAGCAGTTCCGACGGGTCCCGGGAGGTGTCGCCGTACACCGCGCGGGCGAGCGTCACCATCAGGGGCGAGGTGAGCGCCCGGGCCGGAGCGGAGTCGGGGTGGCGGGCGAGTTCCCGCAGCACCGGCGTCCACACGGTGCCGGGCGTCCCGTCGGCCGTGCGCAGCGGCCGTGCGGTCCGCTCCAGGTGGGCCGAGGCCGAGCCGTCGTGCCGTGACGACCCGTTCTAGTCGCGGGGCTGTCGGCAAACCCGCTGTTCGAAACACGTGTGAGGGAGCGTGCGGAAGTGTTCGGGGGGCGGGTGGTGGTGCGATGTGCCTCGCGGGCAGTTACCGGAGGCACGAGGCGACGGCATACGGCCTTCCGGCGGGCATGCCGGAGGGGCGGCTCCCCAGGGGATGGGAGCCGCCCCTCTGTTGCCCGCCCCCGGTACGGCGGGGCCGGGTCTTCAGCGGTTGCCGGGCCGGTCAGGGCAGGACCCGGCAACCGCCTGTTCCTCGTGTGACCTCTTGTGTGTCACTTCTTGTCGAGCAGGTCCTGGACCTTGGCCCGGACGTCGTCCGTGGCGAGGCCCCGGATCGTCAGGGTGGTACGGCGGCGCAGCACGTCGTCCGTGGTCTCGGCCCACTCGTGGTCACGGGCCCAGACGACCTGCGCCCAGATCTCCGGGGCGTCCGGGTGGACGCGCTCGGCGAGCTGCGGGTCCTCGTTGGCGAGGCGGGCGATGTCGAAGGCCAGCGAACCGTAGTGGGTGGCCAGGTGCTTGGCCGTGTCGGCGGCCATCCGCGGGCCGGGGGCCGGGCTGTCCACCAGCAGGCGGTGGGCGACGGCACGCGGGTTGGCGACGCCGGGCAGCGGCAGCTTCTTCGGCAGCGAGGCGATCGGCTCGAAGTCGTCACCGAGCGGGTGGCCCGGCAGCGCCTCCAGCTTCTCCATCACGGTGCGGCCGATGTGCCGGAAGGTGGTCCACTTGCCGCCCGCGACGGACAGCATGCCGCCCCGGCCCTCGGTGACCACGGTCTCCCGCTTGGCCTTGGCGGTGCTGCCGGGGCCGCCCGGCAGCACCCGCAGGCCGGCGAAGGAGTACGTGATCAGGTCGCGCCGGAGCTGCTGGTCCCGGACGGAGAACGCGGCCTCGTCCAGGATCTGGGCTATGTCCTTCTCGGTGACGGAGACGTCCGCCGGGTCGCCCTCGTACTCCTCGTCGGTGGTGCCGAGCAGCAGCATGTCCTCCCAGGGGAGGGCGAAGGTGATCCGGTACTTGTCGATGGGGGTGGCCAGCGCGGCCCTCCACGGCGCGGTCCGCTTCAGGACCAGGTGGGCGCCCTTGGAGAGGCGGATGGAGGGGGCCGCGTTCGGGTCCTCCATCCTGCGCAGGTGGTCGACCCAGGGGCCGGTCGCGTTGAGCACGAGACGGGCGTTGACGCCGAACTCCTCGCCGGAGACCGCGTCCTTCAGGTCGGCGCCGGTCACCCGGCCCCGGGTGAAGCGCAACCCGGTGACCTGGGCGTGGTTGAGGACGACCGCGCCCGCCTCGACGGCCGCGCGGACCGTCATCAGCGCCATGCGCGCGTCGTTCATCTGGTCGTCGCCGTAGACCGCGACGGCCTTGAGGTTCTCGGTGCGCAGCTCCGGCACGTCCCGCTGGGCCCGCGCGGGGGACAGCAAGTGGCCGACGCCGTCACCGAACGCGGAGAGCGCGGAGTAGGCGAAGACGCCCGCCCCGAGCTTCGCGGCGCCGTGCGGACCGCCCTTGTACACGGGGAGGTAGAACGTGAGCGGGTTCGCCAGGTGGGGGGCCACCTGGCGGGAGACCGCACGGCGCTCGAAGTGGTTCTCCGCCACCAGCTTCACCGCGCCGGTCTGCAGGTAGCGCAGACCGCCGTGGAGGAGCTTGGAGGAGGCGGAGGAGGTGGCGCCGGCGAAGTCGCCGGCGTCGACCAGTGCCACCCTGAGCCCGGACTGCGCGGCGTGCCAGGCGGTGGAGATGCCCAGGATGCCGCCGCCGATCACGAGAAGGTCGTACGACGCCTTGGAGAGCTGCTCCCTGGTCTCGGCGCGGCTCGGAAGCGAGCCGGAGGCCGGGTGCGTCCCCAGGGCAGGTACGGACTGCAGGGTGGACTGACTGGTCATGTGGGGTTCTTACTCCTCGTCAGAGCTCGATCGTGAGAGCGTGCGTGCGCTCTCGTCAGCTCTCGTCGTCGATCCAGCCCATGGTCCGGTCGACGGCCTTGAGCCAGTTCTTGTACTCACGGTCGCGGGTCTCCGCGTCCATGCGGGGGGTCCATTCGGCGGCCCGGCGCCAGTTGGCGCGCAGCTCGTCGGTGCCGTCCCAGAAGCCGACGGCGAGGCCGGCGGCGTAGGCGGCGCCGAGGCAGGTGGTCTCGGCGACCATCGGGCGCACCACGGGTGCGTCGAGGACGTCGGCGAGGGTCTGCATCAGCAGGTTGTTGGCGGTCATGCCACCGTCGACCTTGAGGGCCACCAGCTCGTCGCCGGAGTCCTTCACCATGGCGTCCGCGATCTCGCGGGTCTGCCAGGCGGTGGCCTCCAGGACGGCGCGGGCCAGGTGCGCCTTGGTGACGTACCGGGTCAGGCCGGCGATGACACCGCGGGCGTCGGAGCGCCAGTGCGGGGCGAACAGGCCGGAGAAGGCCGGCACGAAGTAGGCGCCGCCGTTGTCCTCGACCGAGAGCGCGAGCGTCTCGATCTCGGCCGCGGTGGAGATCAGGCCCATCTGGTCGCGCATCCACTGCACCAGCGAGCCGGTGACGGCGATCGAGCCCTCCAGCGCGTACACGGTCGGCTGCTCGCCGATCTTGTAGCCGACCGTGGTCAGCAGGCCCGCGTAGGAGTTGATGATCTTGTCACCGGTGTTCATCACCATGAAGGTGCCGGTGCCGTAGGTGGACTTGACCTCGCCCTCGGAGAAGCAGCACTGGCCGAACAGGGCCGCCTGCTGGTCGCCGAGCGCGGACGCCACCGGGATGCCGCCGAGCAGGTCGCCCAGCTTGCCGCCGGTGACCTCGCCGTAGACCTCCGCGGAGGAGCGGATCTCGGGCAGGATCTGCAGCGGCACGCCGATCGACTCGGCGATCTTGTCGTCCCACTGCATGGTGTGCAGGTTCATGAGCAGGGTGCGGGAGGCGTTGGTGACGTCGGTGACGTGCTTGCCGCCGTTGACACCGCCGGTCAGGTTCCAGATGACCCAGGTGTCCATGGTGCCGAAGAGGATGTCGCCCGCCTCGGCGCGCTCCTTGAGGCCGTCGACGTTGTCGAGCAGCCAGCGGGCCTTGGGGCCGGCGAAGTAGGAGGCCAGCGGGAGGCCGGTCTCGCGGCGGAAGCGGTCCTGGCCGACGTTGCGGCCGAGTTCCTTGCAGAGGGCGTCGGTGCGGGTGTCCTGCCAGACGATGGCGTTGTGGACGGGCTCACCGGTGTTCTTGTCCCACAGCACGGTGGTCTCGCGCTGGTTGGTGATGCCGATGGCCTTGATGTCGTCGCGGGTGATGCCGGCCTTCTGGATGGCCCCGGCGACGACTTCCTGGACGTTGGTCCAGATCTCGTTGGCGTTGTGCTCGACCCAGCCCGGCTTCGGGAAGATCTGCTCGTGCTCCTTCTGGTCGACCGAGACGATACGGCCGTCCTTGTCGAAGACGATGCAGCGGCTGGAGGTCGTGCCCTGGTCGATCGCGGCGATGAAGGGGCCTGCGGTGTGAGCGTCGGTCACTGTGTGCTCCTCAAGGATCCGTGGTGTGTGGCGGTACGTCTGTTGCTTCGGCGAAGCCTGCTGCTTTAAGCGAAGGCGACGTTGTAGATACCCGCGGCTATGGCTGCGCCGATCAGCGGGCCGACCACCGGGATCCAGGCGTAGCTCCAGTCGGAACCACCCTTGTTGGGCAGGGGGAGGAGCGCGTGCACGATACGCGGGCCGAGGTCACGGGCCGGGTTGATGGCGTAGCCCGTCGGGCCGCCGAGCGAGAGACCGATCGAGACGACCACCAGCGCGGTGATCAGGCCGCCCAGCACGCCGAGGCCGTTGCCCTTGTCGTTGAGGCCCTGGGTGAGGACCGCGAGGATCAGCACGACGGTACCGATGATCTCCGTGGCGAGGTTCTGCACCGCGTTCCGGATCTCCGGGCCGGTGGAGAAGATGCCGAGCACCGGGCCGGCGCCCGTCTCCTGCGCCTCGACGGCCTTGACCTTGGTGGCCTGGGCGCCCGGACCGCCGACGATCTCCTTGTCGGTGAGGTGCGCCTGGAACTGGCCGTAGTAGGCGACCCACACCAGGGCCGCGCCGATCATCGCGCCGAGCAGCTGTCCGGCGAAGTAGACCGGGACGTTGCTCCAGTCGCTGTTCTTGATGGCGAGAGCGACGGTGACGGCCGGGTTGAGGTGGGCACCGGACAGCGGTCCGGAGATGTAGACGGCCGTCAGGACGGCGAAGCCCCAACCGAAGGCGATGGCGAGCCAGCCGGCGTTGCGGGCCTTGGAGGCCTTGAGGGTCACGGCGGCGCAGACGCCACCGCCGAGCAGGATGAGTATGGCGGTACCGATGGTCTCGCCGATGAAGATGTCGGAGCTGGACACCCGCGACTCCTTTGTCCTTCGTCCAGGGAAGCCGAACCCCGAGTCCCTTCGGGGTGGCGGCGCCCTCGGGGGTGAGAGCGATGCCGGCCTGTGGCGTTGTCACACTCTAGCGCGTATTGCCGGTAGGTGTTCGACAATGCCGACCGATGGACGGGAGTCTTGCTCCGGCGTTACACGTGCGTCAAGAGTTCTGTTATCGAAAGTGCGATCGTTATTGATTGCTGCGGGTTATCGATGGGTCGGGTTGTCCGCCGGGTGTCCTGCGGTAACTCCGCTGATCTGCGGTTTTGCCCTGTTGTGTCCATCTCGGGGTACGACTGAGGCCGGTCCGCCGACACGCGAACCGGCCTCGTCGTCGATCAGGGGTGCGCCGTCAGAACCGGCCCGCGCCCAGGTCCCGCGACACCGCACGGGCACAGTCCCGCACCGCCGCGATCAGGTCGGGCCGCAACTCCCCGTCCTTGCAGAGCCGCTCCACCGCACCCGTGATGCCCACCGCGCCCACCGGCATCCGGCGGCGGTCGTGGATCGGGGCCGCGACCGAGGCCACGCCCTCCCAGGTCTCCTCCACGTCCGCCGCGTACCCGCGCGCCCGCGTGAGGTCGAGGATGTGCTCGAAGGCGTCCAGGTCGCAGGTGGTGCGGTCGGTGAAGGGTTTGCGGTCGGCCTCCAGGGCCTCGCTGTGCGCCACCGGGTCGTAGGCCGACAGCACCTTGCCGAGCGCCGTGGAGTGCAGCGGCTGCATGGCGCCGATCTCCAGCACCTGCCGGCTGTCGTCGGGCCGGAAGACGTGGTGCACGATCAGCACGCCCTGCTGGTGGAGCACGCCCAGGTAGACGCTCTCCCCGCTGGAGCGGGCCAGGTCGTCCGTCCATACCAGCGCCCGCGCCCGCAGCTCGTGGATGTCGAGGTAGGTGGTGCCGAGCCGGAGCAGCTCGGCGCCCAGCTGGTAGCGCCCCGAGACGTCGTCCTGCTCGACGAACCCCTCCTGCTGGAGGGTGCGGAGTATGCCGTGGGCGGTGCCCTTGGCGAGGCCCAGTGACGAGGCGATGTCCGACAGGCCGAGCCGTCGCTCGCCGCCCGCGAGCAGCCGCAGCATCGCGGCCGCCCGTTCGAGCGACTGGATGTTCCGTGCCATCGCCGTTCTGCCTCCGTCCCCTGTGACCCTCACCGTCACATCGCCGTAACCGTCGTTCGGCAATGCCGAACACTACCGGTCCATGCCGACTCCCCGCCAATGGTCGGTCGACATCCGTTACTTCAGGTGTGGCCCGCCCTTGGGCATCCGGCCACACACGTCCGCCCCGCACCATGACCGGTGAGCGGCCAAAACGCCATGGCCGGCGTCATACTGCCCGCCCGACGGGTCACTCGTCCGCCACATGGACGCCCTGCCCATCCAAGCCCACTCCCGGTTACGCTGGCGCCGTGCGTCCGTGTCCGGGTCCGCCCGGGGAAACCGCATAGCCGACAGCCGTCGCATCCAAGGGAGCCCTTCATGGCCTCGTTGCCGCCGTCCCCCTCCGCCGACAGCCGGACCCGTGTGTCCGCGCTCCGGGAGGCGCTCGCCACGCGTGTGGTGGTCGCCGACGGAGCCATGGGCACCATGCTCCAGGCGCAGGATCCCACCCTGGAGGACTTCGAGAATCTCGAGGGCTGCAACGAGATCCTCAACGTCACCCGCCCCGATATCGTCCGCTCCGTCCACGAGGCGTACTTCGACGCCGGTGTGGACTGCGTCGAGACCAACACCTTCGGGGCCAACTACGCGGCGATGGCCGAGTACGACATCCCCGAGCGGGTCTTCGAGCTGTCCGAGGCCGGCGCCCGCATCGCCCGGGAGACCGCCGACGGCTATCTCGCCCGCGACGGCCGCCAGCGCTGGGTCCTGGGCTCCATCGGCCCCGGCACCAAGCTGCCCACCCTCGGCCACGTCGGGTACACCACGATCCGCGACGCCTTCCAGCAGAACGCCGAGGGCCTGATCGCGGGCGGCGCGGACGCGCTGATCGTGGAGACCACCCAGGACCTCCTGCAGACCAAGGCGGCCGTGATCGGCGCCCACCGCGCCCGCGAGGTCGCGGGGCTGGACGTCCCGGTCATCGTCTCCGTCACCGTGGAGACCACCGGCACCATGCTGCTGGGCTCGGAGATCGGTGCCGCGCTCACCGCGCTGGAGCCGCTCGGTATCGACATGATCGGCATGAACTGCGCCACCGGCCCCGCCGAGATGAGCGAGCACCTGCGCTACCTCTCCCGGCACTCCCGGATCGCGCTGTCCTGCATGCCGAACGCGGGCCTGCCCGTCCTGGGCAAGGACGGCGCGAGCTACCCGCTCACCCCCGCGGAGCTGGCCGACGCGCACGAGACCTTCGTCCGCGACTACGGCCTCTCCCTCATCGGCGGCTGCTGCGGCACCACCCCCGAACACCTGCGCCAGGTCGTCGAGCGGGTGCACGGGGTGACCCCGCCCGAGCGCAGCCCGCGCCCCGAGCCCGGCGCCGCCTCCCTCTACCAGACCGTGCCGTTCCGGCAGGACACCTCGTACCTGGCCATCGGCGAGCGCACCAACGCCAACGGTTCGAAGAAGTTCCGCGAGGCCATGCTGGCGGCCCGCTGGGACGACTGTGTGGAGATGGCCCGCGAGCAGATCCGCGAGGGCGCCCACATGCTGGACCTCTGCGTGGACTACGTGGGCCGGGACGGCGTCGCCGACATGGAGGAGCTGGCCGGCCGCTTCGCCACCGCCTCCACCCTGCCGATCGTCCTCGACTCCACCGAGGTGGACGTCATCCGGGCCGGTCTGGAGAAGCTCGGCGGCCGCGCGGTCATCAACTCCGTCAACTACGAGGACGGCGACGGCCCCGAGTCCCGCTTCGCGAAGGTCACCGAGCTCGCCCGCGAGCACGGCGCCGCGCTGATCGCGCTGACCATCGACGAGGAGGGCCAGGCCCGCACCCCCGAGAAGAAGGTCGAGATCGCCGAACGGCTCATCGACGACCTGACCGGGAACTGGGGCATCCACGAGTCGGACATCCTCATCGACACCCTGACCTTCACGATCTGTACCGGTCAGGAGGAGTCCCGCAAGGACGGCATCGCCACCATCGAGGCGATCCGCGAGCTCAAGCGCCGCCACCCGGACGTCCAGACCACCCTCGGCCTGTCCAACATCTCCTTCGGCCTCAACCCGGCCGCCCGCATCCTGCTGAACTCCGTCTTCCTCGACGAGTGCACCAAGGCGGGCCTGGACTCGGCGATCGTGCACGCGAGCAAGATCCTGCCGATCGCCCGCTTCAGCGAGGAGGAGGTGCAGACCGCCCTCGACCTCATCCACGACCGCCGCTCCGCCCAGCAGGGCGACAAACCAGCCTACGACCCGCTGCAGAAGCTGATGCAGCTCTTCGAGGGCGCCACCGCCAAGTCCCTGAAGGCCGGCAAGGCCGAGGAACTGGCCGCCCTGCCGCTGGAGGAGCGCCTCAAGCGCCGCATCATCGACGGCGAGAAGAACGGCCTGGAGGCCGACCTCGATCTCGCGCTGACCGAGCGCCCGGCCCTCGACATCGTCAACGAGACCCTGCTGGACGGCATGAAGGTCGTCGGCGAGCTGTTCGGCTCGGGCCAGATGCAGCTGCCGTTCGTCCTGCAGTCCGCCGAGGTGATGAAGGCCGCCGTCGCCCACCTCGAACCGCACATGGAGAAGTCCGACGCCGAGGGCAAGGGCACCATCGTGCTCGCCACCGTGCGCGGCGACGTCCACGACATCGGCAAGAACCTCGTCGACATCATCCTGTCCAACAACGGCTACAACGTCGTCAACCTCGGCATCAAGCAGCCCGTCTCCGCGATCCTGGAGGCCGCCGACGAGCACCGGGCCGACGTCATCGGCATGTCCGGCCTGCTGGTCAAGTCCACGGTGATCATGAAGGAGAACCTGGAGGAGCTCAACCAGCGCGGCCTGGCGGCCACCTACCCGGTCATCCTGGGCGGCGCGGCCCTCACCCGCGCCTACGTCGAGCAGGACCTGCACGAGCTCTACGAGGGCGAGGTCCGCTACGCCCGGGACGCCTTCGAGGGTCTGCGCCTGATGGACGCGCTCATCGGAGTCAAGCGCGGGCTGCCCGGCGCCGTGCTGCCCGAGCTGAAGCAGCGCCGGGTGCGGCCGGCCGCCACCGCCGAGGTCGAGGAGCGGCCCGAGGAGGGCCACGTCCGCTCCGACGTCGCCGTCGACAACCCGGTGCCCGCCCCGCCGTTCTGGGACACCCGTGTCATCAAGGGCATCCAGCTCAAGGAGTACGCGAGCTGGCTCGACGAGGGTGCCCTCTTCAAGGGGCAGTGGGGCCTCAAGCAGGCCCGCACCGGCGAGGGACCCTCCTACGAGGAGCTCGTCGAGACCGAGGGCCGTCCCCGGCTGCGCGGCCTCCTCGACCAGCTCCAGACGGAGAACCTGCTGGAAGCGGCCGTGGTCTACGGCTACTTCCCGTGCGTCTCCAAGGACGACGACCTGATCATCCTGGACGAACAGGGCAACGAGCGCACCCGGTTCACCTTCCCCCGCCAGCGCCGGGGCCGCCGGCTGTGCCTCGCCGACTTCTTCCGCCCGGAGGAGTCGGGGGAGACGGACGTGGTCGGCCTCCAGGTCGTCACCGTCGGCTCCCGCATCGGCGAGCAGACCGCCAGGCTCTTCGAGTCCAACTCCTACCGCGACTACCTCGAACTGCACGGCCTGTCCGTCCAGCTGGCCGAGGCCCTCGCCGAGTACTGGCACGCGCGCGTGCGCTCCGAACTGGGCTTCGCCGGCGAGGACCCCGGCGACATCGAGGACATGTTCGCCCTGAAGTACCGGGGAGCCCGCTTCTCCCTCGGCTACGGCGCCTGCCCGAACCTGGAGGACCGCGCCAAGATCGCCGAACTGCTCCGGCCCGAGCGCATCGGCGTCCACCTGTCCGAGGAGTTCCAGCTGCACCCCGAGCAGTCCACGGACGCGATCGTGATCCACCACCCGGAGGCGAAGTACTTCAACGCACGCTGAGCGCCGCGCCGGCACCGAGACGTGTCCCACAGAGCACACTGATCGGATAAGTCGTACACTGGTCGGTCCACAGCAGGCCGGTTCCCCGCGCGGGAACCGGCCTGGTCGTCCCTCAAGGAGGTACGTGGATGACCAGTACGGTCCCCGCGCTCGGAACCCGTACGGCGGAAGGCTCCGCCCTCCAGGCGGTGCTCCTCGACATGGACGGCACCCTGGTGGACACCGAGGGCTTCTGGTGGGACGTCGAGGTCGAGATCTTCGCCCGCCTCGGCCACACCCTCGACGACTCCTGGCGCCATGTCGTGGTCGGCGGCCCCATGACCCGCAGCGCCGGGTTCCTCATCGAGGCCACCGGCGCCGCCATCACGCTCGCCGAGCTCAGCGTGCTGCTCAACGACGGTTTCGAGGAGCGCATCGGCTCCGCCCTGCCGCTGATGCCGGGCGCACAGCGGCTGCTGGCCGAGCTGTACGAGCAGCAGATCCCCACCGCCCTGGTCTCCGCCTCGCACCGGCGCATCATCGACCGGGTCCTGATCTCGCTGGGCCCCCAGCACTTCAGCCTGTCGGTCGCCGGCGACGAGGTCTCGCGCACCAAGCCCTACCCGGACCCGTATCTGCTCGCCGCCGCCGGACTGGGGGTGGATCCGGCCAGATGTGCGGTCGTCGAGGACACCGCGACCGGTGTCGCCGCGGCCGAGGCGGCCGGCTGCCAGGTGGTCGCCGTCCCGTCGGTCGCGCCGATCGCCCCCGCCGATCGGCGGACCGTGGTGACCTCCCTGGAAGAGGTCGACCTGGCTTTTCTGCGGGGACTGATGGCGGTCTGAGGGCCGGCTGATGACGGAAATGCGCCGGGCGTTCACCCAGCGTGCAAAGACCATTGGGCGAAATCCCGGCACCGGTCATTCAACAGAATTCGCAACTGTTCAACCGGCTGAATTCCGATACCCCATCACAGAAATGCGCGTGTGAGGTTCCCCACGTGCCAGACGCTCGACAACGTTGCCCGATTGTGCAGCCCGCCCCCGTTCGGGGGGAAACGGGGTGACCTTGTGTCCCGATTGGGGAGACGCTGCACTAATCCTGCCGCCGAAGGGTTTTCGGTGTGTCCACAACCGGTTCCCCTGCGTGATGGGACCTCAACTCACGCCGCTGCCAACCCTCCTGCGGGCGCCGACTAATCTCGTCGCGAGAACATCGCCGTAACCCCCGTGGCCCGCTTCGACACCCCACGCATGCGGTATACACGGACACGAACAGCTCTGGAGAACTTCGAGCATGAACCGCAAGACTTTGGTGCTGCCGGCCGTGGTCGGCCTGCTCGCTCCGGTGCTCGCCGCGTGCGGTGGATCCGGCAGCGGGAGCAGCAGCAGCGACGCGATCGTCGTAGGCACCACTGACCAGTTCACCGCCACGAAGGACGCTCCGGCGCCGGTCGACCCCGCGTACTCCTACGACGTCGGCGGCTGGAACATCCTGCGCCAGACCGTGCAGACCCTCATGTCCCAGCCCAAGGGCGAGGGTGACCCGGTCCCCGACGCGGCCGAGAGCTGTTCCTTCACCGACAGCGGCAGCGAGCGCTATGCCTGCAAGCTGCGTGACGGCCTGAAGTTCTCCGACGGCAACGCCGTCACCGCCGACGACGTCAAGTGGTCCATCGAGCGGGCCCTGCGCATCAAGTCGGACAGTGGCGTCTACGGCCTGCTCACGAACATCGACACCATCGAGACCCAGGGCGACCGCGAGGTGATCTTCCACCTCAAGACGGCCGACGCCACCTTCCCGTACAAGCTGTCCACTCCGGTCGCGGGCATCCTGAACCCGAAGGACTACGAGAAGGACAAGCTCCGCGACGGCTTCTCCATCGACGGCTCAGGCCCCTACACCTTCAAGGCCGATGTCAAGGACGACGCGATCGTCTCCGCCACCTTCACCAAGAACCCGAACTACAAGGGCAGCTTGAAGGTGAACAACGAGCAGGTCGTCATGCGCTCGTACAAGGACGCCGACGCCATGGGCGAGGCGATCGACAAGGGCGACATCGACGTGATGACCCGCACCATGTCGCCGGCCCAGATCAAGAAGCTCGACGCCGGCACCGACAAGAACGTCGACCTCGTCGAGATGTCCGGTCTGGAGATCCGCTACCTCGGCTTCAACACCGACGCGCCCTCGGTCAAGTCCAAGGCCGTCCGCCAGGCCATGGCCCAGCTCATCAACCGCGACGACCTCGTCGCCAAGGTGTACGGCTCCCAGGCCGAGCCGCTGTACTCGCTGGTCCCGGCCTCCATCACCGGCCACTCCAACTCCTTCTTCAACAAGTACGGCGACCCCAGCGTCTCCAAGGCCAAGAGCCTGCTGACCGCTGCGAACATCACCACCCCGGTGAAGCTCACGCTGCACTACACGACCGACCACTACGGTCCGGCCACCAAGCAGGAGTTCGAGGTCCTCAAGCAGCAGCTCAACGGCAGCGGCCTGTTCGACGTCAGCATCGAGGGCACCGCCTGGTCGAGCTACCAGACCAACGAGCGCAAGGGCGACTACGACGTCTACGGCATGGGCTGGTTCCCCGACTTCCCGGACGCCGACAACTTCCTCGCGCCCTTCCTCGACAAGGACAACTTCCTGAAGTCGCCCTACGTCAACAACCGGATCATCAACACGCTGATCCCGGCGTCCCGCCGCGAGGCCGACCGCGCGAGCGCCACCAGCAGCCTCACCGAGATCCAGGACGACGTCGCCGCCGACGTCCCGCTGCTCCCGCTGTGGCAGGGCAAGCAGTACGTCGCCGCCCGCGACGACATCACGGGCGTCGCCTACGCCCTGAACTCCTCCGCCAGCCTCCAGCTGTGGGAGCTCGGCCGCGGCTCCAGCAGCTGACGTCCGGTCGTACGACAGGGAAGGGCGCCCCCCGGCGACGAGGGGGGGGGCCG
>NZ_JBEYVI010000019.1:0-188800 GCF_040643955.1 Streptomyces sp. NPDC047061
ATCCGCGCCGGGCGCCGCGCGGCGGCCAAACTCGCCTTCGAGTCCGCCAACCGGCAGCTGCGCTCCGCCGTACAGGTCACCCGGGCTTCAGGGCTCATGGAGCTGGAGTTCTCCGCCCTCACGCTGCTCGCCATCGTCGTCAGACGAGAGGCAGGGTACGACGCCTCGACCTTCGATCTGCTGGAGCGCGCCGAATACCTGGCCCGCACCCTCGGCCGGGAGGCGGAGGCCGCCGACTTCCTCTTCATCCGCCTGATCGGTGCCCACACCTCCATCAAGAGCGGCCGCGGGCAGTTGTCCCGCCGCATGCACGAGCTCGGTCAGGTTTCTTCCGATCCGGTCGTGCAGCGCTACGGTCAGCTGGCCTGGGGCATGCATCAGTGGGACGTCGGCAACATCGGTGAGGCGTACCGGTCCTTCACCGAGGCGGATGTCACCGCTGCCGCCGGCACCGTCGCCCGGACGAGGAGACGCCGCTCCGGCGGGACGGCAGCACCATCAGGGAAGGGCCCTTCATGCGGGCGGTCATGACCGCCCTGCACGGTGACGTCGACGCGGCGCTGGCCTTCGTCAACACCTGGGACACCCCGGGGGACCCGTACGCGGCCACGGTCCGGGTCTACTACACGACCATGATCGCTTCCATGGCCGGGGACGCCGAAACGGCACGGCGAGCCGGTGAACGGTGGGCCGCCGCAGGCCTCGACCGTCTCCGCACCCAGAGGGACCACTACATCCGGCAGAACTGGTGCTGGGCGCGGGCCCTCACCGGCGAGGATCCGGCCGGCGCCGCGGCCGAGGCCGAGGAGCTCCTGGCCGCCCACCTGCTCGATCCGCCGCAATGGGGTATCACCTACCACTACGCACTGATCGCCGAGATGTGGCTGGCAGCCGGATCGCCCGACCGGGCCGAAGCCGCCCTCGACCGAGCCGACCAGGCAATCTGGGACTACGGCCAGCGTTATGCCGAAGGGCTGCTCCTGCTGCTGAAGGCGCGCCTGTTGCAGGCCCGCGGTGCCCCCCTCACCGCGGTCCGGGCCGCCGCCCAACGGGCCCACACGCACTCCACCGCACGTGGAGCGCACCTGTTCGCGCGACGAGCCGAACGACTCCTCTCAGGACCTGGAGGCAACGCATGACCGCAGGCCCTGATGAGGAACGGAGCGGGCTGACGGCCCTGGCCCGTGGCCTCTCGGCACCGAAGGGACAGGCACTGAGCTCGCCGAGCGGTACGGCTTCTACGTGATCGTCGACAATCCGTACCGCGAACTGCGCTTCGGCGGGCAGCCTGATCCGTCCCCGCCGACGCCGCCGGCCACGAGGCTGTTGGACCGCGGCCTTCCGGCAGATCATTGCGGAGTTCGCCGCGGCCGAGGCTCCGCTGCGGGCACGGGCGGTCTGCGAGGGGATGGATCTGGAGATCGCGCCCAGCAACGTCAACAGCGTCCGGCTGAAGCTCAAGCGGCTGGTCGAACGCGAGATCCTTTACCCGTCCGGCGATGGTCCAGGCAGTCAAGTTCGGTGTACGGATCCACGCGCCCTGCGCGGTGGGAGTGGTATTCGATTCTCCCCAGAGGCTCCCCAGAGCCGGTCGGGGCCCCGCTTTGGGGAGGTGCGAGAGCAAACAGCGGAAGCTCCGCGCGGGCGAGTGCTCCCGCTAAAGCCAGTCCCGCCGCTTGAAAATCACGTACAAACTGGCACATACAACCCCCATCAAGCCGATCGCGAAGGGGTATCCGAACCCCCAGTGCAGCTCGGGCATCTCCCGGAAGTTCATGCCGTAAATAGTCCCGACGAGTGTGGGAGCAAACAGAATCGCCGCCCAGCTCGAGATCTTCTTGAAGTTGTCTACCTGGTAGCGCTGACCTGCGGTGATATTGCTGGGAACCTCTCTGGCCTGGGTCGATCCGTCTTTCTGGGCCTTTCACACGCTCGCCCGGTTACGTAGTCGATTCTCCCCACGCGCTCCATGGCGCCGCTCATACTCCCCAGATTCTCCCCAGAGGGGGCAGGGGGATGATCGTGGCGGCGTGGTGAAGAAGGTCCGCCGACCATGTGCTCCGGTCGCACCTCGTGGCCGAGAGTGGCAGGAGAGTCAGTGCTGCGACGGCCGTAGCGACTACTCCGGTGCAACGCATAACGGGCGCTCCTTTCAATTGTCCCGAATGCGACCGGTGGACTCGACGAAGTACCCGAGCGTGGGCAGGGAGCGGTGGTTGGGCGTCACTGCGCCCTTGTGCGGGGGCAGGGTGTCCGGGCGGTCTATGTCCGGGCACCCCGCCGCGTCTCTCTTTGTCAGTTGTCGGGTCCGAGGGCTGTCAGGTCGAGAGTGCCTGTGGCTGCGAGGTAGCCGTTGGCGGTGAGGTTGACGTGGTCGCCGGTGTCGTAGTTTTCCGGCGCAGTACCGGCGTCGAGCTTGAGGGGCAGTGGTTCGGTGGTGGAGTCCGGATCGACGGGGATCGCCACGGCCGATTCGGCGGGAAGGATGCCGCGCCACCGGGGGGCGTGGCTCTGCTGACAAAGAGTGATATTCGAACCGGACGGGTGGATCCATCGGTGGATCCTGATGGGTTCGGCAACTTGTTCACGGAACCTGCGAGAGGGCACTTGATCGCATCGGTGTACGGAGCGGCCGGAAATCTTCCAGAGTATTTTGTCTCCATGTCTCAGACGGCGAATCAGCTGATGTACAACACCATGGAGCAGACGCCAGACCTTTGATTCAAGATTGCTTTGGTGAGACCAGGTTCTATTTGTCGACTGATGCTTGGCGTTCGATTGAGGAGGTGACGGGTCAACTTCCGGAGGCGTATAGGGGGAGCTGCGCTGTGTACGGTGAGGTGAGGCCGGTGCTGGTTGCGGGTGGACTCGAACTCGCCGAGCAGGTGGGCCCGGTTCCAGATCGAGGTCGGGCGATGATCTCGCGGCGGCAGGTCTGCACGCAGCGCTCCATGGTCGAGTTCATGCCGGGCGCCCGGATGTCGGTGACCGGTGCGCCGTCCCGAGGGGGATCTCGGCCAAGCTCTCCCACGTGATGGTCTTTGCTTCCTGCGTGCGGTGACGTTGACGAGGTGGACGGAATCGACGTCCCGTTCGGCGTGACTGAGTTGTACGCGGCGGATGAGGCTTCCCTGCGGTCGTACGAGATGGTCAGGTGCTGGATGCCCCAGGGGTAGCGGTAGCGCATGGCATCGTCACCGCGGGACTTGCGGATGGTTTCCCGGACGCGTTGGTGGAGGGGAAAGCCGCTCGTCGGGATGGCAGTCCGCGATCACGCCTGTGCTGTACGAGGGCATCGAGCCGGTCGTTTGGATGGCTCGGTTGAAACCGCCCTTTCGGCGGCCTGCCTCGCGTCGCCGCGGCCAGTCCGCGCGAAGACGTGCCTGGATCTTGTGCGGCGGCACATGGTCACCGGCTGGCCCGATCCACATAGTGGAGATCATCCCAACCACCGCAAAGAGGAGCTTCACCATGCCGGTCGCGGAACTGGAAGCCTTGTTCGACGTGGACATCGAGGAAATGGAGACCGCACCCACCGAAGGGGAGGAGGGCTTCATCACGCTGCGATGCCCGACGACGTTCACGATCTGCTGACTTCCCTGGCCGGCCGGGGTGCGCACCGCATCCCGGCCGGCCAGAGCCCGATCGACGAGACCGAGTTACCTGAAGGAGCTCCTGCCATGCCGGTAGAGGAACTGAACGCGCTGTTCGACGTGGAGATCGAGGAAATGGAGAGCGGGTCGATCGCAGCGGACGACGAAGCCCTGCCCACTTTGGTGACATGCCGCGCCAACTGCTGACCGCGCCGCCCAGCCGGGCCTGAGGACACCACCCGGCCGACCTCGACCCTGAGGATCTTCGTGAATGTCGTTTTCACCTGTACCGGGCAGTTCGTCGTCAGGGCCGCCGCTCTGCCTCGCCACGAGGCCGCTCGTACCAGGACCGCACCGGTGGACGTACGGGATCTTCCGGCGCCGTTCGTCGAGGCGGTCGACCTGGCGAGCCCGTCTCTGGGCCAGGCGCTGACCAGGGACCTGTCGGCGCGACGCGCTGATCGGGCACGTGAGTCGCTGACTCGCTACCTCCTTCGGATGGCCGGGCGGGCCACGCCGTTCGGCTTGATGGCCGGCGTGGCCCTGGGGTCGTTCGGTGCGGAGCCGGCCGTCAGACTGGGTGGCGGGCACCAGCGTCACGTCCGCATCGACCACGGTTGGCTGGCCGCACTCGTCACCGAGCTCGAGAGCGACCTCGGCCTTCTGGAGCAGTGCACAGTGGTGGCGGACGACCTGGTGTACAGGGAGGGCGGCCTTGCCGTGCAGCCTTTCGGGACGGGCGGTTCGCGTGTGGTCCGGCGCACTGTGCGGCTTACTCCCTTGGTTGTGGCGGTCCTGGCGCACACCGCGGAACCCGTGGGCGTCGCCTCGCTGACCGAACGCCTGCTCGCGGAATTCCCGGGGGCGCCACGCGAACGTCTCATCGGTCTGATCGGCGACCTGGTCGGTGCGGGCTTCCTGCTGACCTCGCTTCGTCGCGCACGATCGCTGGAGGAACTGCCCGACCATGAACTCGTCAAGGCTGCTCGGGATGCCTTCGAGTCCTACGCGGACGCTCCGTCACCGGCCACGCTCGCCGAGGTCCGGCGGCTCGCCGGTGACCACGAGGCCGTCCAGGTCGATCTCGCCCTTGATCTCGACGTGACGCTTCCGTACGAAGTCGCGCGTGAGGCCGAGCTCGCAGCCAGTGTTCTGCAGCGCGTGGCCGCGCCACACACGTCGCGGTCGCGAGCGATGGCAAACTTCCACGCACGCTTCCTCGACCGATACGGTTCGGGCCGGGCTGTCCCGTTGCTCCGGGTGATCGATCCGGACACCGGGCTCGGCTTTCCCGAAGGTTACGACGCCCGTTTCGCCAAGCCCGAGGCCGACGACGTGGACCGCCGCGCCGAGCTGTCGCGGCTGCTGGTCGAGTCACTCCTGCACGACGGTCGGGACGTGGTCCTGGACGATGGCACAGTCGACCGCCTGCATCGGCCCGCGGGTGTCCCACCCCGGTCCATCGACTTCTTCTGCACGCTCGTCGCCCGGGACGGCGGCGACTTCGAGTTGATCGTCTCCCCGCTGACCGGGTCCCAGCAGGCAGGCGCCTCCCTGGGACGGTTCGCTCACCTGCCCGGCTTCGGCGACGCCCTGCGGGCCCTCCTGCCTGAGGACGGGGTCGAACTCGTCCATGCGGTGGCTCCCGCGCGCTACGGCAACCTGCTGCAATCGGAACGGACGCTGGCCATGGGCCTGCCGCTCGGACTGCCGCCCACGTCGCCGGGCGACGTGCGACTGGCGGATGTCGCGCTGGTCGCCGACGCCGAGCGGCTGCGCCTGTACTCGCTGCGGCTGGGCCGGGAGATCGATCCCGTCATACCGCATGTGCTCAACACGGAGGGGCATGCGCCACGCGTCGTCCGGCTGCTGCGCGACGTCACGCTGATGGGTGTGCACACCTTCAAGGGCTGGAGTTGGGGCAGTCTTTCGGAAGCGCCGTTCCTGCCGGCGGTGCGCTACGGCCGTACGGTGCTGAGCCCGGCCCGGTGGCGTGCCCGCACCGAGGACGTGGGCGACGACGACGCGATCGCCGCATGGCGGTCGCGGTTGCGGGTGCCTCGGCACGTACGGCTCACACACGCCGACCATCGCATCGGGCTCGACCTGGACTCGCCGGTCCACCGTGGCCTGCTGCGCTCGGCGGTCCGTTCCGGGACCGTGGACGTGTACGCCGAACCGATGCCCGACCTCACCGAGGGCTGGCTGCGCGGGCCGGGCGGCGCGTTCGAGAGCGAGCTGGTCCTGTCGCTGCGCGCCCGACGCCCCCCACGACCGGGTCTTTCCCGCACTCCGCTGGCCGCCGAAGTCTCATCCGCGCTGCCGGGCGGAGAGTGGCTGTATGCACGGATCCCGTGCGATGTCCCACGACAACGGGCGGTCCTCCGAGACCATCTGCTGCCCTGGGCCGCGGCCGTGGGCGCCGACCGATGGTTCTTCGTTCGCTACACCGATTCGCTGGGCCGGCCCGAGTTGCGCATCCGGCTGCACGCCCCGGACCAGTTGCCGTCTTTGCACGACCTGAACGCTCGGCTGATGACGGCCGGCCTGGCCGGCCCGATGACCCTGGAGCCCTACGATCCCGAGGCCGGGCGCTACGGCGGTCCGGCGCTGATGTCGCTCGCCGAACGCGTCTTCACCGCGGACAGCCTGCTGGTGCTGCAGCGCCTGCGCGGTACCGACGACGCTGTTTCGGTCGCGCGTGATCTTGTCGCGCTCGTTCGGCATTTCCGCGCCGATGGCGAGCAATGGCTGCTGTCACACGTCCCGGACGATCACGCCGCGCGTCGTCTGTTCGCACCGTATCGGGCCGCGGCGCTGGCCACGATCCACCTCGGCGAGCCCTCACCCGCCGACGCGGTCGCACAGGAATGGGCCTGCTGCCTCACCGAGTTCGGGCATCGGCTGGCCCTCGAAGACCGCGACACCGCGCTTGCCGCCCTGCTCCACATGCACTGCAACCGCCGGCTCGGAACCGATCCGGACGCCGAGCACCTCGCCCGTGCGATTGCCGCCGGTGCGCTCCGCGCGCAGCGAGCCCGCGCCGCGGCAGCCCGATGACCCGGCCCTCGAAGCACAGTCCTTCCCCCGGCCGGACGGACTCCGCCTGGGGCGAGCACATCTGTGCCTGCCTGGCCGAGACGGACTTCACCGTGTCCGCACCTGGCCGGACGGTCCAGTCCGCTTCGCTCTTCGACGGATACAGCGGAGTCGCGCTGGTGTTCGCCGGGAGCGGCGACCCGATAGGCCGGGAAATCGCACACCGGCTGATAGTTCGTGCCGTCCAGGCCAGGCCGCGCGCCGACGGCGGCCTGTTGCTCGGGCTCCCCTCGGTAGGGCTCGCCGGCTTCCTGGCCGCCCGGGCTCCCGGCGACTATGCGAAGCTGCTCCGCTCGGCCGGCGACGCGACCGTCCGGGCCGCCCAAAGGCTGCTGGAAAGCGAGGACGAGCGGCTGGCCGCGGGCCGCGCCGGCGTTCCGATGCGCCACTTCGACGTCTGCTACGGACTGGCCGGACTCGCGCGGCTACTGCTCGCGGACCCAGCCCGGCGCCCGACGCTGGAGCACACGTTGCGTTACCTGGTGCGGCTCACGGAGCCGGTAACGCCGGCCGACCGGGCCGTGCCCGGGTGGTGGACTCCTGAGCCGGCTGTCCTGGCCGACCCGGTGGCGGCGCCGCGCGGGCATCTCAACCCGGGCCTGGCACACGGCATAGCGGGTCCCTTGGCGCTACTGGCCCTCTCCTCGCTGCGCGGCGTCGAGGTCGCGGGGCAACGTGCCGCGGCCGCGCGGATCGCCGAGTGGTTGCTGAACCGGCGCGGCGAGGACGACTACGGGCCGTTCTGGCCCACCGTGATCCCGCTTGAGTGTGAGGAACGCGGATCCGTCCACGAGTTGTCGCCGAGCCGCGTGGCCTGGTGCTATGGGGCTCCCGGTATCGCCAGAGCGTTACAACTGGCCGCCCACGCGTACGGCGAACCTGCTTGGGAGCACGCAGGGTTGACGACACTCGGTGCGGCCCTGTCCCGCCCGTGGGAGACGACCGGAATCCGGGACCCGTCCCTGTGTCACGGATCAGCAGGCGTCCTGCACATCGTCAACCTCGTTGCGCGGGACGCCGCCTCACCCGTGAGCTTCCGGACGTCGGGGCTTCACGACCACCTCGGCACCTTCGCCGATTTCGGCAGCCGCTTCGGGGTACGGACCACGCCGCCGGATCGGGCAGGCTTTCTCGAAGGCGCGGCCGGTGTTGCCCTCGCGCTTCGTGGAGCTGGTCCGGTCACCGAGAAACTGGCCTGGGACGCGGCACTGATGCTGTCGTAGGCCATCCGCCTCCTGCTCTCCGGCCCCCAGCGGGAGCCGGGGACGGGTCGGCAGGCTCGCAGAGGGCGGGCATCCGGCGCTTGCGGCCGGTAGCGGCTTGAGCAGGTCCAGTTGGCATCGGCCAGGTCAAGACGGACACTCATGTCGTCTCGGTCGACAACCGGGCGTTCTTCGACGCCATCAACTGGGGCGTCGCGTCGGTCAGACGAGAGCCTGGGCGTGCGCTTCGAGGGCCAGGATGACCTGGGTGAGCCAGGCCCTGTCGGAGAAGAGATGTCCGGACAGCTCCTGGAAACGCCGCAGGCGATAGATGACCGTATTGCGGTGGCATTGCATCATTGCGGCTGTCACCGCAGTGGACTGGTTACTGGCAAGCCATTGCCGTACCGTCCCGATGATCGGGTCGGCCCTTTCCGGCGGCAACGCGAGGACGGGGCCGAGAGTAGCCCGCATGGATACCGCGGCCGCTTCGGGGGCGCTTGCCACCATGACGGCGACGCGGTCGAGATCGTAGCGCACCAGCGGCCGGGACGGTCCGGCCGCCGCCGCGGCCACCCGGGCCTCGCCGCGCGCCTGCGGCGTATCGGAAATGGTGGTGAACTCGCTGCTCAGGCCGGCCGTGGCGGCCAGCTTGGCCAACACCGCGGTCAGGGCCTCGGGATCGACGGCTGCGCGAAGGGCGATCAACCCCGTCCACCCGGTCGCCCCGGGCTGGAACCATGCCGACTCGACCGCCCGAAGCGTACGAATGGTCCGCTCGGGATCGGTCGCGACAGTCAGTTGCGCAACGACGAAACGGGCCGACCGCGGGAGGTCGAGCGCGGATGCGGCGTCCCAGAAGGCCGACAGCCTCGGATCGCCCGAGATCACCGTGTCAAGCAGGCAGGCCCGGTTGCCGTCGCGACGGCTGGCGGCCATGCGGGCGGATTCGCCGTATGCCTGCTCCACCGCGCGCGAGTACACGTCCAGCAGTTCCCAGCACCGACATGTGGCAGCCAATAAAACGGACTGCGACGCCGGGCTGGTGCCGGCGAGGGCGGCCAACTCGCCCCAGACGACGGTGGCGCCGAGCCGGAGCGCCCGCAACAGGTCTGCGAGGGCAAACCCTTGCGCGATCCGAGGGGTGGTCATGGTTGTCGGTGCTTGTGCGGAGCCCTGAGACCAGCCGCCGATGTGCGCGAGTGCAGCGGCCAGGCATTGCCGGGCTGATTCCCAGTGCTCCTGACGGGAGACACGGACACGAAATGCCGGGACCTCGGCCCGGACCCGGTCAACGGTCTTCTCGGCCAGCCGGTCGAGGTCGCGGAGAAGCTCGCGGCACAACGCGGCGGTAGTCAAATCGTTCATCGTCACCCGTTCGGTGCGGCATACCGATCTACTGAAGTGACTCCCGAAAGTAGGACGCTCTCCGGAGACGATCTAGAGGCATCATGCGGTGTTTGGACGCTTCTTGCCGTCGACTCTGTCAGTCAGGCAGACCGGCCGACGTTCCCGGCTCGTTCCGGTACGCCGACGCAAGTTCTGGACGGCCATCTCGAGTGCTTCGCCGTCGACCGCGATCGCGCGCCCACCCGGACCCGGAGGGCAGTGGTGTCTGGGCGGGGTCGGTGGCGGTGCGGTGCCGGTCGGCCAGGTAGGCGCTGACCGCCCGGTCCAGGGCGTCACCGTCAACAGCCCCCAGCACACCGCCGGTCGTGGCCAGCGCCGTCGCGCGCCGTCATCTGAGCAGGTGGCGGCGGATCCCGATCACTGTAAAGGAGCGCGTTCGAAGCACGCCGCCCCACTCGACGAGTTCATCGGTGCTCCTCGCTCCCGAGACGACCGCGCAGGAACACACCACCAGGATCGCTGTGAGTGAGTACCACAGGCCCCGCCGTGTGCGGGTCGGGCGCCGAGTCGAAGCAGGGGCGCAGGTCGGCGAACCGGTCGGTGTCCAGCGGCCTCAGCTTCATCAGTACGGCGGGAATGGGAGAAGACACAGCGGCAGGCACGGGCCACCTCGTGATCATTGGGCTTAGACCGTGTCCTACGTGGTGAGGCGGACGAGGCGCTTGTAGCAGCAGATAGCCGCGGCGAGCCCGAGAAATGCCAGGTAGTTGCGGGGATGACGCTCGTAACGGGGGCTGAGTCTGCGGTAGCCGGACAGCCACGACATCGTCCTCTCGATCACCCACCTGCGACGGCACAATCGTTCGCTGGACTCGATGCCTCTGCGGGCGATCCGGACTCCAATGCGCTTGCCGCGTAACCATTTCCGCAGATCGGACCGGTCATACGCCTTGTCCGCGTGCAGGCGCTGGGGCTTGAAGTAGCGGCCGCGATGAGGGTCGTGTCTCGATTGGTGACCCGCCACCATGGGCTTCAGCCCTTCGCTGTCGTGGGTGTTGCCGGCCGAGAGGCCGACGAGGAGGGGCAGTCCGTTCGCGTCCGACAGGATGTGCATCTTGGAACCCGGTTTGCCGCGGTCCACGGGGCTCGGACCTGTGTGTTCGCCCCTTTTTTAGCCCTGACGTGGGCGGTGTCCAGGACGACGCGGGTGACGTCGATGAGGCCGGCGTCGTCGAGGCGGTGCAGGACCGCTTCGTGCAGGCGGCCCCAGACGCCGGCTCTGGACCAGATCAGGAAGCGGCGGTGGGCGGTGGACTTCGAGACGCCGAAGCAGGGCGGCAGGGCTCGCCACGCGCAGCCGCTGACCAGCACGTAGATGATGGCCGCGAACAGCGCCTCATCAGGCGCATTGGCCGTCCCGCCGCCCTGCGGCCGTGTCCGTTGCTCCGGAATCAGCGGCTCGGCGATCTCCCAGAGTCCGTCCGGCACGATCCAGCGCCACGTTCCCCGCCCCATACCGGGTCAACGTCCGCCTCACCACGTAGGACACGGTCTTTAGACACCACAATGATCACGAAGCCCCCGCCTGCTCTGTCATGTGCCCCACCCGGTCACAACCCGACCAACCGCACGCCCCCGGAACTTGCAACCGCCCTGACCGAAGCGGCCGCCTCGTTCTGATGTTGCGTCACACCACGTCACGATCAAGGCAGCCACCCTCGTTCCCGCAGCCACCCCACTCAAGCCGCTGAACAGCAGCAACGAGAGCCCGGATAAACCAATCCACGGCTGCCGTATCAGTGGCCAGCTCACCTGGTGCAACGGGGCCGACTACCGCTGCTCGGTGACGAGGTCGGCGTGCATGTTGTGCGCGGTCGCCACCACCTCGACGGCGGAATTCGGGATGTTATCGAGGTCATGGCATCCGCCGTAGCACTCGCTGGCAAAAGACGGCGACGACGAAAGAATGAGCGACGAGGCCAAAGTGGCAAATGTGGCCATTGCCTTGACAGTCATTGAGTGCGACATCCTACCCCCAACCTTTCAGATTTGGCAGGTCTATGATTCATGATTGTGATATGTGTGTTGCGCCTAGCGTGCAAGATGCCTTCGGGGCGACTGGTCGCGGAACTCCGAATCGGATTTTCGTCGATTCTCCGCGATGATTTCCAACTTCCCCTGCAGTCGCGGTCCTCACGCTACGAGGGGAGGGGCGTATCAGCTCTCCATAGCATGGCGGAAGAGCGGCGAGGTGCGGATCCAGGCGTAGTCGTGCGCGGTCACCAAGTTCATACGATCCACTGTGCCTGATGCCCTTGACAACGCCTGGTGCAAACCGGTTCTCGCAGCTGGAGACGTCCTCGGGGCGCACCGAGTCGTCAGCAGCATGATCTTGCCAGGAGCTCTTTGGCTAGGGTAGGGACGTTGTGCGCATAGGCATCCGACGGAGCCTCGCAAGTTCGCTTCCCCATTTATGCGCGCGGCCACGATTCCTACCCGAACTGGCTGATGCGGCCGTCCTTCCAGATGGCGGCGAGCCGGACCAGTTCGCGGTGGGTATGTCGGTCGAGGTCAAGGCCGGACAGTTTCTCTATCCGGTTGATGCGGTACAGCAGGGTGTTGCGGTGGACGGGTAGGGCGGAGGCTGTCGCCGCCCGGTCGAATACGTTGGCGGCGAGGCATGTCAAAGTCGCCGACAACACCCCTGAGTCGTCCTGGTCTTCCAGGCGGCCGAAGACCCGTTCCAGGATGCGCTCGGCCAGTCGGGGGGAATTCGTGAGGAACATCTCGGCGAGGAAATCCTCCGGGTGGATCTGGCCCCTATATCCCGATCTTGCCGCGAGCGTGACCAGGTCATGCAGCTCGCTGACGGCTTCCGCGAGACTGTCCTGTCTGGTCGGGGGATACGTGGCGAGGCTGACCGAGTGGCCGTCCAGAAAGGTGCGCCAGTCGAAGTCCGGGCCGGTGAGTCCGGCGACGCGATGTCCTTCGGCGTAAGCGAGAGCCCCCGTGGCGCGCAACCGAGCCGCCAGGTAGGAGTGCGAGGCGGCCGAACCACCGACCATCGCCACCACGAACGGGCTGTAGAACTCGGCGAACCTGAACCCCAGCCGGTCGGCCCGGTCGTGATCCTCGATCGTGGCCGGAGAGCGGTCACAGATCCGGACGAACAGCGTGCCCGCCCGGTAGTTGTCGCTGGAGGACAGCAGCTCTCGGTGGTCGTCGAAGGCCCGCTTGATCGTTCTTGAGGCAATGTCCAGAAAAGCCCACAGAACATCCATGTGCGGCGGAAGGCAGCCCCAGTCCTCGGCCGGCACGGACCTCAGCAGGACGCCCCACAGGGCTCGTGCCGTCGCGGAACAGACACGGAAGGCGTCCTCGGCCGCCAGGCCGCTCCCGGCGACGGCGCGGGCGGCCTCGTACAACTCGGACAGCGTGTACTGGCCGGGTTGGATTCCGCTCGCCATCCAGTGGCTGATCAGTTCGGCGCTCCGGCGGATCAGGTTCTCCCAGGAGACCGCCTGGTCGCTGTCGTCGCCAAGGCGGCCGGCCGGAGCTGCCGGGAACACAGGTGCCACCTGCCGGGCGACCATGTCCGCGTCAAGGCACTGAATGATGCGGCGGACCCGGCGGGCGGTTGAGGACTCGGCAACGGGGCGGGACAGGTCGTGCACGCTGTTCCTCTCCAGAAGTCGGCTCTGTGGCCGTTGACGTGATCGCGGGCCAATCTAAGGAGCCAGGCAGGTGCCGCTATAGAACGGTCCTGCTCCGCTTCGCCGGTAATTGCTCCCGGCTGGACCTTCCCGCCCTGGGCCTGGCCGCGGCATCGGACGGGGGCGCTCTCGGTCGGCACCGGCTCGCGAAACACAGCGGAACACAGCAGCCGGATCGCGTATCAGCCGTGGGAGGCGCTCGGTGTCGCGGACTGGAGAACTTGAACTTCCCGACACCGCCCGGAAGCAGGGGCGGCATCGGAGGGGCGCCGTTCCTCGATGGGCGGGACTTGCCGCTCGCCGCCGCTCACCTGGTCGCCGAAACGATCTCAAAGCGAGGTCTGTCGCCTGGGGTACTGCCCGCCGAGGTCGCAGAAGCCGGGCGCCCACGGCTGTGTCCGGTTCGGAGACTTCCCTGCCTGCCGTTGGCGGGCTCACCCGCCGTCGCCGACGGTACCCGGCGGTGCGTCATCGTCCCGCTCGTACTGGCCGGACAGCCTGCGCTGTCGTGACGATCACCGGTTCGACACTCTGGTCGACCTCGCGTGTTGCCGGTGTGCCGCACTGGGTTGCCGCACCGGATCAGGTGTACGGCGGCGCGCTGCCGGTGGCCGGATCGCCGCGTCCGGTCCACGGCAGTGGGAAGAGCCCTGGCAGGTGTTCCGGTTCGCCGGACCGCCCGGTGCGTCCGAGGGCCAGCACGACGAGGACGCCGCAGATGGCCCACAGGGTGAGTACGAGGAGGGGCGTTTCGGTTGCGGCGTCGGGGAAGTAGACGACGTCCCGCATGATCGTGACACCCGCGCAGGGCGCCGAGTGCTGAGTCGAGGATGACGGCGCCGCCAAGGCCGGACAGCGGCGCGTAGAGGGCCATGGACTTTATCCGTATGCCGCGGCGGCGGAGTGTCTCCGGGCATGCACCCTTGGCGACCGTGAGGACTGACGCTGCAAGGTAGTCGTCGATGATTCAGCCGGTCACCGCGTAGTAAGGAGGTGAGGCCGCGCCCGTCGCCGGGCTGTGGCGGTACGAGGTGTTGATGTGGGGCTGCCGGTACAAGGCGGTGCTGGCCCGGGTCAGGACGTCCGAGACGCCCTCGGCAACGGCGGGACCGCCTGTGCCGGCGACCGGCACGGTGTCGGTCCGTGGTGCCGGGCCGATCACGAGCGTCGCGGCGACCCGCCGGTACCCGACTCGCTGTGCCGCTGGTGCTGCTTCGGTGACAGCAGTCGCCGTCAGCGGGTGGCCGAGCAGCGTGTCGAGCCGCGCCGCGACCGTGATGGCCATGCCGACCGGGGCGGCGATCACGACCGGCGTTCGGTGGAGGGCCGGCTGATGCGAGGCGCCGACGAAGGACAGGATGAAGGAGAACTAACTACAGGAGGAGAACACAGGTGACAAACGCGACGGTACGCGGGGCGACGGCGTTGCGCAGGTCCGCGTCGGGCACGGTGCCCCACCGTGCGGGTGGTGCGGGAACGGTACCGTGTTTCCGCGTGCCGCGCCGTTGACCGTGCGGTACGGGGCTCAGGAAAGTACCCGGTGCATGATGTTCTCCTGGGCGGGATCCATGAGTTCGTCGCCACGTCCGGAGAGGATCAGACGGCCCTCGAACAGGCTCTTGCCTTTGCCCCGGCCGCGCGTGACGTATGGCGGGACGGAGAGTTTCTGCTGGGCGGTCCGTACGTCGACGAGGGCGGGTCCCGGATGGTCGAACGCTTCACGCAGGGCCGGGCGCAGCCCGCTCGGATGCTCGACACGAATGCCGTGGATACCCATGGCGCGGGCGACCGCGGCGAAATCGGGGTTCGAGAGCTTGGTACCGAACGGTGGGATGTCGTCTGCTGCCATCGCCTGTTCGGCGAAGGCGAGCGCCTCGTTGTCGAACACGACGATCTTGACCGGGAGATCGTGCTGGCGGAGTGTGATGAGGTCGCCGAGCAGCACGGCGATGCCGCCGTCTCCTGACAGTGCGATCACCTGGCGGCCGGGGCAGGCCGACTGGGCGCCGATGGCATGCGGGATCGCGTTGGCCACCGTCCCGTGGTTGAACGAGCCGATGAGCCGGCGTCTGCCGTTCATCTTCAGCTGCCGGGCCGCCCAGATGATCGGCGAGCCGCCGTCGGGGATGAAGACGGCGTCGCCGCTGGCCTCTTCGTCGACCGTGGTCGCGACGCACTGCGGGTGGAGCGGCGCACGGTCGTGGTCGGCAGCGGCCAGGCGGGCGAGTTCGCGCCGGGTTCTGGCGTAGTGGTCGCGCATCCGGCGCAGGTGGCTGCTCCTTTTGGTACTCAGGAGCGGAAGCAGGGCGCAGAGGGTGTCCTTCACGGTCCCGGCCAGTGAGTGCCGGACCGCAATCCGGCGGCCGATCTGCTCCCCGCGGATGTCGACCTGGACGACCGGTACACCTGGTGGATAGAAGTCCCGGTAGGGGAAATCGGCGCCGAGCACGAGGAGTGCGTCGCAGCTCTCCATCGCGCGGTAGCCCGACGAGAACCCGAGCAGACCGGTCATCCCCACGTCGTACGCATTGTCGTACTCGACGTGTTCCTTGCCGCGCAACGTGTGGACGACCGGCGCCTTCAGAACGCGCGCCGCCTCCACGAGTTCTCCGTGTGCCCCCGCGCACCCGGCACCGGCCAGGATCGTGACGCGTCCCGCAGAGTTCAGCGTGGCCGCGGCAGCGGCCAGCTCATCGTGTACTGGTCGGATGACGGACGCCGAGCGGAGCACGGGTGTCGCCGGCTCCCGGTCCGCTGCGTCGGCGAGCAGGATGTCGCCCGGGACGATCACGACGGCAGGCCCTTCCTTGTTCACCGCGGTTCGCATGGCGATCGACAGGACCCGGGGCAGTTGGGCAGCGTTGCCGATCAGTTCGCAGTAGACGGCGGTCTCCCGGAAGAGTTCCTGCGGGTGCGTCTCCTGGAAATACTGGCTGCCTATCTCCTCGCTCGGGATGTGCGCGGCGATCACAAGAACGGGTACGCGGCTGCGCGCCGCGTCGTACAGGCCGTTGACCAGGTGGGTGTTTCCGGGCCCGCAACTGGCCGCGCAGACGGCGAGTTGCCCGGTCAGTGCCGCCTCGGCGGCTGCGGCCAACGCCGCGGTCTCCTCGTGCCGGACATGCACCCACCGAATGTCACCAGCGCGGCGCAGCGCATCGGTGAAGCCGCTCAGCGACTCGCCCGGCAGCCCGTACACGCGGCGGACGCCACTTGCCTGCAAGTGCGCGACGACCGCATGGGCGACGGAAGTCACACCGTGTCCTCTCGCCGCGACGGCAGCGACGGGCAATCTGTCAGCATGCTGTGCCTCTCAGTGATGGTAAGGGCCGCTCAGGTGTTCAATGGCTTCGGCGGCCGGATGTCCCGTTTCCCGGTGGGCCGGATCGCGCGGTCGACGGTGAGGCGCCGCGGAACCAGTTGATGTCCCATGGTTCGAGGTCGTGACGGTGTTCATGGCGTGCCGGTAGCCGGAGGCGGCGGCACAGCCCTCGATGCGAACACGCTGAACGGCCCCGCGGGCCGAGGACCGGACGGGCACGTCCGGGATCTATGGGGGGCTCGGAGGTGATGTCGTACGGGTGAGGTCTCCCGCAGCGCGGCGAGTGGATCGGCACGCTCGGCACCTGGATCGTTCTGCGAGATCAGTTGGTCGCGCCTGCCGTCCTCAAAGCCTCGTCGGAGATGACGAGCCTCAGCATGGCCGGGGTCCTTGTGGGTGGTGGCACAACGATGTGGCCTGCGATGGTGCAGGCGCACAACCTGGCCGACCGGTGGCGCGCGAGGCACCAGCATGCGGTCCCCGCCCCGGTCCTTCGGCGACAGACGGGTCAGCCCCTCGGTCCGGAAAGAGCGTGGTGCGGGGAGAGCGTGGTGCGGGTACCCAAACCCGCCGCTGGATCTTGGGCACGCTCACAACGGCCACGTTGCCAGGATGACGCCATGGATGCTTCACCAGTCGTTGTCTGCTGTCCAGGGCAGGTGGTTGGCATGACCGACCGGAAGCACCAGGTCGGGCGGCAGCGGCCGGGGCGGGATCGTCGCGGCAGGCGGCCTCGGCCTCGACCCGGGCAAGAGCGGCACACCATCGCTCCGTGAGCCCCGGGCCACAGCAGCCGGCATGGGCTAGGTCACGGCCCGCCCCACCATGACGACCGGGGGCCGCCGGCCCGGCGATCGCCATCGATCGCTGCTTCGGCGGCACCTTCGCGAAGCTCCTGGTCGGCAACGCGCTAGGGCCGGCCGACGTGTCGATCGAGGGCACGGGCGTGAGGACTCAGGCCGATGTCGTCCACGAGGGATTTCCACCACACACTGGGCACGCCATCCTGACAAGGGCTGCAGGCTGCGTGCGGCCGCCACGAAGCCCGAAGCCCGAAGCCCGGAGCGACCTGTCCGGGGGTGCCTGACGAGTTGCACCCCGCAGCCGCTGCGCACCTGGCGTGCGCCCAGCGGCCTTCTCGGCCGCAGGCCGAACGGTCGCCAGCATCCACCAGGCGCGCTATGTGACGCCCCTTCAACTTCCGTCCACGACTATCCCGCCTGTCATCAGCGTCCGGCGCTCGACCGCCGAAGCCGACGGCGGGTTGACCACGTTCCCATAGCTAGGAGGAGATCGACCGATGCTGCAGGGCTACACCGTCCCGCTGTCTCCGCGCGGAATTGCGAACCTCGCGCCGAAGCCGCCGTGGCACTACGCCGGCACCGTCGTCGGGGCCGAGTTCTGGACCGACCCCGCGGCCGCCGCGGCCGCCCTTCCCGAGGGCCTGACCCCCGACCCGTCGTCCAACGGGCACGGCACCGTCCTGTTCATCGACTGGCAGTACTCCGGATCGCAGGACGAGTACCTGGACCCCGTCCGCAGTCAGTACCGCGAGTTCTTCGTGCTGCTCGATGCCCACTGGCAGGGCACTCCGGTCTCCTGGTGCCCGTACATCTATGTCGACAACGACCACGCTCTGGCCCGCGGCTGGATCCAGGGCTTCCCGAAGAAGATCGGCAGCGTTCACCAGACCAGGACGTTCACCGTGCCCAACCAGGCCGCCCCCGCGCTCGGGCCCGGCGGCAGGTTCGCCGCCACGGTCTCCACCGCCGGGTACCGCCTGGCCAACCTGCTGGTGACCCTCACCGAACCCGTGGCCGACCCGAGAGCGCTGGCCGGCCGACCCACGGTGAATCTGCGGCATTTCCCGCAACTGGCCGCGGAGCACCAGGACAAGCCCGCCGTCCACGAACTGGTCATGGCCCTGTTCGACGACCCGAGAGTCGCGCACGCATGGACGGGCACCAGTGAACTTGAGTTCCCCGACGTCCCGGGCGAGGAACTGTACGACCTGGCGCCGGTCCGGACCGGCGCAGGCTTCCGATTCGAACTGTCGTACACAGTCACCGACCTGCGCACTCTCGGCTGAGTACCTGATGCCCTGCCGGGTCCTGGCGTTCGAACTGTTCGGCCGCCGACCCCGCCGGAGGCGACGACCGTGGTCATCGGCAGCGACTGCTGGGACAGCGCCCGCGAGGTCGCGCGGTTAGGCATCGGCGACTCCGCGACGCGTCCCGCCAGGTCATCGGGCGGTGCGAGTGGCACGGCGGCGAGTCCGTTCGAACAGAGTCGCGTGCGGCCGGGACTGATGGGCGTGCCACAGGCCGGTGCGGGCAACGTTCCAGGCGCCTGCACCACCCGCGGGGTTGTCCGCCGGGGCGCCCCCGGACAGCGGCCTGCGCCCGGTCGTGGTCGGCCGCCGGACGGTGCCCGGCAGCAACGGCTTACTATTTCTCGACGAAGCCGGACAGCCGGGCAACGCGCGTGGACAGAGAGCATGTGGTGCGCGAGTTCGAGAAGGACGAGCAGTCCGACCATGAGACAACCGGTCGAAGGCCACTGGCGTGCGCACCCCTGCTGGCCACGTCGTCACGATGGCTGTGGGCCGGGGAGTTCGAGGTGGACCAGTTCGGCGCCTTCGCGGCCGACGACGTGACGACCATGCCACGGGACCACATCGTCGTCACCACTTCCCGAGAGCTCTCCCCGCACGTGCGACAGCACCGCTGCGGAGAAGCGATCGAAGGGCCCTCCATACCGGGAGACTCGATCGTCGTCCCCCGGGGCGAGGTGACATCGTGGGACGGCCTGCTTCCCTCCCATGTGCGCTTCGCCCTGCCTCCTGCACTGATCGACACAGCGGCCGCCGAGGTGTACCGGACCCGGCCGGGACGGGTGACCATCACGAACGTGATGCGCGCCGCGGACCCGGTGCTCGCCGGTCTCGGGGAACTGGCGGTTGCCGAACTTCGCACTCCCGACCACCCGGCACAGCGGCTGATAGTGGAATCCCTGGCAACAGCGATGGCGGCGCACCTGCTGCGCGGCTACGCAGGTCTCGACGAGCCGCGTACCTCCGGACCCGGCCTGAGCCCGCGCGGTGTCCACCGCGCGCTCGAGTACATACGCGAGAACCCGGCAGCGGCCCTGTCACTGGACGACCTGGCCATCGTCGCCGGCCTGAGCCGGCACCACTTCGCCCGCGCGTTCCGCGACGCGACCGGCCAGACGCCGGTCCGATACGTCGAACGCGTCCGCGTCGACCACGCCGCCCGCCTGCTTCGTTCCACTGAGCTGCCACTGGCCGAGGTCGCGGCCGCCGTCGGCTACAGCGACCAGAGCCACTTCACCCGACGGTTCCGCGTCCATACCGGGATGACACCGGGCCAGTACCGCAGGAAGGAGCGATGATCCAGGCCGGTGTGCCAGAGGCAACGCTGGTCCGGAACAAGCACAGTCTCTCTTGAGGGTGGCCGACGCGGCAGGCTCGGGACCCTGCGGCGTCCTCACGACCCGCTCCTTCGACTGGACACGGGCTGCCGGTCTGGGCTGTGGACACACAGTGGTCGACTGAGGAACACGAGCCACCGGGCGGCTGGTGTGAGTCCGTGCTCGACTCCGGGCCGCACTCTCTGACCTCCTCCGGCCTCACCGACGCCCGTGCCGTTGTACATCTCCAGCGCGCCGCATCCGGGGGCCCGGACCCCGCCCTCCCCATCCCCACACCAAGCTTGAGCAGCACAAAATCCGGTCACACGGGTGACATCGATGAGGCCGGCATCGTCGAGACGGTGCAGGCCGGCCTCGTGCAGGCGGCCCCAGACGCCGGCTCTGGACCAGATCAGGAACCGGCGGTGAGCGGTCGACTTCGATATCCCGAATCCCGAAGCACGGCGGCAACGCCCGCCAGGCGCAACCGCTCACCAGGACGTAGACAATCGCCGCGAACAGCGTCTCATCAGGTGTGTCCTGAGTTCCGCCGCCCTGCGGCCGTACCCCTGCCGGTGGGATCAGCGGTATTGCGATCCCTCACGGTCCGTCCGGCACGATCCAACTCCACGTTCCCCGCCCTGTACCGGGTCACCGTCCGCCTCACCACGTAGGACACGGCACCAGTACGTCATGACCTTGGGCCGGGGGTTTCGTGTGTCGTCGTGAGGCTGTCCTGCCGACGGGTTCGCAGCGCCGGGACAGTGATCGCCTTGATGGCAGCGGCGACGGGGATCGCCATCAGTGCGCCGATGAGTCCAAGTAGCGTTCCGCCGATGAGCGCCGCGAGCAGCACGGCGAGGGCCGACATCTGCACCGCGTTGCGCAACACCCTCGGTGCGATGAGGTAGTTCTCCAGTTGCTGGTAGACGACGAAGAACAGTGCGACGACGATGGTGTTCGGCCACAGGTCGGTGGTGGCCAGGGCTGCGACGATGCAGACCACGGCGCCAAGTGTCGCCCCGATCATCGGGAGCAGGTCGGTCAGTGCGACGAAGACCGCCAGCGGAACCGCGAACGGCACTTGCAGGGCAGTCAGAGCGATGAACGTGGCGACTCCGGCGATCGCCGAGATGGCGAAATTTCCGATCATGTATGAGCCGACCTTGTCGGCGACGACGGCGACGGCGTCGTCGGCCTTGCGGCGGTGCCGTTGCGGGAAGGCGGCGACCAGCCCCTTCCGTATCCGGGGCAGGTCGATCATGAAATAGATGGTCAGTACGCCCACGAGCAGGGCCGAGGATATGGCGCCCATCGCCTGCTGCCCATACGTCCAGGCGTTGTGTCCGGCTCCATCGAGCATTGTCCTGGCCCCTGCCGTGACGTGCTCCAGCAGGTGGACGCGGTCGTCCAACCGGGCGAGGGCCGGCGACTGCCTGCGCAGACGCGCCAGGTAGCCGGGGAAGTCGGAGGTGAGGCCAGTGCCCTGGCTCAGCAGCGGGGGAAGAAACACCCACAGGAACAGAGCAGCCAGGACGAGCGTTGTGAGGAAGATGATCGCGACCGCGCGACCGCGTCGGACTCCGCGCCCGACCATCCAGCATACCGGCGGATCCAGGCTGACGGCGAGGAACAGCCCGATGACTGCCTTGATCAGTACCGAACGTACGCTGTACAGCGTCATGGCGGCCACGGCAACCGCCGTGACGCCCCCTGCCGCTGCGACGGCCCAGCCGAACACGGTCAGTCGTGACACCGGCGCCCGGCCGGTCCTCTGACCGTTTTGATCGCCGCCGGCGGGTGCCTCGGATATTCGTCGCCCGTCTGTCTGCATGCGAACCCCTCTCAGCCCACATCGAAACCCCCACGGCCCGAACGGCGCGGTATCGCCTGGCTCGTGCCCGGGGACGGACTCGTTCCTCACGACGATGCCGGTACGCCCGGTCTGGCGGGCCGGCGCCGAGTCCGGCGCCGTTGTCTCCGTCGAAAAACCCGCCGAACATGACGCTGTCGCGCTCTATGCGATATCAGTGGGGAAACTCATCCTCGGCGGCCGTTCCTTCACGCTCCGTTACTCGACATCTCGACGCGCGGAGGACGGTCGCGTCACGTGCTACGAGAAACCGGCGACCCCAGCAGGTCGAGTGACGTGCGACGTTGAACGTCAGGCTGAGACGCTGTTCGCGGCCGTCGACTACAACGTGATGGGGCCGCCATGGCCAGCGCCCCCGAACCCATCGGCGATCTTGCGCTGACCGACCACCACGGTGTTCTGGTGTTGAGCAACACCTCGACCGAGCCGTCTGCGTTGATGTCGGCCAAGTCGTCCCCGACCTGGGGCGACTTGGCCGAGCGGAGTCGACTTCGTAGAACCGGTGTTGAGCCACACGTCCACCGAACCGTGGTCGTTGAGCGCCCATTGGTCATCACTGTTGTCATCGGCGGACTGCGGTCTGTGTTTACGGACAGAGCTCAGGCAGGCCGTGTGGTGACCCGGATCCGGTGTGCCAGACCGAGTTGCATGGCACCGAGCATGATCAACCAGAGCCCGGCGAGCAGCGAGAGTGTCAGCAACGACAACCCCGGCCAGGTCAGCAATGTCAGGCCGGCCATGACGTTGAGCAGGCCGATGAAGATGCTCCACCCCCGCCCGGGCAGGCCGAAATGGTCGAAGGCCGCGAAGACAGCGGTGAACCCGTCCACCATCCAGTAGATGCCGAGCAGCAGACCCAGTGCGAGCACAGTGATCAGGACGTGCCGGATCGCGTACAGCCCGAGCAGCAGGCTGACCACGCCCAGAACCGCTGTCAGCGCGCGGGCGGTGCCCGTGTCCTCCATGCTGGCCGATCCCACCAGGCGGAACACACCGGTGGTGACCAGCTGGGCGCCGAAGACCACCGCGAGCACGATCAGCGTGGGGCCGGGCCAGGCCACGGCGACGGCGCCGGTGACGATCGAGATCAGGCCGTACAGCAGATGCCATATCCAGGAACCGCCCAAGCGGGCGACGGGGCTCTTGTTCACGCCGTGGAAGCTATCGGCACTGCCACTGGGCGGTCTCCCGAAAAATGTCCGTCTCCTTGTGCCCAGGCACAAGGAACAAGCGCGCTCTATCGCGCTGGCGGACGAGCATCCGGAGGAAAGCCCGTGTCCAAGCCTGAGCCGCACCAGACGCTGATCACGGTGCCGGAGAAGATCCCGTGGCGGGTGTCGGCCGGAGCACCGCGCGAAAGGGTGGTCGAGGAAGCCGTTCTGGCGGGCTCTGAGGGGGAGGCGGGTGACTGCTTGGTGCTCATGAGGTGGTGCCCGGGCTGGATGAGCGCACCGCGCTGTTCGGCACCGCTCCGCTGAACGTCGGACGGATCGTCGGCCACCAGGTCCTGCGGGCGAGAGTGTGGCTCGGACCCTCGTACTGTTCCTTGTACCGCTGGTCATGGCGGCGGTCGTAGGTGTCGTCCGACTCGCCATGAACCTGCTCGATCAGCGGCATGAGCTGCTAGTCGCGGAGCCGGCGGGCCGGCTTCGGCCGCTTCTTGCGGGCGAAATGGGTGGACGGCGACAGCTCCAGAATCCGGCAGACGGGATCGACCCCGAGGCCCCTGTCACGCAGGTGGTCGATCACCTGCTCGGCCTCGTCCAGGGACGGTCGATCTCCTGGGCGGAAAACACCGAGGCGGCTTTGAGGATTGCGTTCGCGCTCCTCAATTCCGCTACCTCTTTACGGAGTTGCTTGAGTTCGTCCTGCTCGGTGCTGGTCAGCCGGTCATCGCGCTCGCCGCGGCCGGTCTCGGCCTGGCGGACCCAGCCGCGCAGGGCCTCCTTTATGCTGCTCAGGCTTGGCGTGAGGATAGGGCGGGTCCGGTGCAGGCCGGAACGTGCTGAATCGACAAGTGCTGAGGCTCGTCATCCGGGGGGCAGTTGCCGGCCGCCCGAACCCGCGGGCGGCCACGAGGGGACCGTCGGTACAGGGCTCACCGCACAGGGCTCACACCCCGCCTGCTGCCCGGGGGAGTGCGCGGCTGCGCCTGTGCCACCTGGTCACCCGTCATCTGACGGCCGGGCCTTGCTGCGTTCGGCGTCCACGGCTACAAACGTGCTCCCGGCATCTTGTGCTCGGGCACCTGGTCCAGGGCCCGTCGAAGTCCTGACCATGAGGCATGCGACTCTTCCGGGCGATCGCTCTCACCATCGCGGTCGTCGTCCTCCTGCCACTTGCCGCTCTGCCGCGGCCGGCCCTTGCCGCATCCCGCCCGGTGGCCGCCACGACCATCGCCGGGAGGCCGATCTCGGCGGCCGCCGACGCCGGCGACCTGACGGTCACCCTCGACGCCTCCGCCTTGGACCAGGCGGCGCTCGGACAAGCCCTCGACGACTTCGTCAAGCCCTACGGTTCCGGCGTCATCGACCTCGGGGCCGCGTACTGGGACACGTACAAGACGCACGCTGGGGATAGTCCGGGACCGCAGCTGCCGCAGATTTCCTTCCACGGCAGGATCACCCTGAGCGGCGGGTCCCTGGTGTTCGACATCAAGCAGTCGGACTATGCGGCGCTGTTGCCTACGTTCGGTGCGGCGTTCTGGTCCACGCTCATCGGGATAGGCGTTCGGCTGGCCCTGATGACGGTCTGCGTTACCACCCTGGGCGCAGCGGGCCCCGCCGCGTTTACGGTGTGCAACGCCCTGTCCGTAGCTGCCGGCAGCATTGCGGGAAATTACTTCTACGACCTTCTGAATGATCCGGGTCAGGATCTACCCATCCACAATTGGGTGAAGTACTTCGCGGCCGCACTCCTCGCGGGAATCAACGTTCTCTCGGGGAACCTCTTCAATGCCTTCAAAGATGGATCTATGGTGCGAGGTTGGTGGACGCAAGTATGGACCGTGGTGCGGCCGATCCTCGCACGGCTGGGCAACTCGATCCTCACAAAGGCGACCACCTGGTTCAACTCGTTCCTGCAGAACATCTGGCGTCCGATCTTCGACTCGTTGCGCGGCAACCACCAGGTGACCGCTCCACCCAACGACGTCGTGATGCTGCCGCTCAGCGACTCGATCACCTACGGCTACGGCAGTTCCACCAGCGCGAGTTACCGGGCCCGGCTCTGGGATCTGATGAACGGTGAAGGGGAGATCCCCACGTTCGTCGGATCGGTCGTGTCCGGTGACAGCTCGGCGCCGTACAGCCACAGCGAGGGCTATCCCGGCTGGCGGATCGACCAGATCGCGGGCATCACCGACCGGGCCTTGGCGAGCTACCGCCCGACGCTGGTAGTCCTTCACGCCGGTACCAACGACATGAACCAGAACTACCAGGTGGACTCCGCACCGCAGCGGCTGGACGCGCTCGTCGGCCGGATCCTCGCGGACGATCCGGGCGTGACCGTGCTGGTGTCGATGCTGGTGCCGGCCAAGGATCCGGCCGTCCAGGCCCGGATCAACGACTTCAACGCCCAGGTCTTCGAACTGGAGACGGAACGCTATGAGAACGGGCAGAAGGTCTGGCCCATCGGGATGGGCACGGTCGACCAGACCGACGACCTGGCCGACGACCTGCACCCCAACGACGCGGGTTACGCCGAAATAGCCGATAACCTCATCAACGGTGTCGTATTCGCCGCCGCAGAGCACTGGCTGGTCCCTCCGGTCGCCGGATCGCCCGGGGACAACGGAGCCGCCGGACCGCCGGCACCGGGCTGTCAGACCGGCACGAACGGGTGGAGTGCGATCGGGCAGATCGCGTCGGGCGTCGGTGAACCGGCGGGCCGGATCCGCTTCGCCGACTACGACGGAGACGGCCGGGTCGACTACTGGGTGCTGCACGACGACGGTTCGGTCGATGTGTGGCTCAACACCGGCACCTCGGACTGGACGGCGCTGGGGCAGGTCGCGCCGGGCGTGGGCCAGCCTGCCGCCAAGGTGCGCTTCGCCGACTTCAACGGCGACGGCAAGGCCGACTATCTGGTGCTCAACGACAACGGATCGGTGGATGTCTGGCTCAACACCGGGACGACGGTGTGGACTTCCCTCGGGGAGATGGCGTCGGGCGTCGGACAGCCGGCGAGCCGGATCCGCTTCGCCGACTACAACGGCGACGGGAAGACCGACTATCTGGTCGTCTACGACAACGGCTCGGTGGACGCCTGGCTGAACACCGGCACGACCCACTGGCAGGAGATCGGGCAGATCGCGGCGGGGGTGGGGCGGACGAGCAGCGGGGTCATATTCAAAGACCTCAATGCCGACGGCCGGACCGACTACCTTTGTCTCAACCCCGATGGCTCGGTAGATGCCTGGCTGAACACCGGCACAGCCCAATGGGCCGCGTGGGGCCGTATCGCCAACGGAATAGGCGAAGCGGGATTGGGTGACCTGATCACGTTCGCCGATGTGAGCGGCGACGGCCGGGACGACTACATTGCGGTCAATTCGGACGGCGCGGTCTACGCCTGGCTCACTGTGGGCGCATACGGAATGAAGCTTTGAGCACATGCGCCGTAACCGTCCATGGGTACTGAACTTGAATAGGTGATGTCGGGGTCGGCTGCCAGGCGGGAGTTGCGCGCCTCGCGGGCCTGTGGGTGTTGCCGGGCAGTCCATCGGGAGAGGATCTTCCCGTGAGCCAGCCCCTGCCGCAGTTGCCGAAGCCCGAGTTCGTCTTGATTGCCGTCGAGACGCCATCCGAGGTGCCCACCCAGATCGCTGTCGATCTCAGGGAGACCGGTATCCCCGGCGGGTTGATCGGATACGAGTACCGGCCACTGAGCGAGCCGGTGTACTTCGGGGGGATCGGTGAACGGGGGCTGGTCGCCATCGCGACGAGTGGCCTGTTCGGACGTATCGCCATCGATGTGGCCAGTGGTCACGTGGTGCAGATCCCCCATGTCGAGTCATCGACGACCCATCACGTGAACCGCGACCTCGACTCCTTCAGCCGATGCATCGCGGCCGTGATCGCACGCTTCCCGTTCTATGCGGAGGACGACGAGGAGGGGTTTGAGGAGGTGGCGGAAGAACTGCGCGAGCTCGTCTCCGGCATCGACGGGACCGCTCTCGCGGACAACGGGTTCTGGGAGACCTTCTGCGACGACGTGGCGATCGGAGACTATGCGGACTGGGATGCGTGATCCGGACCAGTCCCCCGCGTTGGTCAGCCGTCCAGGCTCAGGCCGGTGGCAGCGATGCAGCCGTCGACAAGGTCAGGGCGGTACTGGATCTTCTTGAGCCGACGTTTCACGGCTCTGGTGATCTCGCTGAGGTCCGCAGCGGCCAGGTTGCCCAGGTCGCGCTTCACCAGCGCCCAGATACCCTCAGTCTGCTTGTCACAGTGCAGGGTGCGATGGACAACGGAGTGTGGACGCGCGGATTATCAGCGGTGAGGGCCTGTTGCGGCTGGTCGAGCTGGTCGACCGCCTGAAGGCTCGTGACCTGGACGAAGGTGACGCGTCGTGGACGGCGACGGCGGGAGCGTGCTCCCCAGATGGAGGAAGGCCAGCCGGAAGCGACGCGGTGGGAGGTGCTGCCGGAGCTGAACCGTCGGTCGGCGGTGCAGTTACTGAGCGTGCTGATGAGCCGGGTGCTGGCGAACCCGCCCGCCGCGGCAGCGGGCGGGGGTGACGGCGGTGCTGCTGCACGAGCATGAGTCGGGCAAGGTGCAGGGTCGCCACCGTGACGGTCTGGCGGTCGTGTACCTGTTGACTGAACTACCGGGCGGGTTTCTGCAGTTCAGGGGACATGTGTGTCTGCGAGTCTACGGTCCCTGCCCATGACTGGATGGGATGGAAGGGAGCCCCGGGACCTCGCGGTGCTGACGGTTCCGATGGTGGGCTCGATGGAGGAGACAGGCGATCCCTGGGAGCCGTACCGATTACTGGACCCAGGCGGTGCGGTCATCGTCTCGGTCACCGAGTTCCTCAAGGACCTGCAGGCGATCGGTCGGCCGGAGACGACACAGCGGTCGTACGTGCTGGCGTTACTACGCTGGTTCCGGTTCCTGTGGGCGGCGAAGGTCGAGTGGGACCAGGCCACCCGGGTCGAGGCCCGAGACTTCTGCCGCTGGATGCAGATCGCAGACAAGCCGGACCGAGTCCACTGGCGGCACCGAGGTCAAGAAGCGACCGCGAGTGTGGCACCCGTCGGGGACCGAGTTCCGGGAGCGACCAATCCGGTGACGGGCAAGAGGTCGCCCGGCAGGAAATACGCGCCGACAACACGTGTGCACAGCGAGACCGTCCTGCGGTGCTTCTACGACTTCCACCGCGACGCGGGCTCCGGCCCGATCATCAACCCGTTCCCGCTGGTTCGGGGGCGCCGGAGCGGACGGGCCCACGCTCACCACAACCCGATGGATCCCTATCGCGCCGAGCGGAGCGGCCTCTATCGCCCCAAGGTCGCCACCCGAGCACCCCGCAGGATCCCGGACGACCACTTCAACGACCTCTTCGCGCGCCTGCCTTCGCATCGGGACCGGGCCCTGGTCGCCTTCTACGTCTCCACCGGCGCCCGCGCGTCGGAGCTGCTGAGCTCCGGGTGGTCCGACGCTGACCCCGGCCAGCAGCTGATCACGGTCATCCGCAAGGGCACGAGAGTCCTACAGCCGCTGCCAGCTTCGCCGGATGCGTTTGTCTGGCTGCGGCTTTATCAGGCCCAGATGGAAGGACTCGTACCCACCGGCGCGGACGAGCCTCTGTGGTGGACCCTGCGGCGCCCGTTCCGGCCGCTGGCCTACCCGGCCGCCTACCGGATGTTCCAGCGAGTCAACGCCGCGCTCGGCGTGAACTGGGGCTTGCACGACCTACGTCACACCGCGGCCTACCGCATGGCACGGGACCCGAAGATGCCGCTCACCGACGTCCAATGGGTCCTCGGACACGCTCAGTTGACCATCACTCAGCTCTACCTTTCGCCCGTTCCAGAAGACGTGATCGCCTCCGTTCTGGCCCACCACCTGCGCCGCTCCAGAGGCGAGGCGGAGCCCGGCCATGACGGAGGGACCATGCCTGTCTACCGGGCCGAGTCGTTGAACATCCTGTTCGGGGAGGGTACGTCGTGAGCGGCCGGCCGACTCCCGCAGCGACCGCGCCCCGGTCCGCGGTGCCGTCCGCACCCGAGGTGGCCACGCTGTTGGAGCGGTTCCCTCCCCGGCCACCAGAGCCGACCTGGCCAGCTACCCGGCACAGCCGCGCGAGGATCCACGAACGACTCCTCGCCCCGCCGTTCATCTCGGAGAGCGCACGCAACCAGGAGGGCCGCGAGGCCGGGCTGATCAAGGTGCTGGACTGGCTGGAGGGCCAGCCAGGCGACACCTGGCAGGCCCGGTGGCTGGCCAACGGCGCTGAGGAAGCAGGCAACGTCGCCTGGCGGCAGACAGCCTGCCGCGTCCTTCGCGGCCGCGAGTGGACCGGCCAAGCGCCCTGGGGCGAGTTCATCCAGCTCGGTCGCGGACTGCTGCCGCTGCTGGCCGCCGACGTGATCCGCCCGAGCCTGGCCTGGATGTTCACGCCCGGCAGCATCAAGAACCTGATCGCGGAGATGGCCCGCGGCCGCGACCCGGACGGCTTCACGAAGCTCTCGGCCTTGGCGCAGGAGGATCCGGGCAACACCCACACCAAGGAGGCCGCACTGCGGAGGATCGCCGGTCTGCTGGCGGCCAAGGGCGGCACGGTCGCCGACATCGCCGTCGGCGACTGCCTCCAGGTCGTCCACATCATGGCGGCGCGGGGACGGCGCGACACAAGCCTGTACTTCTACCAGATGCTGCACGCGCTCGGCGTGTTCCCCGCCACCGCCCCACGAACGGTGCGGGCCTTTGCCACTCAGGGCCAGGTCGGCATCGAGGGCCTCATCGACCGCTACGACCTGGCCTGCCGTCCCATCCGAGATCTCCTGGTCGCCTACCTGCGTGAGCGCCAGCCCGCGCTCGACTACGCGACCTTGCGCTCGATGTCCTTCGGCCTGGGCCAGATGTTCTGGAAGGACCTGGAGATGCACCATCCCGGCATCTCCTCGCTCCGCCTGGAGCCCGACGTCGCTGCGGCATGGAAGCGGCGCGTCGCCCGCAAAAGGGTCACCGTCACCAGCCCGGACGGCACCACCTCACAGACCGAGGTACCTCGCGCGGACCTCGGCATGAACTACATGTCGATGGTCCGCGCCTTCTACCTCGACATCGCCCAGTGGGCGATGGAGGACCCGCCCACCTGGGGACCATGGGCGGCTCCCTGCCCGATCCGTGACTCGGAGATGTCACGCCGCAAGGTCCATGCGCATCGCAAGTCCCGGATGGATCAGCGGACCCGTGAGCGTCTCCCGGCGCTGCCGGCCCTAGTCACCGCCGCCGACACTGCACGCAAAGCGGCGGCCGAACGGCTCACTGCTGCCCAACAGACCGCGCCTGGGCAGCTGTTCACCGCTGGCGGCCAGACCCTGCTGTCGGCGCGCGGTGCTAAGCAAGCACACCCACGCGGCCAAGACCTGGGCCGAAGACCCCGGCACCGGCAAACGCCGTGATCTCACCCTGGAAGAGCACCGGGCCTTTTGGAGCTGGGCCGCGGTTGAAGTCCTGCGGCACACCGGCATCCGCATCGAGGAACTCGCCGAACTCAGCCACCACAGCCTGGTGCAATACCGGCTGCCAACCACCGGCGAGCTCGTGCCCCTGTTGCAGATCGCCCCGTCCAAGACCGACGCCGAGCGGCTCCTGGTCATCAGTCCCGAACTGGCGGACGTGCTCAGCGCGATCATCAGCCGGGTCCGCGGCAGCAGGCCCATGCTGCCGCTCGTGGTGTCCTACGACATCCACGAACGCGTCTGGAACCCGCCGATGCCGCTCTTGTTCCAGCAGCGGCACGGCATCGAGAACCGTCCCATCACCATCCACACCGTCAGGGCCTTGCTGAACGCGACTCTCGCGGCCACTGGCCTCACCGACGGCAGCAACCGTCCGCTGAACTACACGCCGCACGATTTCCGGAGGATCTTCATTACGGACGCCATCCTCAACGGCATGCCCCCGCACATTGCCCAGCTCGTGGCCGGACACAAGGCGATCACGACGACTATGGGCTACAAGGCCGTCTACCCTGAGGAGGTCATCAACGGACACCGGGCGTTCATCGCCCGCCGCCGGGCAACGCGCCCCGGCGAGGAGTACCGCACTCCCACCGACGAGGAATGGGACGACTTCCTGGGCCACTTCGAGCGCCGCAAGGTCGCCCACGGCACCTGCGGACGAGCCTTCGGCACCACCTGCATTCATGAGCACGCTTGTGTCCGATGCGCGCTTCTGCGACCTGATCCCGCCCAGCGTCACCGACTGGCCGAAGTACGCGACAACCTGCTCGCCCGCATCGCCGAGGCCGAACGCGAAGGCTGGCGCGGCGAAGTCGAGGGACTGCGCGTCAGCCTCGCTGGAGCCGAGCAGAAGCTCGCCCAGGTCGAGCAGATCGCCACTCAGCGCACCAGGATCGACCTTGGGATGCCCGGCTTCTCGCGCATCGCCGGCCGTCATGTCACCACCACGCGACACCCGACGAACGAACCATCGTGACCGCGAACTGGCCGCTGGACCCAGGCGATCGCGCAGTCTCGAAAGTTCAGAGAATATGTGCGGCAGTCGTCCAGGCAGCAGGTTGTCGACCATGGCGAGTCGACGCGGCTGCAGTACGGCCTGGTGGAGCGGGCGGTGGCGCTGGGGTGGGCGCGGAGTCGGGTGCTGGTGATCGACGAGGATCTGGGCCGGTCCGCGGCGGGTGCGCAGGATCGGCCGGGCTTCCAGCGACTGGTCACCGAGATCACGATGGGGCATGTGGGGCTGGTGCTCGGCATCGAGATGTCCCGGCTGGCGCGGGCGGGGCGGGACTGGCACCAGTTGATCGAGTTATGCAGCCTGGCACGGACCCTGCTGGCGGACACCGACGGGGTCTACGATCCCAATGAGTACAACGACCGATTGCTGTTGGGCCTGAAGGGCACCATGAGAGAGGTCGAACTGCATCTGATCAAGCAGCGGATGGCGTCGGGCCGGCTGGCGAAGGCCGCGCGGGGCGAGCTGGCCGTGCCGCTGCCGGCCGGCTATGTCCGCAGGCCCTCCGGCGAGGCGGTGTTCGACCCGGACGAGCAGGTGCAGAGTGTCGTCCACCTGGTCTTCCACCTCTTCGAACAGCTCGGGACGGTGCATACGGTGCTGCGGTTTTTGACCGAGCACCAGGTGCAGATAGGGATGCGGGAACGCACGGGTGCGGCCAAGGGCGAGGTCGTCTGGCGCCGTCCGCACCAGACCGGCATCCAGAACATGCTGCGCAATCCGGCCTATGCCGGGATCTACGCCTATGGGCGCTCCCGCATCGACCCGTCCCGCAGGCTTCCCGGCCATCCCCAGTCCGGCAAGGTCCGCATCGCGGCCGAGCAGTGGCTGGTGACGATTCCCGGCCTGCTGCCCGCCTACATCACCGTCGCACAGTACGAGCGCAACCTCGCCCGGATGCAGGCCAATCGCGCGCGGGCCGAGAGCCTGGGAGCCCCACGGGAGGGGCCCGCACTGCTGACCGGCCTGGTGATGTGCGGGATCTGCCACCGCCGCATGGGCGTGAACTACGAGAACACCAAGAGCGGCCTGGTGCACCGCTACGTCTGCCTGCGCCAGCACCTCACCTAAGGGGTGGAGCGGTGCCAGCAGATGGCCGGGGCCTTCCTGGACGCCTACGTGGTTGAGCAGGTCCTTGCGGCGCTGGCCCCGGCCGCACTCGAACTGTCCGTGAACGCTGCCGAGCAGGTCGAACAGCACCGCCTGGAAGTAGACCGCATCTGGCGGCAACGCCTGGAGCGCACCGAGCTGGCCTGTGACCGGGCCCGGCGCCAGTATCAGCTCGCCGAGCCCGAAAACCGTCTGGTGGTACGGCAGTTGGAGAAGGACTGGGAAGAAGCCCTCGCCGCCCACCAGAAACTCAGCGAGGACTACCAGCACTTCGTCCAGGCCCGCCCAGTGCGTCTGAGCGCGGCCGACCTGGCCGCCATTCGCGTCCTCGCACGCGACATCCCCGAACTCTGGCGGGCACCGTCCACCACCCACACCGACCGCAAACGACTCCTGCGCTGCGTGGTCGAACAGGTCCAAGTCACCGCCCAGGGAACCAGCGAGAAAGTACACGCCGTCCTGACCTGGGCAGGCGGCAGCGAGAGCACCGCAGACCTGCTGCGCCCGGTGGCCCGCCTGGACCACCTCTCCTACTACCCGCTCCTGGTGGAACGACTGCGCACCCTGGCCGGTGCGGGACTGACCGCGAACGCCATCGCCGACCAACTCGCCGCTGAGGGCCTGCGCCCGCCGCACCGCAAGGAACGGTTCCACACCGGCGAGATACTGCAACTGCTCCAGCGGCACCAACTCCGCACCACCCGAACCCAGACACGGCCCGCAGACCAGGTCCTCCAGCCCGGCGAATGGTGGCTCGCCACGCTCGCAGGCGAGATCGGAATGCCGGTGGCCACCCTGTTCGGATGGCTCCAACGCGGCTGGGTCAATGGGCGGCAGGACACCCGCCCGCCACACCGCTGGATCATCACAGCAGGCCCGGACGAGGTGGAACGGCTACGTGCACTGCACCGGCTACCCGCAGGCCACCACAACCGCCGCCGCTGGACCCAGCTCCAACAAACAGACACCGCGGAAGGAACATGAGCATCATGCCGACGGAATCCCACAGGACCTGCACTGAGAACACGCCATCTCGGTCGGATTGAGGGCAGGGGCGTAAGCCGGCAGTTGGAACACGGTCAGCCACGAGGCATTCGCCTCGATGAATGCCTTCATGCCAGCGGTCAGGTGGAGGCGGACGTTGTCCCAGACCAGCACGATCGGGCCCCCAAGCTGGATTCGAGCGCGGACGACCAGGTCGCGGAAGTCCCGCCATCCGAAGCCCTTCGGCTCATCCTTGCGGCCCCGATACTCGCGGATCGCATAGATGAGCCGGGACCGCCGGCCCGGCTTGAAGCAGGCCATGCCTGCCATCGACACCCGCCCGGAGCCCTGGCCCCGCACCCTCACCACCGGGGTCTGCCCGATCCGGCCCCAGGTCCTGGCACGCGGCGGAGTCATCGACTGCCCGGCCTCGTCCTCGAAGACGATCCAAGCACTGCGCTCCGCCGCGGTCCTCTTACCCGCGGCCAGGTCTCCTTCTTCCACACCTCGACCGCATCGTCGTCCCGCTCGATGGCGCGCCGGGCCGGCTGCTGCCAACTCCAGCCATGCCGCTTCAGCAGCCGCCACGTGCCCTCGACGGTGTAGGAGACGTGGAACAGCCGGCCGATCAACGTCTTGACCCGCGCCAGCGTCCATCGCTGGTCCGCCCAGCCGTGGATCAACGGGCCACGCTCCAACTCCCGCTCCAGCCTGGCGACCTGCGTTGCGCTGAGTCGGGACCGTCCCGGAGAGCCTTGCGACAGGACCCCGACCCGGCCGCGCTCGCGCCAGGCTCGGCGCCACCGCTCCACCGACCGCTCGCTCACCCGCAGCGCAGCGGCGACCTCTCGGTTCTTCTCCCCGGCCTCGAAGCGGACGACGGCCTGCAACCGGATCCGCTCCCGCGCGGCCCTCTCGGTGTCGGTCAGCCCACCACCCTGCGCAAATCTCACTCCCCAGGAGCTACCGGCGCCAGCAGCCGCTGTCAGGAGAACCCTCCCGACATCACTCGATCAAGTTCAGTAGCGACTGCTACGGCGGATGCTCGGATCTGGACTTCAAATCGCCCACGGGGGCCGTCACTGACGTGCACCCTCCGAATCTCCCCGCCCACGCGCACCAGTCACACGCACTCTTCTCCGAAGGTCGGCGCAACACCAGGTGAAGGTCGTGGACTTGGACCGTGTCCTACATGGTCAGTTTGTGGCAACAGAGAGCGGCTGCGATTCCGAGAACGGCCAGGTAGTTGCCAGATTTCCGCTCATAGCGGTGGCTGGGACGACGGTAGCCCGTCAATCAGGACATGGTGCGTTCGATGACTCACCTGTGGCGGCCGAGCCGTTCGCTGGATCCGACGTGTAGGGGCAGTCCGTTCGCGTCGGACAGGTCGTGCATCTTGGAAACCGGCTTGCCCCGGTGAACGGGGCTCGGACCTGCAAGTTCGCCACCCCTTTTTTTAGCGTGGACGTGAGCTGGGTCAAGGACCGCACGGGGCGGGTCGACCAGGTCCTCCTCGTCCAGGAGCGGGAGAACTTCCTGGTGGAGCCGACCCCGGCATACTGCGCCACACCCCTCCGCAGCCGTCGTGCGCTTGTTATGGCAGTTGTCGGCCTGGTCGCAGCTGCCGAGCGGCGATGCCTACCGCAGGGCACGGGGGTGGTGGGCGCCTCGCTCCGCGGCCGGTAGTAACGAAGGTGGAGGCCGGTGTCGGCAAGGCAGAGTCAGGGCAGCGCTACTGCCTTGCCCGGCCGTACGTCAATCGGTGGTGACGCTCGTGAAGGGCGAGATGGCGGACGTGGTCACCACTCGCCGGGCCGTGGGGGCGGAAGCTGGCGCAGGCTTCGGCCCTGACGCTCCGGGCGTCCGAAGGACCGTCCAGCGTGGCTCCAAATGCCCTCTGGCCTGCAAATATATTGGGCTCTCCTCCTGCCGACATCTTTCCGATGACACATCAAGTGGAGAAGGAGCCAAGGACCGATTCGGAGCCACCCGCCTCACAGTGCGGGCGCGGGGCTGCGTCCTCGCGTCACTCTCTGTTGTGTGTCGCAGGGGTGGTCGCCTCGGCGGGAATCGGGGGACGGGGAGACGTGCCGGGCCCGTCGCGCTAGGCGGACGGCGGGGAGTGGCGTTCGATTCTCCCCGGATTCTCCCCAGCGTTGACGGATCCGCAAAGTGCCAGCTCAGAGGCGTGATTCTGGAAGGGTGAGGAGGTCATCCGCATCACTTCTCCCCAGGGACTCCCCAAGGCCGATCCTGAGCCAATCTGCAGCAGATGCGAGAGCAAAGTGTGAACGGGGACTTGAGAGTAGCGCGAGGGACTAGAGCCAGTCCCGCCGCTTGAAAATCACGTACAAACTGGCACATACAACCCCCATCAGGCCGATCGCGAAGGGGTATCCGAACCCCCAGTGCAGCTCGGGCATCTCCCGGAAGTTCATGCCGTAGATAGTCCCGACGAGTGTGGGAGCAAACAGAATCGCCGCCCAGCTCGAGATCTTCTTGATCTCCTCGTTCTGTTCGAAGCCCGCCTCCGCCAACGCCCGCATCTCCGCGTTCTGTTGCTGGGTTACCAGGGTCGCGTTGACCGTGAGGATTTCCGTGAGGGCCTGGCGGAAGCCGTCGACGCGTTCGCTGATGTGGGTGACGTGGTCGGCGACGTCCCGGAGGTAGCGCTGGAGTTCCTCGTCGGTCTCGTACTTGGTGAAGCCGGCCATCAGGCCGTGCAGCATGCCGACGAGGGGGCGCGTGGCGCGCTGGAACTCGACCATCTCGCGGGAGAGTTCGTAGATACGGCGGGACACCGACGGGTCGCCGCGGAAGACCTCCGTCTCGATCTCGTCGATGTCGTTCTGGACGCCCTCCACGACCGGGGCGTAGCCGTCGACCACCGCGTCGAGTATCGCGTAGAGGACCGCCTCCGGGCCGAGCTTGAGGAGGTCGGGGGAGTCCTCCATGCGGCGGCGGACCGCCGAGAGGTCCGGGGCCGCGCCGTGCCGCACCGTGATCACGAAGTCGGGGCCGACGAACACGTGCAGCTCGGCGAAGTCGACCTCCTCCGGCGCGTCCAGATAGCGGGCGGCGCGCAGCACCACGAAGAGCGTGTCGCCGTACCGCTCCAGCTTCGGGCGCTGGTGGGCCTCCATCGCGTCCTCGACCGCGAGCGGGTGCAGGTCGAACTCGGCGGCCAGGGAGAGGAGTTCGTCCGAGGTGGGGCGGGCCAGGCCGATCCAGGCCATGCCCGAGGGCGTGTCGCGCAGTTCGCGGTACGTCTCGGCGAGCGTCGTCGGCGTCGAGACGCGCACCCCGTCCTGGTACAGCGCCGCCTCCACGATGCTGGGCGGCGCGGTGGACTCCCCGACCGGCGCGGATCCGGGCTCCGGCCGCCCGGCCGTGTCGTCATGCTCCGCAGGCAGGGCACGGCGCCAGACGGACCTTCTGCCGCCGCGGCCGTTCCTGCCGTTACCGGAGTTCTTCGCGGCCGGGCTGGGGCGTCGCTCGGACATCGCGGCCGCCTCTCGGTGGATCCTGCATCGGCGTGATCTGCATGATCTGCGTGATCTGTGTAATCGGTGTGATCCGCGTGGTCCAGGTGATTACGCGTGATCGGTGAGTCTCGGAGCAGGATATACGGGGCATACGCGCCCGGCGGAGGGAATCGAGGACGGGATTCGGTGAGAGATGAGGACAGAAGCTGTCCTCATTCGGCGCTAGCGTGCCCGGCATGACGAAGCAGCCGCCCGCCCCGGTCCTCGGCACCCGCGCCCTCAACCGTGCCACCCTCGACCGTCAGCTCCTGCTGCGCCGCTCGTCCCGGTCGGCGAAGGAGGCCGTGGCCCACCTCGTCGGCCTCCAGGCGCAGAACGTCAAGCCTCCTTACTACGCCCTCGCCGCCCGCCTCGACGGCTTCGCCCCCGAGCAGCTCTCCGGGCTGATGGCCGACCGGGACGTGGTCCGGATCGTCACCCTGCGCTCCACCATCCACACCCACACCGCCGCCGACGCGCTCACCCTGCGCCCGCTCGTCCAGCCCGCCAGGACCCGGGAGCTGACCGCCTTCCGCAAGGGCCTGGCCGGGGTCGACCTCGACCGGCTCGCCGCGCTCGCCCGGGACCTGGTCGAGGCCGAGCCGCGCACCATGGCCGGGCTGCGCGAGGCGCTGCGCGCCGAGTGGCCCGACGCCGACCCGCAGTCCCTCGCCGTCGCCGCCCGCTGCACCCTGCCCCTCGTCCAGGTCACCCCGCGCGGACTGTGGGGGCAGTCCGGGCAGGTCGCCCTCACCACCGCCGAGCACTGGCTCGGCCGCCCCGTCGAGTCGGCGTCGGCCGCCGACGCCACGGATGCCGTCGACGCCACGGATGCCACGGTCCTGCGCTACCTCGCCGCCTTCGGCCCGGCCTCCGTCAAGGACATGCAGACCTGGGCCGGACTGACCCGGCTCCGCGACGCCTTCGAGCGGCTGCGGCCCCGCCTCCTCACCTTCCGGGACGAGGGCGGCGTCGAGCTCTTCGACCTGCCCGACGCGCCCCGCCCCGACCCCGCGACCCCGGCCCCGCCCCGCTTCCTCCCCGAGTTCGACAACCTTCTCCTCTCCCACGCCGACCGCACCCGCGTCGTCCCGCCCGAGCTGCGGGGCCGCGCCTGGCAGGGCAACCAGGCGTACCGCACCCTGCTCGTCGACGGTTTCCTCGCCGGTGTGTGGAAGCTGACGGAGGACGCCCTGGTCATCGAGACCTTCGGGCAGCGGGAGGGAGAGGGGGAAAGGAGCCTCGCGGCGGAGCGGGACGCGATCCTGGCGGAAGGCGAACGGATGCTGGCCACCCTGTATCCGGGTGCGTCCTACGACATCCGTTTCGGAGCCGTGCTACCCCGAATCGGCCGGTGAGCGTTCAGTCCGCCCGGCCCGTCACCGCCACGGTCACGCCCAGCCCGATCATCGTGACACCGCCCGCGCCGCCGATCAGGGACAGGCGGCGGTCGGACCGGGCGAACCAGGTGCGGGCCGCTGACGCCGTCAGGCCCCACAACGTGTCCGTGACCAGGCCGATGGAGATCGGGACCAGGCCGAGCAGCAGCATCTGAACGGGGAGATGGCCCGCCGAGTGGTCGACGAACTGGGGGAGGACGGCGGCGAAGAAGACCACGCCCTTGGGGTTGGTGGCACCCACCAGCGCGCCGTCCAGGACCGTGCGCAGATCGCCGCGCGGTTCGCCCTCCGGGGCCCGCCGGACCGCGGCGGCCGTCAGTTCCTTCCGGTGCCGGAAGGCCTGGACGCCCAGGTACACCAGGTAGGCCGCGCCCAGCAGCTTGACCGTCAAGTACACCGTCACCGACCGCTCCACCAGCGAGCCGATGCCGACCGCGACCGCCACCACCAGCAGATACGAGCCGAAGACGTTGCCGACCGCGGTGGCCACGGCGGTGCGGCGGCCATGGGCGAGCGCCCGGCCGATCACGAACAGCACGCTCGGCCCCGGGATCGCGATGACCAGCAGTGACATCGCCGCGAACGCCAGGACCCGGTCCGTCGACACCATGTGCAGCACCTGCACCACCCCTCCCGCGACACCCGTACGGAGCCCATTGAAACAGCCCACTCCGACAGCGCTCTAGAGTCGGGGCCATGGAACTGCGGCAGCTCAGCTACTTCGTGGCCGTCGCCGAGGAGCTGCACTTCGGGCGGGCCGCCGACCGGCTGCACATCGTGCAGTCGGCGGTCAGCCAGCAGATACAGCGCCTTGAACGGGAGCTGGGTGCCGAGCTGTTCGACCGCTCGCCGCGCCGGGTCCGGCTCACCGGCGCGGGGGAGCGGCTGCTGCCCGAGGCGCGGGCGGTGCTGGCGGCGGCCGAGCGGGCCCGGGCCGCGGTCGCCCCGCCGGCCGGGCTGCGGATCGGCACCAGTACGGGACTCGGCGTGCACCTGGACCGCGTACTGGCCGCGTTCGCGCGCCGGGCGCCGGACGTGCCCGTCGAGCTCTTCTCGCTGCCGGCCGCCGAAAGGCTGGCCCGGGTCGCGGGCGGCGGCCTGGACGCCGCCTTCGTCCGGGCCGTCGAGCCCGTGCCCGGGGTACGGGTCCATCCGCTGTGGGCCGACCCCCTGGTGGCCGCCCTCCCCGCCGGCCACCCCCTCGCCGGCCGTACCGAGATCGGCGTCGACGAGCTGGCCGGCCTGCCCCTCGCCCTCACCGAGCGCCGCACCAACCCGGCCCTCGTCGACCTGGTCGTCGGTGCCTGCCGCGACGCCGGCTTCGAGCCGCTGCCCGGACCGTCGCCCGGCTCCCTCCAGGACACCCTCGCCAGCATCGGCACCCGCCCGCTCTGGACGGTCGTGTACGCCTCCCACGCGCGCGTGCTGCACAGCCCCCGGGTGGCCTTCGTGCCGTTCCGGGCTCCGGGTCTGGCCCTGCCGACGGGCCTCGCCGTGCCCGCCGTCGCACCCTCCCCGCACCTGGCCACCCTGATCCTGGCCTGCGACGATCACGAAAGCTGATCGCTGCGGTCGGGATCTGCTTCTTGGTCGCGGACGTCCGGCGCGATGGACTGGACCCACCGAACAGGACCCCGAACGGGACACCCACTCGAAGGAGTTCAGTGATGCCGATCGTCACCATCCAGCAGGGACCCCGCGACCCCGAGCTCAAGCGGGACCTCGTCAGGCGGGTCACCGACGCGTTCGTCGACGCGTACAAGATCCCCGCCGAGACCGTGCAGGTCTGGATCCACGAGGTCCCGGCCGACAGCTGGGGCGTGGCGGGCACACTCACCGCCGACAAGTAGCCAGGCCGGGCCGGGACATGGATAGGGGGCGCTGCGGGCTGCTCGTGGTAGCCCGCAACGCCCCCTGGTCACTCACCTGAGGGATGCTCAGGAGATCTTCTGGTTACGAGTTGACCTGCGTGGTCACCAGGTTCGAGAAGGTGGTCAGCCGGGTGTAGACACCCGGGTAACCGGCCTCCGCGCACCCCTCTCCCCAGGAAGTGATCCCTGCCAGGACGCCCCCGATGAGCAGGGGACCGCCGCTGTCGCCCTGGCAGGTGTCTACGCCGCCGGACGTGTATCCGGCGCAAACCATGTCGGTCTGGACGAAGTCCGAACCGTAGGAGCTCTTGCAGCTGGTGTCGGACACGATCGGGACGGTCGCGGTCCGCAGCGTGTTGGAGGAGCTGCCGTTCTCCGAGGTGGTGCCCCAGCCGAGGATGCGGGCCGTGGTGCCGGCCGCGTACACGCTCGTCTGGGAGGACGTCACGTACGACGCCGGGGTGTACGACATCGCCGTCGACAGCGTCAGGACGGAGACGTCGTCGCCGTTGGTGGCGTCCGTGTAGTCCGGGTTGATCCAGATCTTGCTGACCCGGCTCACCGTGCCGTTGGTGCCGTTCAGGTTCGTGCGGCCGCCGACCACGCGGACGCTGCTGGTGGACTCGCCCTCCATACAGTGCGCGGCGGTCACCACCTTGGTGGCCGACACCAGGGTGCCGCCGCAGAACTGGCTGCCGGACGCGTCCGTGATCTGCATCATGAACGGGTACGCGGTCGTGGTGGTCGTGGTGCCGCCGACGATCGGCTGGGGGGCGGCTGACGCGGTGGGGGACGCGATCAGCGCGGTCGCCGCGGCTGCGGCGGCGGCCACCAGGACTGCGGCGGTCTTTCTTGCGCGGTGGTGCCCGAACATGAGTCTCCTCAGTGGGGGTTGCCGGTGGGGGTCGCGCGGGTGTGGGGGGTGCAGCACGGGGGTCGCGGGACCGACCCCCGTATGCCCGGGCGAGCGGCACATCCATAAGCTAGGACCCGGAACCCCACCCTCCCAATGAGGGAACCCCCTAGGGGGATGGGGGAGGGAAAACCCTCGGTCCGCCTCAGTTAACCGGGAGCGCTCTCACTTCGCGCGCCGCCCTGCGGCCAAACGGACTATGTCCACGCGCGATCGGATGCCCAGCTTGCGGTAGACCCGGGTCAGTGTCGCCTCGACCGTCTTGACGCTGACGAACAGCCGGGCGGCGATCTCCCGGTTGGTGGCGCCCTCCATGACCAGCGCGGCCACCTGACGCTCCATCGCGGCCAGCCCGTCCAGGACGGCCGGCTCGGCCGGCGTCTCCACCGGCGGCTCCGGCGCCGAGACGGCCTCGTCCACCTGGCGCAGCCACGGCAGCGCCCGGCACCGCCGGAACAGCCGGGTGGCCTCGTCGAACGCCGTCGGGGAGCGCCGGTCGCGCAGCGAGGCGAGCGCGAACGCGGCCCGGGCCTCCTCCAGGCCGCAGCCCAGTTTGGCGAACCGGTCCTGAGCCGAGGTCAGCTGGGCGACGGCCGCGTCGTGTTCCCCGTGCGCCGCGCGGACCAGGGCCTCCGCCCGGTCGAGTACGGCGAGAACACTCTCCCGGCCGAGCCGCAGCGCGTGTTCCCGGGTGACGTCGATGACGTCCTGCGCCTCGGCCGGTTCACCCACCCGGACGAGTGCCTCGGCCAGGTCCCCCTGCCAGCGGCCCCGTGCCGGGTCGGTGATGCCGAGGCTCTGCTCCAGCTCCCGCACCCGGCGCAGCGAGCGGACGGTGCCCGCCGGGTCGCCGGCCACCAACTGGGCGTATCCGAGTGCGCCCAGGGCCCGGGACAGGTACATCGTGTCGCCGTCCTGCTCGGCGTGCTCGACCGCCTCCCGGGCCAGCGCCAGGCCCCGGTCCACGTCGCCGCCCGACGCCTCGGCCAGCGAGGTGAGCATCGCGGAGGCGGTCTCGCCGATCCCGGAGTCGTGGGCGAGGTGCAGACCCTCCCGGGCCAGATCGAGGGCCCGGCCGCAGTGCCCGGAGCGCAGCTCGGTCTCGGCGAGGCCGCGCAGGAAGTGCACCTCGCTCTCCACCTGCCCGCGCCGGCGCACCTCGCGCAGCAGCGCGGTCACGGTGGCGCGTGCCTCGGCCAGCTGGTCGCCCATCACCAGCCAGCGGAACCGGGCGCTGCCCGCCCCGTTGTGATGGCAGGCCACCATCGGGTCCTGCGGCTCCTTCAGGGCGCGCTTGATGGTGGCGGGTGCCGCCGGATGGCCCATCAGGGTCTCGACCTGGGCCTGCAGGGACAGCGCGAGGAGTTCGGTGCGCCGGTCGCCGCCCTCGGCCGCGAGGTCGGCGGAGTGCGCCGCCGCCTGCCGGGCCTCGGTGAAGTCGCCGCCCACGATCAGGGCCCGCCAGGCCAGCTGGTAGTGGACCTTGCCGAGCAGCCGCGGGTCGTCGCCGGCGTCGGCGAGGGCGTGCGGGAAGGCCGCGTCGACCTCGGTCATGGTGTGGCCGGCGGAGTCGATCACCAGGATCCAGGCCCGCACCCGGTCGGCCGGGCGGGTGGCGTGGGTGAGCACCTCGCGGGCGATGTCCTGGGCGAGGTCGATCTCGCCCGCGCCGGTCGCGTCCTCCGCCGCCTGGAGCCGCCGCTCGTCCGGGGAGGGGGTGTGGTCGGCGGGGGTGTGCCGGGCGGCGAGCAGGCCGATCTGCGCGGCCACCGAGGGCGCGCCCCGGTCCCGGGCCTCGGTCGCGGCCTCGGCGAGCCGGTCGGCGACCTCCGGGTCGGTGCCGGTGGTGGCCAGGGCCAGGTGCCGGGCCCGCTCGATCGGGTCGGAGGCGGCCGTGGACAGCGCCGCGTGCGCGGCCCGGCGCTCCTGTGCGGGCGCCTCCGCGTACAGCGCGGCGGAGATGAGGGGGTGCGCGAAGCGTACGGCGGGACCCTCCGGCTCGGTCGCCAGCAGCCCCAGTTCGGCCGCCTGGGCGCATTCGGCCTCGGCGTTCTCCCGGCCGGCCGCGTGCAGCAGGGCCTGGGTGGGTCGGGCGCCCGCGCTGGCCACCAGCAGGGTGCGGCGGGCCTCGACGGAGAGCATGTCGAGGCGGCTGAGCACGAGGGCCCGCAGCGAGGTCGGCACCGGCAGCGGCTCGCCCGGGCGGGGCGGGGTCGGGTTCTCGGAGAGGGCGCGGCCGAGCTCGAGGGCGAACAGCGGGTTGCCACCGCTGGTGCGGTGGATCTCCCGGACCGTGGAACGGGTCAGCCCGGTGTGGCCGCGGTGGTCGAGGAGCTCGGAGACCTGCCCGCGGGTGAGCGGGCCGAGGCGGACGGCGACGGTGTCCGGGGGCGACGCGCGTAGGTGGCGGTCGTACTCCTGGCCCTCCGTGCGGACCGCGCAGAGCAGTTGGACCGGGGTGCCGCCGAGCCGCCGGGCGGCGAAGCCGAGGAGTTCGGCGCTGGCCGGATCCAGCCACTGGAGGTCGTCGGCGACGATCAGGACGGGCCCCTCGGCGGCCAGCACGCGCAGCGCGGACAGCACCGCGAGGCGCAGGGCCAGGCCGTCGCGCTGGAGGGTGGACTCGCCGCGGCCGGTGAGCGCCGACTCCAGGGCGGTGCGCTGGGCGCCGGGCAGATGGGGGGAGACGTCGTCGAGGACCAGGCCGAAGAGGTCGGCGAGGGCGAGGAAGGGAAGGTGGGATTCGGACTCGGTCGCCGAGCAGCGCAACACGGTGCGGGCGGTGCCGGCGTATTCCGCGTCCAGCGCCCGCAGGACGGTCGATTTACCTATTCCGGCAGGCCCGTGCAGGAGGACGCTGCCGCCCGAGGCGAGCTGCTCCCTGGCGGCCGCGACCAGCTCCGCCCGGCCGATGACCAGGTCGGGGCGGATTCTGGCAGGCTCCTGGAAGTCCCGTCGCACGGTCACCGCTCCCCTCGTGTGTCGTGTCCAAACCAAATTCTAGGCAATGAACCCCGAAATCCGGCCGGACGACATGGTGAGGGAAATAACAGGGGCTTGGCATATGGAAATTCACAGCGCGTCCGCATGAATGGAATGGGTCCCCTCCGCTATGGCAACAACCCCGTCCGACGAGCCGCCGACACCGCCTCCCCTCGGGTGTGCGCGCCCAGCTTCCGCATCGCCGAGCGCAGGTAGCCCTTGACCGTCTCGGGCCGCAGCCCCAGCCGCTCGGCCACCGCCGCGTTGGTCGCCCCGGCCGCCACCCACGTCAGCACATCCAGCTCCCGGGGCGCCAGCACCGCTTCGGCCGCCGGCGCCGGGGTGGTCAACAGGCCGCAGGCCGCGAGCAGTTCGGCGCGCAGTCGCGGGTCGGTGATGCGCGGCGCCAGGGCCCGCAGCGCGGCATGCGCCTCCCGCACCTGCTCCCAGGCGGCCCCCGGATCCGGTACGACGGCGGGTGCCGGCCGCGCCGCCGCCAGCAGCCCCCTGGCCTCGTCCTGGACGACCAGCGCCTGCTCCACGTCCCGGGCCGCCGCCACCGCCGCGCCCAGCGTGCGGTCGCCCAGCGGCTGGGCGGTGCGCAGCGCGCCGTACAGCACGCCCCGCACCCGGCGCCGTACCACCACCGGCACCGCGAGCACCGAGCGGAGACCCTCGGCCGCCACCGGGATGTCGTACTCGTGGCTGATCTGCAGGGAGGCCGAATAGTCGACGACCGCGCAGGGACGGGCCAGGGCGACCGCCTTGCCGCCCAGGCCGTTCCCGGAGGTGACCGCGAGCGAGCGCAGCGACGCCGTGTTGGTGCCGGTCAGCTCGCTGATCCGGACCTGTGTCCGGCCGGCCTCGACCAGCCCGCCGAAGGCGATCGGCAGCCCGGTGGTGCGCCGGAGTCTGGACAGCGCACCGCGAATCTCCACCGCCCCCGCGACCTCTGCTGCCACCTGTCCTGCCCCTTCGACCCCGGTCTTGTGCTGTCCACACCCCCGTTCGGGGGTAGTGAGACCTGCATCACGGATTACACGATGCCAGAGAGCCGCCCGGCAATGGTCCGGTACTGAAGGAGACGCGTATGACGAGTGCGACGGAGGACTTCCGCAGGGCACGGGACTTCCTGCTGGAACACCGTACGGACTACGCCACCGCCTACGAGGGATTCGCCTGGCCGCGTCCGGACCACTTCAACTGGGCGCTGGACTGGTTCGACGTCATCGCCGAGGGCAACGACCGCACCGCCCTGCACATCGTCGAGGAGGACGGCGGCGAGACGAAGCTGTCCTTCGCCGAGCTGTCCGAGCGCTCCGACCGGATCGCCAACCACCTGCGCGCGCGAGGCGTCCAGCCGGAGGACCGCATCCTGGTCATGCTCGGCAACCAGGCCGAGCTGTGGGAGACCGCCCTGGCCGCGATGAAGCTGCGCGCCGTGGTCATCCCGGCGACCCCGCTGCTCGGCCCGGCCGACCTGCGGGACCGGGTCGACCGGGGCCGGGTGAAACACGTGGTCGTGCGGGCGGAGGACGCCGCCAAGTTCGCCGAGGTGCCCGGTGAGTACACCCGGATCACGGTCGGCGGCCTGCCGCCGGCGGAGGCCGGCACCTGGGAGCCGTACGAGGACGCGTACACCGCCTCCGCCGACTTCGTGCCCGACGGGCCCACCCTGGCCGACGACCCGCTGATGCTCTACTTCACCTCGGGCACCACCGCCCACCCCAAGCTGGTCGAGCACACCCACACCTCGTACCCGATCGGGCACCTGGCCACCATGTACTGGATCGGCCTCGAACCCGGTGACGTGCACCTCAACATCTCCTCGCCGGGCTGGGCGAAGCACGCCTGGTCGAACCTCTTCGCGCCCTGGAACGCGGAGGCGACCGTCTTCATCCACAACTACAGCCGCTTCGACGCGGGGCGGCTGATGGCCGAGATGGACCGGCACGGCGTGACGTCCTTCTGCGCCCCGCCGACGGTGTGGCGGATGCTCATCCAGGCCGACCTGACGCAGCTGCGGACGCCGCCGCGCGAGGTGGTGGCGGCGGGCGAGCCGCTCAACCCGGAGGTGATCGAGCAGGTCCGGCGGGCGTGGCACGTCACGATCCGGGACGGGTTCGGGCAGACGGAGACGGCCGTGCAGGTCTCCAACAGCCCCGGCCAGCCGCTGAAGACGGGGTCGATGGGCCGCCCCAGCCCCGGGTACCGGGTGGAGCTCCTGGACCCGGTCAGCGGCGCTCCCGGCGCGGCGGAGGGCGAGATCGCCCTCGACCTGTCGGCGCTGCCGGTCGGTCTGATGACCGGCTACCACGGCGACGCCGACCGTACGGCGGAGGCGATGGCCGGCGGCTACTACCGCACCGGCGACATCGGCTCCCGCGACGAGGACGGCTACATCACCTACGTCGGCCGCGCGGACGACGTGTTCAAGGCGTCCGACTACAAGATCAGCCCGTTCGAGCTGGAGAGCGCGCTGCTGGAGCACGAGGCGGTGGCCGAGGCGGCCGTCGTCCCGGCGCCGGACGACCTGCGCCTCGCCGTGCCCAAGGCGTACATCGTGCTCGCGGCGGGCTGGGAGGCGGGCCCGGACACGGCGAAGGTGCTGTTCGAGCACTCCCGGCAGGTCCTCGCGCCCTACAAGCGGATCCGGCGGCTGGAGTTCGCGCCGTTGCCCAAGACGATCTCCGGGAAGATCCGGCGGATCGAGCTGCGCGAGGCCACGGCCGCCGGCTCGGCCGACGAATACCGCGAGGAGGACTTCCGGTGAGCTCGTCGTACGCACAAGGGTCTTACACGCACGGCACGAGCGGCACCACGCTGCTCGGCGACACCATCGGGGCCAACCTGGACCGCGCGGTCGCGGCCTGGCCGGACCGCGAGGCGCTGGTGGACGTACCGACCGGCAGACGCTGGACCTACGCCGAATTCGCCGCCGACATCGACCGGTTGGCCTGCGCGCTGCTCGCGAGCGGGGTCGCCAAGGGCGACCGGGTGGGCATCTGGGCGGTCAACTGCGCCGAATGGGTGCTGGTGCAGTACGCCACCGCCCGGATCGGCGCGATCATGGTCAACATCAACCCGGCCTACCGCACCCACGAGGTCGAGTACGTCCTCGACCAGGCCGGAATCTCCCTGCTGTTCGCCTCGCTCCGGCACAAGACCAGCGACTACCGGGCGATGGTCGAGGAAGTGCGGGGCAGGTGCCCCGAGCTGCGGGAGACCGTGTACATCGGGGACCCGAGCTGGGACGCGCTGACCGCGCGCGGAACGGCCGACAGGGCTCCCGAACTGGCAGCCCGCGCAGCAGAGTTGTCCTGCGACGACCCCATCAACATCCAGTACACCTCGGGCACGACCGGCTTCCCGAAGGGGGCCACCCTCTCCCACCACAACATCCTCAACAACGGGTACTTCGTGGGTGAGTCGATCGCCTACACCGAGCAGGACCGGATCTGCATCCCGGTGCCCTTCTACCACTGCTTCGGCATGGTGATGGGCAACCTGGCCGCCACCTCGCACGGCGCCTGCATGGTCATCCCGGCCCCGTCCTTCGAGCCGAAGGCCACCCTGGAGGCGGTCCAGCAGGAGCGCTGCACCTCGCTGTACGGCGTCCCGACGATGTTCATCGCCGAACTGAACCTCGCCGACTTCGCGTCGTACGACCTGTCGTCGCTGCGCACCGGCATCATGGCGGGCTCGCCCTGTCCGGTCGAGGTGATGAAGCGGGTCGTCGCCGAGATGCACATGGCGGAGGTCTCCATCTGCTACGGCATGACGGAGACGTCCCCGGTCTCGCTCCAGACCCGGATCGAGGACGACCTGGAACACCGCACCGGCACGGTCGGCCGGGTGCTGCCGCACCTGGAGGTCAAGGTCGTCGACCCGGCCACCGGGGTCACCCAACCCCGAGGCACGGCGGGTGAGTTGTGCACCCGTGGCTACAGCGTGATGCTCGGCTACTGGAACGAGCCCGAGAAGACCGCGGAGGCCGTCGACCCCGGGCGCTGGATGCACACCGGCGACCTGGCGATGATGCGGGAGGACGGGTACGTCGAGATCGTCGGCCGCATCAAGGACATGATCATCCGGGGCGGCGAGAACATCTACCCGCGCGAGATCGAGGAGTTCCTCTACGCCCACCCCAAGATCCGGGACGTCCAGGTGGTCGGGGTACCGCACGAGAGGTACGGCGAGGAGGTCCTGGCCTGCGTCATCCCGCACGACCCGGCCGACCCGCCGACCCTGGAGGACCTGCGCACCTTCTGCGAGGGCCGCCTGGCCCACTACAAGGTGCCGAGCCGACTCCAGATCCTGACCGACTTCCCGATGACGGTCTCGGGAAAGGTCCGCAAGATCGAACTGAGGGAGACTTACAGCGCCCCGTAGGGGCGCGGGGAACTGCGCGACCAGCCCCCACCGGGCCCGCAGGCACTCACCTACCTGGGCCACGCAGCTCATCGGCGGGCCTGTTCACCGGCTGAGGCGTCCCCGTGAAGTCCAGGACAAACAGGGGCACCCCCAACGCGTCGGCCCGCTCCCGCGCCTCCTCGGCGTACCCCGCAAGGGAGAAGTACACGCACCCCGAGTCCTCCGTCATCGCCGTCAGCCACAGGCACTCCACGTCCCGCAGCGAGGCCGGCTGCACGGTCGGGTCGACGTGGGCCACGAGCCCCCGGGCGGCGAGCCCGATCCCGGACGGCGGCCGCTGGTCGGCGCGGCGGATGTCCCGGTAGCCGAGCCAGCGCAGATAGAACGCGGCCGCGGTGACCGCGTCGCGGGCGGTGCGGATCGTCACGGGATGGAAGGCGGGCCGCGGCTCGGGGGCCGGCGGGGGCGCGGACCCCGGGCCGGCGACCGCGATACGCAGCACCGCCCCGCACGGGCAGCCCAGCTCCGGCTGCGGCCACTGGTCCCGGCGGCCACAGGAGCCGCAGCACACCGTCACCCAGTCGGCGTCCCAGGCGCGGTGCGCCACCGGCGTCGGCCCGGCCCTGTCGTCGAGGCTCGGGGTGACCGGCGCGCCGCAGGCGCAGGGGTAGGACGGCGCGGTGTAGACGTGCTCGCGCCGACAGGCCGGACAGCGCACCGGCACGCTCTCGGACATGGCCCCACCTCAGGCGTCGCGTCGGTTCAGCCGTCCCATGGTGCTCCTGCCGGGGCCGGGTTGTCCGTCCCTTGACGACGTTCGCCCCCACACCTACATTGATTTCAGATAGCAGAAGTTAGTTTCCGTAATACGGAAAATTGAGGGCGATGCTCACCGCGGGGCGCGACGGGAGCAGGCATCCGACAGCCGAAAGCAGGAGTTCTCGATGGCTCGTATGACCGCTGCCCGCGCGGCAGTTGAGATCCTCAGGCGCGAGGGAGTCACCGATGCGTTCGGTGTGCCCGGCGCGGCGATCAACCCCTTCTATGCGGCGCTCAAGGCCTCCGGCGGCATCCATCACACCCTCGCCCGTCACGTCGAGGGTGCCTCGCACATGGCCGAGGGCTACACCCGTACGCACCCCGGCAACATCGGCGTCTGCATCGGCACCTCCGGCCCGGCCGGCACCGACATGATCACCGGCCTGTACTCGGCCACCGGCGACTCCGTCCCGATCCTCTGCATCACCGGCCAGGCCCCGACCGCGGTGATCCACAAGGAGGACTTCCAGGCCGTCGACATCGCCTCGATCGCCAGGCCGGTCACGAAGATGGCGGTCACCGTGCTGGAGGCGGCCCAGGTCCCGGGCGTCTTCCAGCAGGCCTTCCACCTGATGCGCTCCGGCCGCCCGGGCCCGGTCCTGATCGACCTGCCGATCGACGTGCAGCTCACCGAGATCGAGTTCGACCCGGAGACCTACGCACCGCTCCCGGTCTACAAGCCGGCCGCCACCCGCGCCCAGATCGAGAAGGCGATCGGGATGCTGAACGCGTCCGAGCGCCCGCTGATCGTCGCCGGCGGCGGGGTCATCAACGCGGATGCCGCCGAACTCCTCGTCGAGTTCGCCGAGTTGACGGGCACTCCGGTCGTTCCGACCCTGATGGGCTGGGGCGTCCTCCCCGACGACCACGAGCTGAACGCCGGCCTGGTGGGCCTGCAGACCTCGCACCGCTACGGTAACGCGACCTTCCTGGAGTCCGACTTCGTCCTCGGTATCGGCAACCGCTGGGCCAACCGCCACACCGGAAAACTGGACGTCTACACGGCCGGCCGCACCTTCGTCCACGTCGACATCGAGCCCACCCAGATCGGCCGGATCTTCGCCCCCGACTACGGCATCGCGTCCGACGCCCGGGCGGCCCTGGAGCTGTTCGTCGAGGTGGCGCTGGAGCTGAAGACGACCGGCGGGCTGCCCGACCGCTCCGCCTGGGCCGCCGCGGCACAGGAGAAGAAGGCGACCCTCCAGCGCCGTACGCACTTCGACGACATCCCGATCAAGCCGCAGCGCGTCTACGAGGAGATGAACAAGGCGTTCGGCCCGGAGACCCGGTACGTCTCCACGATCGGCCTCTCGCAGATCGCCGGCGCCCAGATGCTGCACGTCTTCAGGCCCCGGCACTGGATCAACTGCGGCCAGGCGGGCCCCCTCGGCTGGACGGTCCCGGCCGCGCTGGGCGTCGCCAAGGCCGACCCGGAGGCGTCCGTCGTCGCCCTCTCCGGCGACTACGACTTCCAGTTCATGATCGAGGAGCTGGCGGTCGGCGCGCAGCACAAGATCCCCTACGTCCACGTCCTCGTCAACAACTCCTACCTGGGCCTGATCCGGCAGGCGCAGCGGGCGTTCGACATCGACTTCCAGGTCAAGCTGGAGTTCGAGAACATCAACTCGCCCGAGCTGGGCGTCTACGGCGTCGACCACGTCAAGGTCGCGGAGGGCCTGGGCTGCAAGGCGATCCGGGTGACGGACCCGACGGAGCTGGGCGCCGCCTTCGAGGAGGCCAAGAAGCTGGCCGCCGAGCACCAGGTGCCGGTCGTCGTGGAGGCGATCCTGGAACGGGTCACCAACATCTCCATGTCGACCACCAACGACATCTCCGACGTCGTCGAGTTCGAGGAGATCGCCACCGAGCCGGGACACGCCCCGACCTCGATCAGGACGCTGAAGGTCTGAGCCGGCGCGAACGAGAGCGGGCGGCCCGTCCGGGAGGACGGGTCGCCCACTTCGTGCTGTCGGTGACTCGGTGCCCGCCGCCCCCGTGCCGGCGGGCACCGTGTGACGTGAATATGCCCGCCGACTACGGCGGTTGAAGCATCCTGAACAAGGTTCAGAGCTTTATTTGAGGATCGGCCTGTGTGTTCGTCCCGGTACATCATCTTTCGGGGTGCTCGGTCAGTCCCGGCCAGTCGTCCGGGCCGCCGCCCTGCCACTCGATGAGGTCGCTCTCCTCGACCTCGATCCGGTCCAGGTCGGCCATCCGCAGGATCTCGATCACGTCGTCGAGGTGGGAGGCGATCCCGAGGGTCACGTCGCCCTCGGTGACCCGCCGGGAGCCGTCCAGGGCCGGCGCGTGCACGACGATGTGCGGAAACTCCGTCGGTGGATGTGCTGTCATGCCTCAAGGCTCCTGCGGCGGAGGCGGAAACGCACGCCGAAGCGCCGGACGCGGGCGGTTCCGCGTCCGGCGCTGTCCGGCGCTCAGGGAGTCCGTGAGGCTCTCCCCGGTGTGGCCGTCCGACGGCGCGAGGCTGGGCGCGACAGGACGTTCGCGCCGCCGGACGGGGCTCGGGGAGGGTGGCTGGGACCGCGGCGGCTGCGACGGAACAGGGGGTGCTTCCCTCTGGTCGGGAAGAGCGCCCGGTTCCTTCACCACCGCACCGGCTCGCACGCCGCCGCGGTCCTCGCCCCGCCCGCGTACCGACACCGACCGGCCACCCCTCATCCGGGCCGGTCGGCCGCCGCGGGCCGTCTGTGGGGTCAGTCCTCGCGCAGGGCGCGGACCGCCTCCGCCACGCGCCTGCCGTACTCCGGGTCGGCGGCGTGGAAATGGGTCGGGTTCTTCTCGATCACGTCGTCGCGGGAGACCCGCGAGACCCGGGAGGCCCGGGAGAGGCCGCCGGCGATGCTGGTGGCCAGGCGCCGCCGCTCCTCCTCGGACAGCGGTCGGCGCACCTCGCCGGCCCGCGGGAAGCCGTCGTCCTCGCCCCGCTCGATCGCCGCCACGACGACCGGCACCCGGCGCGTGGTCTCGGGGGTGTGCCCGCGAGTCCCGGACGGTGTCCAGCTCCTGACGGCCGGTGAAGGGACCGAAGAACACCGGGGTGCCGCTCCCGGCGAGGTCATCGTGGTTTCCGGGCGGCGCCGGCGCCTGGGCGCGACAGGACAGTTGTCGGCGCCGGTGCCGCCCGGAAGTCCCGGGGGTCGGCTCAGGTCTGGGCGCCGGACAGGCGCTCCACCGAGCGCAGCAGCGCGGAGTGGTCCAGGCCGCCGTCGCCCTGCGCGCGCAGGGAGGCGACCAGCTGTGCCACCACGGCCCCGACCGGAAGGGCGGCGCCGACGTTGCGGGCCGCGTCCGTCACGATGCCCATGTCCTTGTGGTGCAGGTCGATCCGGAAGCCCGGCCTGAAGTCGCGGTTCAGGAAGTTGTCCTTCTTCCGCGTCAGTACGGTCGAGCCGGCCAGGCCGCCGTTCAGGACGTCCAGCGCGGCCGCCAGGTCCACGCCGGACTTCTCCAGGAAGACCACGGCCTCGGCGCACGCCTGGATGTTCACGGCGACGATCAGCTGGTTGGCGGCCTTCACGGTCTGCCCGGAGCCGTGCGGACCGCACAGCACGATGGTCCGGCCCAGCGCCTCGAAGATCGGCTTCGCGCTGTCGAAGTCGGCCTGCTCGCCGCCGACCATGATGGAGAGCACGGCCTCGACGGCCCCGGCCTCACCGCCGGAGACGGGCGCGTCGAGCACGCGGATGCCCTTGTCCCGCGCCGCCTTCGCCAGGTCGACGGAGGTCTGCGGGGTGATGGACGACATGTCGATGAGGAGAGTGCCGGACCCGGCGTTGTCGAGGATGCCGTCCGGGCCGTAGGCGATGGCCTCGACCTGCGGTGACGCGGGCACCATCGTGATGACCACGTCGGCGCCCCGCACGGCCTCGGCGATCGAGGCGGCCGCGGTGCCACCGGCGGCGGCCAGCCGGTCCAGCTTGTCCTGCTCCAGCGTGAAGCCGGTGACGTCGTAACCCGCCTTGACCAGGTTCTCGGACATGGGGGAGCCCATGATGCCGAGGCCTATCCAGGCGATCCTGGGGAGTGTGCTCATAGGGGGTACCTCTCTGACTGCTGTGATACGTCTGCTGCTGGGCGGGCGTCTCCCAAAGCAGCCCGTCCGGCGTTTGAGGACGAGGCCGTTCAGGCCGAAGCGGGGGTCTGGGGGCGGCAGCCGCCCAGGGGCGGTCACCTCAGCGGGCGGCGCGCTGTTCCACCGGCAGCCAGCCGAAGGCGTCGGCGCTCGGGCGGTCGCCCGCCTTGTACTCCAGGCCCACCCAGCCGTCGTAACCGGCCTTCCGCAGCTGGTCGAGGAGGTCGCCGAGGGGGAGTGAACCGGTGCCCGGGGCGCCGCGGCCCGGGTTGTCGGCGATCTGGACGTGGCCCGTCTTCGGCGTGTACCGCTCGATCACCGACGGCAGGTCCTCGCCGTTCATGGACAGGTGGTAGAGGTCCATGAGGAAGCGCGCGTTGCCGAGCCCGGTGGCCTCGTTGACCCTGTCGACGACCTCGACGGCGGCCGGCGCCGACACCAGCGGATACCGCGGCGACTCGGGCTTGTTCAGCGCCTCGACCAGCAGCACCGCGCCGATCCGGTGGGCCGCGCGCGCCGCGAGCGCCAGGTTCTCCAGCGCCAGGGCGTCCTGCTCGGCGGGGTCCACGCCGTCGACACGGTTGCCGTACAGCGCGTTGAGGGCCGTGCAGCCGAGCGACCGGGCGAAGCCGGCCGCGACGTCGATGTTGGCGCGGAACCTCTCCGACTCCGCGCCGGGGAGCGACAGGGCGCCCCGGTCGGGGCCGGGGAGCTGTCCGGCGTAGAAGTTCAGGCCGGTCAGCCGGACGCCCGCGTCCTCGATCGCCTTCTTCAGCGCGTCGAGCTCGGAGCGCTCGGGGGTGGGGGAGTCGACCCAGGGCCACCACAGCTCGACCGCCGAGAAGCCGGCCGCGGCGGCGGCCGCCGGGCGCTCCAGGAGCGGGAGTTCCGTGAAGAGGATCGACAGGTTGACGTTGAAGCGCTGCTCTGCGGCTGTGCTCGATCCAAAACCTGGCATGGGGGCCGGCGCTCCCTTCCGTTGGCTGAATTTCTGTATTGCGGAAGTTGATTTCTGCTTAATGGAAGACTGCCTGTGGCGGGGGAGAGCTGTCAAGAGCGCCCGCGCGGAACCGGCGCCCTACCCTGAAGGCATGGCTCGGTCCAACGACGAGGTGGCCGCACTGCTCCAGGAGTACGCGGACCTGATCTCGATCACCGGCGGAGACGCGTTCAAGGCGCGGGTCTACGAGAAGGCCGCCCGGTCCCTCGGCGGCCACCACGCGGATGTCTCCACCCTCGACCTCAAGGGGCTGCAGGAGATCCCCAACGTCGGGAAGTCGATCGCCCAGAAGGTCCGCGAGTACTTCGACAGCGGCAAGGTGGCCGCCGTCGAGGAGCTGCGGGCGAAGATCCCGGACGGGGTCCGGCGGCTGACGGCCGTCCCCACCCTCGGCCCGAAGAAGGCCATGGCGGTCTACGAGGAGCTGGGCGTCTCGTCGGTGGACGAACTCGCCGCCGCCATCCGCGACGAACGGCTGCGCGACCTCAAGGGCTTCGGCCCGAAGACGGAGGAGAACATCCTCCACGGCATCGAACTGCTCCGGTCCTCCGGCGGGCGGGTGCAGATCGACGTGGCCATGGAGCTGGCCGAGGACATCGTCGGAGCGCTCTCCGCGGTGACCGGCTGCGAGCGGTGCACGTACGCCGGCTCACTGCGCCGGATGCGCGAGACCATCGGTGACATCGACATCCTCGCCGCGGCGGAGGACTCCGCGCCGCTCATGCGGGCGTTCACCGGGCTGCCGTACGTCACCGAGGTCATCGGGCAGGGCGGCACCAAGACGTCCGTGCGCACCGGCAAGGGTCTCAACGTCGACCTGCGCGTCGTACCGCCGGACTCCTGGGGCGCGGCCCTCCAGTACTTCACCGGCTCGAAGGCCCACAACATCCGCACCCGGGAGATCGCGGTGCACCAGAAGCTCAAGCTCTCCGAGTACGGGCTCTTCGACGTCGAGAGCGGCGAGAAGATCGTCTCCGGGACCGAGGAGGAGGTGTACGCCCGGCTCGGCCTGCCGTGGATCCCGCCGACGCTGCGCGAGGACCGCGGGGAGATCGAGGCCGGGCTGCGCGACGAACTGCCCGAGCTGGTCACCGAGGCCGACCTCCGTGGTGACCTGCACACCCACACCGACCTCACGGACGGGCTCGCCCCGCTGGAGGAGATGGCCGAGGCGGCCGCCGCGCGCGGCTACGCCTACTACGCGGTCACCGACCACGCGCCCGACCTGGCGATGCAGCGCATGACCGACGAGCGGATGCTGGCCCAGCGGGAGCAGGTGCGCGAGCTGGACGGCGCGTATCCCGTCAAGGGCCGGCGCGGCGGGCTGCGGCTGCTGCACGGCACCGAGCTGAACATCGGCCCCGAGGGCGAGGTGGACTGGCCGGACGACTTCCTCGCCGGCTTCGACCTGTGCGTGGCTTCCGTGCACTCGCACTTCAGGCAGAGCCGCGAGCAGCTGACCCGGCGGCTCGTGCGGGCCTGCGAGAACCCGTACGTCAACGTCATCGGCCACCCCACCACCCGCCTCATCGGCAAACGGCCCGGCATCGACGCCGACCTCGACGCGGTCTTCGCCGCCTGCGCCCGCACCGGCACGGCCCTGGAGATCAACGCCCACCCGCACCGCCTCGACCTGCGCGACGAGGACATCCTGCGGGCCCGCCGGCACGGCGTGAAGTTCGCCGTCAACAGCGACGCCCACGCCGTCCCGCACCTCGCCAACATGCGCTACGGCATCGGCACCGCCCAGCGCGGCTGGCTCACCAAGGACGACGTGATCAACACCTGGCCGGAGCGGCGGCTGCGGGGGTTCCTGCGCAAGAGCGGCTGAGCCGGGGAGGGCGCCGTCAGTGCTGGGTGTTGGTGGCCCAGACCGGGGTCGATCCGGTGTAGATCACCACGTTGCCGTCGCCCTGGACCCTGAGGACCGCGCCGTCGTGGCCGGAGGTCTGGCTGGCCCAGACGGGACGGCTGTCGGATGTGTAGACGACGAGGTTTCCGTCCGCCTGGAAGACCGCCTGGTAGTTCGAACCGAAGGTCATGGTGGCCCAACGGGCCTTGTTGTGCTCGTCGTACACGACGAGGTTGCCGTCGCTCTGCATGCGCAGCCGGGCCTTCTTCGCCTCGATGGACTGGCCCGCCCTGAGCACCCGGGTGGCCGTGACGAGGACGTCCGACGGAAGGGTGGACTTCGGGGTCGACTTCGTCCCGGACTTGCTCGTCGGCGTGGGCGTCTTCGTCTTCGCCGGCGCGGCGGACTTCTTCGTCGCGGCCGTCGTCGGCTTCGCCGCCGGATGCGCCGCGACCGTCTTCGCGGGGGAGGGGCGGTGCGTGGTCGGCTTCGGTGTGACGGAGGGGGCGGGAGCGGAGGGAGCGGAGGAGGCGTACCCGGCTCCGGGCCCCTGCGTCGCGTCGCCGCCGAGGACGGTGCCCGCCTGGTCGGCGACGACCCGGTCGTGGCCCTCCGGCGCCCGGTCCCGGCTCATCAACAGCACCGGTACAGTGATCAGCAGCGCGCCGAGCACCGCCGCCCCGGCCAGCAACGGGCGGCCGGGACGGCCAACGGACACGGCCGCCGCGCCGTCGCCGGGGGCGGACCCGTCCCCCTCGGGGACGCTCGCGGCGAGCGCCTGGGCGAGCGCCTGGGCGAGCGCCTGGGCGGGGGCCTCGGCCTCCGCGCCTTCCGCGCGCGCGGAAGGGGAATCCCCGCCGCCGGGCCCCGCGAGGGCGGCCTCCGCCGTCGGGGCCGCCGCAGGGCTCGGTTCCTCCTCCGCCACGGACTCCGCGGAGACGGCCCCCGGCGTCCTCGGCGCCCCCGGCCGGGATCCGGGCTCCCGGCCGGGTGTGCTCTCCTTCGCCGGATCCGGTGCCGCGGGGCTCGCCGCCGCCGCTCCCGTGGCCACCGGGGCCGTTTCCGCCGGGCCCGCCGCCGTCGCCTCCCCGGCCGTGGCGCCGGCCGTCGCGGGCTCCGCCGCCGGGGTTCTGGCCGCCTTCGTCCTTGCGGTCGGTCCGGTCCCGTCTGTCATCCGCCCTGTCCGCCTCATCCGTCCAGTAGTCCGTCGTACACCAGAGTGGGCAATCCTATTCACGCACGGATGCCAACGGCGGTTCGTTCCCCGGGCGTTAACAATCGTCACGGGTAACTCGTCGTGCTGGTACGGGTGTTGCGCAACGGCCCATAATTCGCAGTACGGCTTCCCGTGCCGTACCGGGTGCCCGGCCCCTCCGCGGCCGTTCCGCAGGCCGGACCGGAGTGGGAACGCGCGTACGGAGACGGCATGATGGGGTGGCCGCCCGACGGGTGCCGACACGAGGAGGTCAGCTGAGTGCGCCAGGTACTGACGGTCTGTCCGGAGGGCACCGGGGACGCCCGGACGATCGGAGAGGCCCTGGCCAGGGCGCGCGGCGGGGCGGTGCTGAGTGTGCGCCCGGGGACGTACGAGGAGAACCTCGTCGTCACCACCCGGGTGACCATCGTCGCCGAACAGTCGCGCGGCACCGTCCGGTTGGCCCCCCGCAAGGGAACCGTCATCTCGCTCCGGGCGGACGCGGTGATGCTCACCGACCTGGTGGTACAGGGGCACGACGAGGAACTGCCCGCTGTGGACGCCTCGCACGGGCAGGTCGCGATGCAGGGCTGCGATCTGTCCGGCGCCTCGTGGACGACCGTACTGGCCCGCAACTCCGGCTCGTTGGCGATGCGTGAGTGCCGGGTCTCCAACCGCACCGGCGCCGGGGTCGTCGTCACGTCGCCGACCGAGAGTTCGCTGGAGTCCTGCACCCTCGAACACCTCGGCACCAGCGGTGTGGTGATCGGCGAGCGCGGCCGGGCCACCCTGCGCGGCTGCACGATCCGGGACGCGCGCGGCAACGGCGTGCTCGCCAACGGCGACGCGCAGGGCTCCGTGGAAGACTGTGATCTCGCCTCGACGGACAAGCCGTCACTGGCACTTGAGGAGCGCAGCGCGATCCGGGTGCTGCGGACCGTGATCCGTGACACCTCCATCGGTGTGCATGTGACCAGCGCCGCCCGCTGCGAGCTGGAGGAGGTGCGGGTCACCGGCGCCAGCGGCCCGGGCATCATCGTCTCGCACGGCAGCGACCCGGTGCTGCGCCGCTGCCGCACAGCCCGCACCACGGGCAACGGCCTGCTGGTGACGGACCGTTCGCGCGGCACCTACGAGGACTGCTGGCTGACCGGCGCCCAGACGGCGGCGCTGCGGGTGGCCGGTGCCTCCTCGCCCACGCTGACCTCGCTGACCGTCCGGGACGGCGAATCGGACGGCGTCCTGCTCGAAGAGGACGCGGCGGCCGAGCTGGAGCGCGTGGAGATCATCGACGTCAAGGGCGCCGGTGTGGTGATCCGCGGCAACGCCAACCCGCTGGTGCGGCGCGCCCGGATCACCGGCGCGGGCGGCTCCGGGGTCTCGGTGCGCGACGGCGGACGCGGCCGGGTCGAGGACTGCACGGTGGAGGCACCGGGCGGCGTGGGCGCGGAGATCGCGGCCGGCGGTAACGTCTATCTCGCCGGATTCCGGGTCAACAGCCCCGGCGGCGCGGGACTGGAGATCGGTGGCGAGGGCACGGCCGCGCTCCGCGACGGCGAGCTGGTCTCGGCCGGCGGCTGCGGTGTACTCGTGGACACCGGCGGCGAGTTGACGGCGAACCGGGTGCGGACCGCCGCCTGTGCCGAACATGGCTTCCTGGTTCGCGACGGCGGCCGGGCCTCCCTGAACGGCTGTGAGGCGGCCGGCAACGACCGTGACGGCATCCGCGTCGAGTCGGAGGCACCGGTCTCGGTCGTGGGCTGCACGGTCCGCGACAACAAGGGCGGCGGCCTCGTGCAGGCCAAGGCCGGCGGTCGGCTCGCGGTGGAGAACCTCACCAGCACCGGCAACGAGTCCCGCGACGCCTGGGGCTTCGGCGAGGCCGAGGGCACCGATCCGGCGGGCACCGTACCGGAGTCGGAGGGCCCTGGCCGCCCGGACGGACCGATGGCCGCACTGGAAGGCCTGATCGGCCTCGACAACGTCAAGGAACAGGTCCGCACCCTCGTCAACCTCACCCAGCTGGCCGCGCGCCGCGCCCAACTTGGCATGTCCGCACCGCCGATGAGCCGCCACCTGGTCTTCGCGGGCCCGCCCGGCACCGGCAAGACCACGGTGGCCCGCCTCTACGGCACGATCCTCGCCGAGCTGGGCGCCCTGCGCTCCGGACACCTCGTCGAGGTCTCCCGCGCCGACCTGGTCGCCCAGGTCATCGGCGGCACCGCCATCAAGACCACGGAGGCCTTCGAACGGGCCCTGGGCGGTGTCCTGTTCGTCGACGAGGCGTACACCCTCACCTCCGACTCCCGTGGCTCCGGCGCCGACTTCGGGCGCGAGGCCGTGGACACGCTGCTGAAGCTGATGGAGGACCACCGCGAGGACGTGGTGGTCGTGGTGGCGGGCTACTCCGACGAGATGCGCAGCTTCCTCGGCTCCAACCCCGGTCTGGGGTCCCGCTTCTCACGGACCGTCGAGTTCGAGAACTACTCCGTGCCCGAGCTGGTGGAGATCATGGAGAGCATGTGCGTACGCCACCAGTACGCGCTCGCCGACGAGACCCGCCACGCGCTCGCGGTGCACTTCGAGCGCATGCCGAAGGACGCCGGGTTCGGCAACGGCCGTGCCGCACGGCAGGTGTTCGAGGAGATGGTGGACCGGCAGGCCGTACGGCTGTCCGCGCTCACCGACGTCACCGAGCAGGACCTCTCGCTGCTGCTGCCGCAGGACATCAGCGAGGAGGCCGCCCGCCAGGCCGCCGACGGCCCGAACGCCGTCGACCCCGGCGACGACGCGCTCAGCAGGCTGGACGCACTGGTCGGACTCCACGCGGTCAAGCGGGACGTCACCGACCTCGTCAACCTGGTGTCCACGGCCAAGCAGCGCGAGGCCGCCGGACTCCCCGTGCCCCGCCTCAGCCACCACCTCGTCTTCACCGGCCCGCCCGGCACCGGCAAGACCACCGTGGCCCGTCTCTACGGCGAACTCCTCGCCTCCCTGGGCGTGTTGCCGCGCGGCCAGCTCGTCGAAGTGTCCCGCGCCGACCTCGTCGGCCGATACGTCGGCCACACCGCGCAGTTGACCTGGGATGTCTTCGAACGAGCCCTGGGTGGCGTCCTGTTCATCGACGAGGCGTACACCCTCACTCCGCGCGAGGCATCCGGCTCCGACTTCGGCCGGGAGGCCGTGGACACCCTGCTGAAGCTGATGGAGGACCACCGAGACAAGGTGGTCGTCATCGTCGCGGGCTACACCCAGGAGATGGAGACGTTCCTCGCCTCCAACCCGGGCCTGTCCTCCCGCTTCTCGCGCCGGGTGGAGTTCGCCGACTACTCCTCCGACGAACTCGTCACCATCGTCCGCGAGCACGCCGTACAGCTCGGTTACGAGTGTGCGGCCGGGCTCGGCCCGGTACTGCGGCAGCACTTCGACGCGCTGCCCCGCGACCGGTCCTTCGGCAACGCGCGCACCGCTCGTCAGGTGCTGGAGCGGATGATGACCCGCCAGGCGGGCCGGCTCAGCCGACTGGCCGTCCCCAGCCTCGACGATCTGCGCCTGCTCCTCCCGGAGGACCTCGCGGATCCGGTACCCACCTCTCCCTCCTCCAGCGGGGCGGCCCGGGCATGACGACTCCACACGGCAAGGTCGCCGCCGCTCTGGCGCTGCTGCTGACCACTTCCGCGAGTGCGCTCGGCGCCGGGTCCGCCGCGGCGGCCGGGAACACGGTCCGACTCCCCGTCCTTTCCACGCGGTTGGACTCCGGCGCGGCCTGTACGGCGGGATCGTCGGTCCGCGCCACCGACCTGCCGTGGGAACAGGTCTCGCTGCAGCTCACCCGGACCTGGCCGTTCGCCTCGGGCGCCGGGGTGACCGTCGGCGTGGTCGACACCGGGGTCTCGGACTCCGCGCCCGCGCTCAAGGGCCGGGTCACGGCGGTCGGCGACGCCGGGACCGACTGCGTGGGACACGGCACCTTCGTGGCAGGGCTGATCGGCGCGGCCGTAGCGGACGGGGTGCGGTTCGCGGGGGTGGCACAGCAGGCGCGGATCCTCGCGGTGCGCGGCAGCGACGCGCGCGGGGCGGTCACCGCCGAGCGGGTCGCGGACGGCATCCGGGCCGCCGTGGACGGCGGGGCGAAGGTGGTGACGGTGTCGGCTGCGCTCGCGGCCGACACCCCCACGCTGCGCTCGGCCGTCGCGCTGGCCGCGAAGAAGGACGTCCTGGTGATCGCCGCCGCCGTACCGGACACCCCGGCGACGGCGACCTCGGCGACGGACAGCCCGCCCGCCCGCGACTACTACCCGGCCGCCGACGACGGAGTGCTCTCCGTCCTCGACGTCGACGTGGACGGCAAGCGGCCGACCGGCGCGTACACCACCGACAGTGCGGTGATCGCGGCCCCTGGTGACGGGGTGGTCGGCATCGGCCCCGCGAAGAACGGCCACTACATCGGCTCCGGGGCGTCGCTGGCCGCCGGATTCGTGGCCGGGGCGGCAGCGCTGGTGCGCTCCGTCCACCCGGACCTGACGGCCGCCCAGACCGCGAGCCTGCTGCGCAGCTCCGCGTACCCGGCCGACGTACCCCGCCTCGACCCGTACGCGGCCGTCACGTCGGTCCTGACCGGCGCTTCGGCACCGGCCGTCGCCGCCCCCGCCTCCCCGGTCCACCTCCCGGCCGACAAGGCCGCCGGACCTCTCCGCCGTGCCCTGTGGCCCGCGTCGGCGGGCCTCGCCGTGATCATCGCGGTGGTGTGGCTGGGTCTGGTTCTGCCGCGGGGCCGCCGACTGGGCTGGCGCCCGTCGAGGCCGGGCGGCGCGGCGGCACCGGAAGGCCCGGAGGCTCCGGGCAGCATGCCTGATACGGCTACGGCGGTCACGGCGGGGGTCGGGGGGCCTGGACCCACGGAGGGCTGACCGCCGGATGCTCCCGGGTCGCACACGCGGACCGCGGGGCGTCGAACGAGCGCCCTGCGCACGGCTGTTGGCTGGCTTTGCCGACGGGGATTCGCGGCGTGGGCGGGGCGGACGGCCGGGGGACCTGGAGCTGCTGAGGCCCGGGTGCCCGAGGTGCCCCGGCGAGCCGGCCGCCGGGGCTGCTACGGAGAGTCGGCCGCCAGTGCTGCCACGGAGAGCCGAGTGACCGGGGCGGAGCCCGTGTGGCCCCGCTTCGGTCGGCTCCGCCTGCCTGTTATGCCTCCTCCGCCCCCGCCGCCAACGCCGTCTGGATCAGCGACGGCTTTCGGCGGACGATGTGGAGGGCCCGGCCAGGGGGGAGGACCCGGGGCTTGACGTTGCCGAAGACGTAGCCCTCGGACGGGGAGCAGGACATCAGGACGCCGGGGGTGTTGACCTCGTCGAGGCGGCGCAGGAGCTGGTCGTTCAGGCCGCGGCCCGCGCCCGTCGCCGAGCGGGCTACCACCACGTGCAGGCCCAACTCGTGCCCCAGGGCGAGGTGTTCGAAGAGCGGGGCGAAGGGGTGGTCCATGACCGTGCCGCCGCCGACCATGTCGTAGTCGTCGACGAGGACGAACAGGCGGGGGCCCGTCCACCAGTCGGCCTGCCGCATGCGGGCCGGGGTGATCTCCTGGCCCGGGACACGGGTGCGCAGGGCCTTCGCCGAGCCGCCGACCAGTTGCTTGAGGGCCTCCAGGGCGACCGCGTGGCCGAGGCGGTACTCCTCGGGGACCGCGTCGACCAGGCCGCGGCGGTAGTCGACGACCAGGATGCGGGCCTCGGCCGGGGTGTAGCGGGCGACGACGGAGTCCGCGACCAGCCGGAGCAGGTTGGTCTTGCCGCTCTCCGTGTCGCCGACGGCGACCAGGTGCGGGGTGCGGGAGAAGTCGTGCCAGACGGTGCCCAGGGTCTCCTCGTCCTGGCCGAGCGCCAGCTTCAGGCTCTGGCCGTCGCCGAGTTCCGGCTCGGCGAGTTCGGCCGCGGGCAGCCGGTGCGGGAGCATCCGCACCTGCGGCGCGCGCGGCCCGTGCCAGGCCGACGCGATCCGGTCCACCAGGTCCGCGACGCCCTCGCTGAGCGTCTCGGGGTCGGTGGAACCGTCGCCGCGGGGCAGTGCGGACAGGAAGTGGAGTTTCGTCTCGACGGTCAGACCACGGCCCGGGACCTGGGGCACCGCGCTCGCCTTGCGGATGTCGACGACGGAGTCCATCGTGTCGCCGAGCCGCAGCTCCAGCCGGGTCGCGGACTGGTCGCGGACCGGGGCGGTGAGCTCCAGCCAGCGGGCGGTCGCGACGATCAGGTGGATGCCGTAGTTGAGTCCGCTGGTCGCGATCTGGTTGAACGTCGGGATGTACTGGTCGAAGTTCTGCCGGACCGCCGACCAGCCGTCGACCACCAGGAAGATGTCGCCGTGCGGCTCGTCGGGGAACTCCCCGGCCGCGCGGCGGCGCCGGTAGGTGGACATCGAGTCGATGCCGTGGTCCAGGAAGAACTGCTCGCGCTGGGTGAGGACGGCGGTGACCTCGGCGACCGTGCGGCTGATGCGCTCGGTGTCGAGGCGGGCCGCGACCCCGCCGACGTGCGGCAGCCCGGTGAGCTGGGAGAGCGTGCCGCCGCCGAAGTCCAGGCAGTAGAACTGCACTTCGCGCGGGGTGTGGGTGAGTGCGAGAGCCATGATGAGGCTGCGCAGCACCGTCGACTTGCCGCTCTGTGAACCACCCGCGACGGCGACATGGCCGCCCGCCCCGGCCAGGTCCACGACGAGCGGGTCGCGGCGCTGGTCGAACGGCTTGTCGACGAGACCGACCGGCACCCGCAGCTTCCCGGCACCGTTCCAGCGGTGCGCGGTCAGACCGCGGTCCGGGTCTTCGGCGAGACCGCCGAGCAGGGTGTCGAGCGGGGAGGCGGTGTCCAGCGGTGGCAGCCACACGCGGTGCGCGGGCGGCCCGGAGTCGCGCAGCCGGTCGAGCGCCACCGCGAGCAGGCTCTCGGTGCTCTCCTCCGCCTCGGGTTCCGGGGCCGCGATCGCGACCGGTGCCGGAGCACGCGGCACGATGTACCCGGTCGACCAGGGCACCACCTGGGTGGCGACCCGGGCCTGCGCGACCGCACCGCCGCGCCTGCGGTACGGGCCGGAGACGTAGGCGGCACGGAAGCGGGTGAGGGCCTCGATGCCGCTCTTGAGGTAGCCGCTGCCCGGCTGGGAGGGCAGTTCGTACGCGTCGGGGACACCGAGGACACCCCGGGACTCCATCGCGGAGAACGTGCGCAGACCTATCCGGTACGACAGGTGCGACTCCAGCTGGTGCATACGGCCCTCGTCCAGGCGCTGCGAGGCCAGCAGCAGGTGCACGCCCAGCGACCGGCCGAGGCGGCCGATCATCACGAACAGCTCCATGAACTCCCGGTGCGAGGCGAGGAGTTCGCTGAACTCGTCGACGACGACGAACAGGCTGGGCAGCGGGGCGAGATCGACGCCGCCGGCCCGCGCCTTCTCGTACTCCAGCGCCGAGGTGTAGTTGCCGGCCGACCTCAACAGCTCCTGGCGGCGAATGAGTTCTCCGTGCAGCGCGTCCTGCATGCGCTCCACCAGGGCGGCCTCGTCGGCGAGGTTGGTGATGACGGCGGAGGTGTGCGGGAGTTCGTCGAGGCCGAGGAAGGTCGCGCCGCCCTTGAAGTCCACCAGGACGAAGTTCAGTGTCTCGGAGGAGTTCGTGAGCGCGAGACCGAGGACCAGGGTGCGCAGCAGCTCCGACTTGCCGGAACCGGTCGCGCCGATCAGCATCCCGTGCGGGCCCATGCCGCCCTGCGCGGACTCCTTGATGTCCAGCTCCACCGGCCGCCCGTCCGCGCCCACCGCGACGGGCACGCGCAGCCGGCCGGAGCCGGTGTGCCGCCGCCACAGCGTGTCGGGATCCAGCCGGTGCAGGTCGGCGATGCCGAGCAGGGTCGTCAACTCGGTGTCGTTCGACAGCGGTTCGACCGCGTCGGAGGAGAGACTCATCCGGTACGGCGCGATCAGCCGGGCCAGCGACTCGGCGGCCACCGGACCCACCCGGTCGGGGCGGCCCAGGACCGTGGTCTGCTCCTTGCGGCTGCGGTCGGTGCGCACCAGCGCGACCGTGTCCGGGGTCACATCCAGACGCAGCGTGGTGCGGCCGGGCCGCCAGGTGAGCGAGTCGGACAGGTCGAGCACGATCGCGTTGCGGTAGCCGGGCCCGTCGAAGCGGTGGCCGGAGGGGATGGCCGCGCCGTCCACCACGACCACCACCAGCGGCTCGTCCCGGCCGGGCACCGCGTCCGGGTCAAACGCGGGCCGCTCGGAGAACTCGCTGCCGAGCTGGTCCTCCAGATCGGTGAAGGCCGAGGCCACCATGCGCAACGGCCCCGCGCCGTCCGTCTCCTGGGGGTGGTGATTGTGCGGCAGCCACTTCACCCACTCCCACTCCGCGCGCACCTCGTCGGCGGCGCAGACCGCGATCCACAGCTCCTCCGGCGGGTGGAACAGGACCAGTTGGGCCAGCGCTGCGCGAAGCATCCCGCGGCTCGCGTCCCGGTCGCCGCGGACCAACACCCGTGACCAGGACCGCAGATACAGCGCGATGGGCTGGCCGGGAACGGTGCTGTAGGCGCGGATGAAACGGCGCAACGCGTGCGCGCACAGCGGTTCGAGGTCCTCGACGGGCTTGCTGGAGACGGGAGTCAGCCGCATGGCGAGCTGCTGGTCGCCGACCGCGATCCGCACTTCGCCGAAGTCGTCGTCCTTGACCCGGCGTTCCCACAGCCGAGTGGTGCGGACCATGGTGCGCAGCACCCGGGGCTCGGGATGCCGCCAGGCCAGCGCGAGCTGCTGCTCGACCACGGCCCGCTGCACGGTACGCCGGCTCTGCGCCAAGTAGCGCAGATAGTCCCGGCGTTCACCGCGCAGCCGCTGCTTGCGGTCGCCTGCCTTGCGCATCACCTGACCGACCATCATCGCGCCGGCGGCCATCACCATCATGCCGAGCGCGAGGTACATGAAGATGCCGCTGGACTGACCGCCCGACCGCATGAACATCATCATCATCGAGACCGACATCATCGCCATCGGCAGATACGTCCACACCGCGGACGTGTCCGGGACGGTCTCCATGAGAGTCGGCGGCTCCTGGAGGACCAACTCGCCGGCGGGCATGTCGGGTCCGCGACGGCGGGCCGGACGGCGGAACAGGACCACGCTCAACGCTTGGGGCTCCTAACGGACTTCGCGCACCGCGGCGGTACGTGGGGGGCGTGCACCGGATCAGGCCTCGGCACTTTCACGGTGGAGGATGCTGTCTACACCGTTCGTGGGGGGGGGCTCCCATTGACACACGTCGTAGGGAGTGTCAGTAGTGTGCACCCCGTCAACTCTGCACGTCCATGTCACCCCCCTCATCACCAGCACCCCGTTGCCCCCACCCCGCCACCCTGTTCTCCCCCCACCCCGCACGCCGCGCCGCGTGCCCCCGTTTCGATGTCCAGGAGACGTGAGCCCCGGTATGACCGACTCTTCCGTGACCGGACTGTGCCATCTGACCGTGCGGGCCCCGGCCCGCACCATCGACCTCGCCGTGCCGTCCGACGTGCCGGTCGCCGACCTGCTGCCCACGGTGCTGCGGTACGCGGGGGAGGAGGCCGAGGAGGCCGGTCTCGAACACGACGGCTGGATACTCCAGCGCCTCGGCGGCCGGCCGCTCGACGAGGAGGCGACCCTCGCCTCCCTCGACCTGACCGACGGTGAGACGCTCCATCTCCGGCCGCGCACCGAGGCGTTGCCGGAAGTCCGCCTCGACGACCTGGTCGACGGCATCGCCGCCGTCACCCGGGACCGGCTGCACGGCTGGAGCCCGGAGGCGGCGCGGCGACTGCTCCGCGGCCTGGTCGCGGTCGCGGTACTGGCCGGACTGGTCCTGCTGGCCCTGCCGGGCACCCCGGCGTCGCTGCGCGCGGCCACCGCCGTGGGCACGGGCCTGTTGCTCCTGGCCGGGGCCGCGTCCGCGAGCCGGGCCGTGGACGATCCGGCGACCGGTGTGGTCCTGGGCCTGCTGGCGTCACCGGCGCTCGCGCTCGCGGGCTGGCTGGTGCCGGGCGGTGAGCTGAGCGGTCCGCAGGCCCACCAGGTGCTGGGGGCAAGGCTGTTGGGGGCGGCGGCGGCCTGGGCGGGCGGCGCGGTCCTGGCTCTCGCGGCCTCCGCGGCGCGTACGCCCCTGTTCCTGGCGTCGGCGCTGGTGGCGTTCGCGACGGCGGTGGGCGGCGTTCTGATGACCGTGTTCGACGTGCGCGTGGCGGCGGCGGCCGGGGTGATCGCCGCGCTGACCGTGCTGCTCGGGGGCCTGGTGCCCTCGCTGTCGTTCAAGTTCGCCGGGATGCGGATGCCGCCGCTGCCGACCACACCGGAGCAGTTGCAGGAGGGCATCGAGCCCTACCGGGGCACTGACGTGACGGTCCGCACCGAGCTGGCCGGCGAGTGGATGACCGCGCTGTACGGCGCGACGGGCGTCCTCTCCTCGGCCTGTCTGGTCGCCCTGGCCCGCCGCCCGAGCCTGCCCGCGCTGCTGGTCGCGCTGGTCCTGTCGCTGCTCCTGCTCCTGCACGGCCGGGGCCTGGTCAACACGGCTCAGCGGCTGGTGCTCGTACTCCCGGGCGCGTGGGGCCTGTTGCTCCTGGCGTTCGGCTGGGGGCTGAGCCTGTCCGGCACCGAGCGGACCCTGCTGGTCGCCGGACTGCTCGCGGTGGCGGCGGCGCTCACGGTCGCGGTGTGGACCGTACCGGGACGGCGCATGGTCCCGTACTGGGGCCGCGCGGCGGAGATCCTGCACTCCCTGCTGGCGATCGCCCTGTTCCCGCTGACCCTGTGGCTGCTGGGCGTGTTCGGCACCCTCCGCGGCATCTTCGGCTGACCGCCCGCGAGGGCCGACCCGACCAGAACCCGAACGACCGAGCAGGAGGAAAGCGTGCGGTCGAAGCGCGACCAGGTGCAAGCGCACACGTTCATGATGGGCCGCCTGACCTCGGGCATGCTGCTGGCCGACCCGGACGCACCGGAGAGCCCGCTGGGCCGTACCAGCCGGGGCGCCCTGGTGGGGGTGATCGTCGGTGTGCTGTTCTGCGGCGGGGCGCTGGTGTTCGGGCTGCTCAAGCCGGGCGGCAACGACGCCTGGCGCAGCGGCGACACCCTGATCGTCAACAAGGACACCGGCGCCCGCTACCTGTACGCCGACGGCAGGCTGCGCCCGGTGCGCAACTACGCTTCGGCCGTGCTGATCGGCGGCTCCGACCTGAAGACCACCTCGGTCGGCCCGGCCTCGCTCGCGGGCACCCCGGTCGGCCGGCCGGTCGGCATCACCGGAGCCCCCGACTCCGTACCGTCGACAGGGGAGTTGGAGTCCTCGCCGTGGGAGGTCTGCTCGACGGGCACCGGCTCGCAGACCACCCTCGTGCCGGGCGCCCCGGTGGAGACGGCCCCGGTCGGCGCGAAGTCGGCGCTGGTGGTGAAGGGCCCTGACAAGCACACCTACCTGGTGTGGCAGGGCAGCCGGCTGGAGCTGGACGAGGACTCGGGCGCGGCGGAGTCCCTCGGCTACGCGCCCGTGACGCCCCGCCCGGTGTCGGCGGCCTTCCTGGACGCCCTGGTGGCCGGCCCCGACCTGGCCACCCCGAAGGTCGACGGGCGCGGCACGGCAGGACCCGAACTCGGCGGCCGGGCCACCAGGATCGGGCAGGTCTTCCGCGTCGTCGCGGGCTCCGGGAACCAGGAGTACCTCCTCCAGAAGGACGGCCTGCACCCGGTGACCGACACCCAGTCGGCGCTGCTCCTCGGCGATCCGGACACCCGCAAGGAGGCCTACGACGGCGGGGCGCCGAACGTCGTCACGATCGACGTCTCCGACCTGCGGGCCCACCAGGCACCGGGAACGGCGGGGACGGACCCCTCGGTCGCCGGGCTGCCGGACAGTCCGCCCAGCGCGCTGGCGCTCGCGGCGGGGGAGTCGGTGTGCGCCCAGGTCGACCCGGCCGGCGGGCAGGTGCGGGTGACCTCGGTACGGGTCGCCGAGACCGCGCTGTCCCCGGTGGCGCAGGCCGACCCGACGGCGCTGACCGCGGCCTGCGTGCCGGTGGACCGGGTGGTGGCCAGGCCCGGACACGGCACGCTGGTCCGGGCGTTGGGCGCGGCGGGTGAGACGGTCGGCGACACCACGTTCCTGGTCGGCGACGACGGAGTGAAGTACCGCATCCCGGACTCCAACGCGCTCGCCGCCCTCGGCTACGACGGTGCGACCCCGGTCAAGGTGCCGTCCACACTGCTGTCGATGCTGCCGACCGGACCGGTGCTGAGCGCCCGGGCCGCCGCGTCGGACCCGGGCGGGGCGGCGGGGGCGCCGGGCGCGGCGGCGCAGTGCGGGATCGGCGCATCCGGCCCCGGCGGGACCGGTTCGGGTCCGGCCGCGATCGCCGGGCAGGTTCCGGCGGGCGGTGGGGCCGGGGCACCGCAGTCGGGTGTGAGATCCAACTCGCTCTCCACTGCGGGGAACTGAAGAATTCTCGCCGATCGGGATCGTGTTCACGCCAAACTGGAACGGATCCAGAACCGGAATCCACGGAGTCGCGTGTTCCGGTCAAGTTGCCTAGCAGTAAAACCATTTGACGGGTACCCGACGGCAACCTCAGATCTTCCTCAGTTCGTTGCCGCCGCAACTTCCGTCAACTTAGTCTCAGTTGTACTCGGACTGTAGATCGACTCATGAAAGGTGGGACGATGGCTGGAGATGGCCAGCAGTCAAGCGAAGGCTCGACCCGGAACGGAATCCAGGCCCTGGAGAGCGCCTTCAGCGGCATCGTGAAGATCCGTCAGGACGTCGACAGCACCCGTTCCACCCTGGGCAGCGGCTACCAGGGCAGCGACGGCGGCCAGTACGGCCAGCTCCTCGCGCAGTGGGACGGCCAGTGCAACGTCATCCTCAAGAACCTCGAGGACGTCATCGACCGGCTGAACCAGAGCCTCGTGGAACACAACAAGACCCAGGGTTCCTCGAACGACTCCATCAACCAGGCGTACAACGCGGCCCAGTCGGCCTTCGACCAGCTCGCCGGCTGACCTCGCATCGACGCACGAATCCCCCCATCGCGTAAGAGAGGCAAGCTGTGGCAGACAACCTGTCCGACGGTGTCATCTACGTCAGCTACAACCACATGGCGAACGCCGCGGACGACATGGTGGCGCAGACCAAGGCGATCGCGCAGACACTCTCCAACCTCGAAGCCGAACTCAGCGAGCTGTCCAAGACCTGGTACGGCAACGACGCCGACACCTACCGCCAGAAGCAGGCGGCCTGGGACGGCGCGGTCCAGAACATGGAGACGCTGCTGACCTCGCACTCGCAGCTCCTCAACGAGATCTCCAACAGCTACAAGTACAGCGAGAACTCTCTCAGCCAGATGTGGTCCGAGGTCACCATCGGCCGCTGAGCCGCTCGGCTCCACCGCACCGGCCGGCCTCCTCGCGGCCGGTGCGGTCCAGGCTCCTTCCCGTTCCGTCGCCGCGCCGTACCCCGGGCCGGCGCGATCCGCCCGCGGAGGCACCCATGGCTGATCTGACCCACCTCGACTCGACCGCGCTGAAGAACTTCAAGAACACCGACGTCGCCGACTTCATCAGCGATCTGCTGGCCATCCGCAAGGACAGTCCGGCGGGCGTCCGGTCCCTGAAGAACCTGCTCGCCGAGACCGGTGCCGGCTCCGCCGCGGGCCTCGCCAAGATCCTGCGCATCGGCCTGATGAACGGCGGCGACAGCAAGGACCCGGTCGGCGGCTCCACGCTGGTGGAGGCGCTCAAGACCCAGGCGAAGGGGCTCGACAAGATCCTCACGGACCACAAGACGCTCTTCGACGACATCGACGACGCGCTGGACGAGACGATCACCACCCTGCTGAAGAACCAGGGCGACAGCCTCGACGCGATCGACGGCGAGAAGCTGCTGGACATCTTCGACACCGTCGACGGCGACATGAGCGGCTCCGGCTCCACGAACTCCTGAGGTCCATGCGAGGTCCGCCCGCTCCCCTCTGAACCAGGCGCCCCCCACCCCGTCCCCGCCCCTCCTCCGCAGCGGAGTTCCGCCCCATGGCCGACAGCACCACCGGGACCGCCGGCTACGACCCGGACGACTACTTCGCCCAGGCCGTCACCGACTTCACCGGTTACACGATCCCGCCCCGGTCGACGCTGTTCAACAAGCTGAGCAGCTCGTCCAGCGACGACTTCAGCGACCTCAAACTGTTCCGGATGGACATCCAGGGCATGGACATCCGGGCGGTGACCGCGGCCGACTACTCGGCGATCGGCGGCTGGCAGGTCAACTCGGGCGAGGACTACGACCTGGCCTTCTACGACGCCGGCGGAGACGGCGCGCACAGCAGCGTGGACATGAAGAAGGCGCGGATCGTGATGATCGGCGTCACCGTCGACGGGAACGGCCGCGCCACCCTCTGGAGCGGCGGCGAGATCACCGGCGGCGGCGCGTTCGAGGGCTCGTACTCCCATGTCCAGTGGGACTCCGGGCCGATGGCGCAGTACATCTCGGGCAGCAAGCTGGTCCTCGACCATCTGCTGTCCTCGCCGTACTCGACGCAGGGCTTCTCCTACAGCGGACTGTCGGTCACCGACGACAACGCCGTCGACATGCTCTCCTTCGAGCGCACCGGGCAGTCCTTCGACCGGGTCGTGCAGTTCTTCAAGGACCACTCGGACATCGTCAACCAGTGGATGACCTCGCTCGGCGAGGACCAGGCGGCCTGGAAGGGCAAGGCGGCCAGCCTCTTCTGGCACCTGCTGAACGAGCTGAAGACCAACTACGACGGCTATGTCTCACAGTTGGGCGGCCGGGACTTCACGGCGACCAACACCACCCTCGGCGGCACCGTCCCGCAGTCGAAGCTGAGCGACGCGCTGGCCGCCGCGCAGAAGGCGCTGAAGGACGCGGTCACCGCGCTCCAGGCCGCGTGGACCGACTGGGCCTCCGACGGCCAGCACGACCCGCACTACCACGTGAAGAAGATCCTCGACGGGATCAGTCAGTGGGTCATCAACAACAACATCAACCACGTGCTTGAGGAGACCTACGTCACCGAGGGCGGCGGCGGCACGACCTACTCCACCGACGCCAACTTCAAGCAGAACGTCCCCGACTACGGCGACCTCACCCAGAAGACCACCTGGCAGAAGGTCGCCGACGCCGCCGTCAAGAGCTGGTCGGACCACGCGGACGCCAAGCTCAAGCAGCCGTCCATCGACGCGCTCAGCGCCGTGAAGAACGCCTGGGCCGATGTCGAGGACGCCTTCGCCCAAGAGGTCAAGAACAAGAACAACGAGACGCTCTCCGAGGTCCTCCAGAAGGAGGAGAACGAGATCGCCGAGGAGGAGGCGAAGGAGAACAGCGACAACCTCAACAACAGCCTGAACAACCTCGGGGACAACCTCAACAACCTCGGCGACGGCCTGAACAACCTCAACGACGGCCTGAACGACAACCTCAACAATCTCGGGGACAACCTCAACAACCTCAACGACGGCCTGAACGACAACCTCAACAACCTCGGCGACGGCCTCAACAACCTCGGCACGAACCTCAACACCAACCTGAACGACAGCCTCAACAACATCGGCGACGGCCTGAATTCGAGCCTCAACAACCTGAACGACGATCTCGGCAACAGCCTCAACAACGTCGGCAGCGGGCTCGACGACCTCAACAACAACAGCCTTCTGAACAACGACGGTTCGACCGGCAACGACCTAGGCAACCTCGCCAGTAGCGTGCTGAACCCCTCGCTCCTGAACAACAACGACAAGAACGGCTCGACCACGCTCAACTCCCCGACCGGGGGCACCACCCAGCTCAACGGCGACGGCACGCTCACCACGACGTTCCCGGACGGCTCCACCCAGACCATCGACCCGTCGACCGGCCTGGTCACCACCACCAACCCGGACGGCACCACCTCGGTCTCGCAGCTCAACGCGGGTGGCACCATCACCAACCCGGACGGCTCGACCACCACCCTGAACAGCGACGGCACCCTCACCACGAAGTTCCCGGACGGCACGAGCCAGACCCTCGACCCGACCACCGGCCAGGTCAGCACGCTCAACCCGGACGGCAGCACCTCGCTGTCGCAGCTCAACCCGACCGCCGGCTCCTTCACCACCCCGGACGGCTCGACGGCCCAGCTCAACTCGGACGGCTCGCTGACCACCCACTTCCCGGACGGCTCCACCGAGACCCTCAACCCGGACACCGGTCAGGTCTCCGTCACCGACCCCTCCGGCAACGTCACCACCACGCACCTCAACCCGGGCGACTCCTTCACCAACCCGGACGGCTCCACCACCACGCTCAACAACGACGGCACGCTCACCACGAAGTTCCCGGACGGCTCCGTCCAGACCCTCAACCCGGACACCGGCCAGCTCACCACCACCGACCCGTCCGGCCACACGACCACCACCGACATCGACGGCAGCGGCCTCCCCTCGTCCTCGATCGACACCAGCAATCTCAACGGCAGTACCATCGACACGAGCGGCCTGAACAACGGCAGCAGCCTCGACACCAGCGGCCTGAACACCACCGGCCTCAACAGCGGCGGACTCGGCGGCGGCAGCCTCAACACGTCCGGCGGCGGCCTGGATTCGAGCCTCGACAGCGGCTACGACGACTACGACAGCACCCCCTACACCGGCGGCGCGCTGCGCTCCGACGCCCTCGACACCAGCACCGTCGCCGCCGCCTCCACCGGCGAGCAGAGCGCGTCGGGCGGCACCCCGCTCAACCCGATGGGGATGGGCGGCATGGGAGGCATGGGCGGCGGTATGGGAGGCGCGGGCGGCGGCCAGGGCGGCAACACCGAGCGCACCCGGGCCGTCCTCACCGACCCGGCGGGCGGCTCCGCCCGGCGCGGCCGGACCAACCGGGCGACCTCCGTGGACGAGGACGAGGACGTCGTCTACACCCGGCCCACCACGTCCAGCGCCCCCTACCCGGTGGGCGGCCCCGGCAGCAACGGCGCGGGCCAGAACGGCCGTTCCACGGAGAGCGGCGACCGGGCCCGGGACGCATGGCTCACCGAGGACGAGGACGTCTGGGGCACCGACGAGGGCGGTTCGCCGGCGGTGATCGGCCGATGAACACGGGACGTTCCGTCCGGGACCGCGTGCGAGGCGCCCGATGAGCAGCGAGTCGATCGAGCAGCGGCTGGCCAAGGCGATGGCCGAACTGGAGGCCACCGAGGCCGCGGTGGCCCGCGCCGAGGGCGAACTCGCCCACGCCGAGAGCACGGTGCGCTCCGCGGACCGCTCCGTCGAGGTGACCGTCAGCGCACAGGGCGACCTGCGCGCTTTGACCTTCCTCGACGACAAGTACCGTACGATGCCCGCAGGTCAGCTCGCCGCGAGCGTGCTGGAGGCGGTGCAGGAGGCCCGGGCCCGGATGGCCCGCCATGTCATGGCCACCTTCGAGCCGTTCACCAAGGCCAACCCCGAGGCACCCGAGATCACGGGCTTCGACGTGGACTGGAACAAGATCTTCGGGCCCGGAGTGCTGGAGGGCCCCAAGAGCGGCCGACGGCGTGGGGCCGGCCGGCTCCGCGACGAGATCAGCGAAGACCCGGAGGACTGAGAAGACGATGTCGGAGAACGCCTACTCCGCCAGCCCGCCGGCGCTCATCGCCGGCACCCGGCAGATCGAGCAGATCAGCCGGCTGGCCAACGAGATGATCAGCGAGTTCATCACCGATGTGTCGGCCACCTCCAAGTGGCCCGGACACGACGACAGTTACGCCAAGCAGATGCTGCCGCAGGAGAAGGAACAGCGGGAGGGCTCCGTCACGACCGGCTCGTCCCTCTCCGAGGCCATCGTCAGCATCGGCGACGGCACCCTCACCAACCTCAAGAGCGTGCTCGGCACCCAGAGCGGCGTCCTGGACGCCATCCACGACTCCAGCATCGACACGGGCGACACCAACACCGGTTCGCACAACGGAAAGCACTGACGCGGCGGACCGCCCCTGATGACCATCCACGCGTCGCCCCAGCTGAACAACCTGTTGTTCGTGCTCATCGGCGAAAGAATGCTCCAGGCCGACGAGGACATGGCCTACGCCAACGGCAAGCCGTACGAGCGGCTGGGCCGGCGTATGCGTGACCTCTCGGACCTGATCGAGCAGACCGCCGGTGGGGTGGGGCGCGCGCTGCCGCCGCAGGTCGGGAACAACTATGTGCGGGCGATGCACATGTTCCTCGACAGCGGCGGCGTCAACTACCTGAAGGACTTCGCCGACCAGCTCGACAGCATCGGACAGTCCCGCACCAAGTCCTCCATGGACATCATGGAGTCGAAGTGGCAGATCATCGCCGAACTGGTGCGGCTGCTCATCGAGTTGATGGTCATCGCGGTGCTGTCCGCGTTCACCGGGGGGTCCGCCTCCAGCCAGGCCGCGGTGGCGAAGGCCCGCAGCCGGGTCGCCATTCTGACGCTGCTCGACTGGCTGATGAAGAAGACGCACCTCATGCCCAGCCTCACCGAGGCGATCGAGGAGGCGTTCACCACCTTCGCGGTACGGCTGGCCATGATGATCGGCGCGCCCAAGGGCCGCCGCCCCAACAGCTTCGACTGGTCGCAGATCCTCCAGGACGGCGCGTTCGGCGCGTTCGCCGGCCTGTTCCACGGACTGCTCACCGACCTCGGCAAGGGTCTGAAGAACAACCTCAAGAACATCTTCGGCAGCCACAACCCGTTCAAGGACGTCCCCGGCAACGGGAAGAAGTTCAACCAGAAGTTCGACAACCCCGACGTCAACACCAAGCCGAACCCGAAGCCGACCCCCACGCCGAACCCGAAGACCACACCCACGCCGACCCCGCACATCACGCCGACCCCGACCCCGACGCCCACACCGAAGTCCTTCGGCTCCAAGCTGACGCACGAACTCGGCGAGGACGCCGAGCACTTCCTCACCGAGGGCGGCGCGGAGACCCTCGCCGAACTCGCCATGGCGTCCGCCTTCGGCTTCCCCATCGACCCCCTCGACACCTTCCTGGGCAGCGGCCTCAGCTCGATCAGCGAACGCCACCTCGGCCAGGGCGCGGGCGCGTTGGGCAACAAGTTCAACTTCAACACCCCGGTGCCGGTGAACACCCTGGGCACGGCGGACCTCCCGGACGAGTCCACCACCGACTCCGACACGGACACCGGCCCCTCGAAGACCAGCACATCGCCGAACTCGTCCACCACGGACGACGACTCGACGACGACGCCGAACCCCGGCGCCGTCAACACGACCTCGAACAACGGCAGTTCGTCGACGGTCAACACCCCGCAACGCACCTCCACGAGCACCCCGCCGCCCCGCTCCACCGACCTCGACACGGATGTCCCCGACCTCGACACCCACTTCGACGAGGTGAAGGTCGACGGGGGAGACCTCCAGAGCAACATTCCGCACGGGGCGACGAGTACGTCCGGCGGGGGCGGTTCGTCGTCGAGCACGCCCGCGAGGACACCGCAGCAGACCGACACGGACGATCCCACCCCGCACACCACCGAGTCGGGAACTCCCGCGCCCGTAGAGACAGTTCAGCAGGGCGACACCTCGGACACGGCGACTCCGGCTCCTTCGCCGGACGTTCCGGTCGCGAGTGGGCCCACCACCGGCGTCGTGCCGCCGGGCACGGGTACGAACACGACCGGGTCCGGTGTGCCCGCCCAGAGCGGTACCAACTCGGGTAGCCCGACGGCCGGTTCCGGTACGTCCTCGAACTCCGGTGGGAATCCCCGTACCACGACACAGGGGCGCCCGGAGGACGGCACGACGTCTGACGGCAACGGCAATGGCACCACGCACGGCACCGACGCCTCCCCGAGCACCGAGTCCGGCGTCGACAGCGACACCGGCACGGACACGACCACGAACACCGACTCCAGTACCGACACGACCACCACCGATCCCACTCCCCTCCCGAGCAGCACGCACACCGGCACCGACCTCCCCACACCCGTAACCACCACCAGCGACAGCGCGCCCCCCACGACCAGTTCGACCCCGGACAGCGATCCCGCGCCGGAGACTGTCCCCTCCAGTACGCCGGCGCCGACGCCCGTGCACACCTCCTCGGAGCTCTCGTCCGACCCGGCGCCGGACAACACGCCCACACCGACCCCGACTCCCACACCCACCCTGGAACCCGTCGTCCTCACCCCCTCCGCGACGCCCAACACCACCCCGGTGCCGGGCAGTTACGCGGACGCGCGGGCCGGGGCGACGCCGTCGGAGCGGAGTCACACCTGGGTCGACCCGGTGTCCCGGCCGGTCGGGGCGGACGGTGTGCGGACGCAGTACGTCGTGCGGGCCGGTTTCGCCGTACGGCGTTTCGAGCACGGGGGTGAGCCGGTCACCGATCTCACCGTCACCTACCGGCTCACCGGGAACCCGGGCCTGGGGCCGCAGGTCGGCGGTGTCCAGCAGCGGCTGACGGACGGTGTGCAGCGGGTGTTCAACACCCCGGGGCACCGGCTGGAGGACGGGAGCCTGCTGCGCGTCACCGTCGTGCCGGCCGCGCCCGGTGAGACGGCGCACCTCGACGTCACGCTCACCGACCCGGCGGACGGGACCCCGGCCACGCACCACTCGTGGCCGGCCGACATCTCCGACTCGGACCTGGCCCACGAGATCGGCCACCAGCTCGGCCTGCGCGACGAGAGCGGTTTCGACTCGGCCGCCCCGCACCGCGGCGGCACGGCCAGCCTCATGGGCGACCCGACCCGGTTCACACCCACCACGGACCCGGCGTACACCTCCGGCGGGCTGCGCCCCCGTCACCTCGCACTGATCGGCACCCTGGTCGGCGACCCCGCCGACGACCCCCGGAGCACCGGCACCGGTACCGGCGGCGGCCGACGGGGACCGGCCAAGAGCGCGCCGGGAGCGCCCGGCGCCGACCCGCCGGCCCCGGTCAAGGCCACCACCGACACCACCGGTACGACCGACACGGCCGATACGACCCACACCGCGCCGACCCCGGTGGCCACCACGTCCACCACCTCCACCGCGCACACCGATCCGGCCGAGACGGAGACGGAGGCCGAGACCGAGGCCGTCCCCGTGGTCCCGGCGGTCCTGTCGGTCCCGGTGGTCACCCTGACCACCCCGGAGGGGGACACCACCACGCCGACCGAGGTAGTGGCCGGCGGTGGGCGCCGTACCTCCTACCTCGGCGGGTACGGGCAGCGGCACGACGGTCAGGTGGGGCTGGTCGTGATGGAGCCGTTCTCGCCGGACCTGGTCGACGGGCTGCACCGGCAGGTGCTCGCCGCGCTCGGCAGGACCGACCCGGGTCCGGACGACCCCGTGCACGCGCAGTTGCGGGACGTGCTCTCGGAGCAGCAGCTCACGCAGAACATGCCGTATCTGCGCAGCCTCGGCGGTCACCGGATCGTGCTCGACGTGGACGGCGTCGACCGGTACGTGGACGTACGGCTGACGCTCGGCGACCGGCGGCCGTCGGTGCGGCAGGGCGCACTCGACACGAGTGATCCCGACAAGCATGTGGAGCGGCGCGGGCAGGGCACCCGGGAGATCGTCTCCGCGCAGCCGTCCGGCACGTTCTCGACGCTTCCGGTGCCGTGGACCCTGTCGGTGCCGGTGGGGGCGGCCGGTCCGGTCCGCGGGGTGGACATCGCGCTCGGTGGGACCTTCACGCACAACCAGGCGGACGGTTCCTCCACCGTCACCCAGGTCGTGCAGACCACCAGCGCCCAGCGCAGCAACGAGCCTTCCCGCGCCTACGACTTCACCGACAACTGGCAGGTGCGCGTGGACGCGCCGCCCCCGGTCACGGACGCGACCGAGGGCACCGACACGGCAGTTGTCGTCGCGGACCCCGATCCCGCGCACGACTGGAGTCCGGCCCGGCAGCACGGGACGGTCACCGTCTGGTTCCCGCAGCACCTCGTGGACGCCGACCGGGACCACGGCCAGGCGCTGCCCCCGCCCGCCGAGTTGCGGCAACTGCCCATCTACGGCGTGGACTCGGTGCTGAACCCGCGGCGGTTGTACGAGGGCGCGGTGGACAACTTCCAGGACGAACTGGACGAGACCTCGGCGGCCCAGCTCGCGGAGTTCCTGGGCGAACCGATCCTGCGGGGCACCTTGCCGATGCAGGTCGAGGGCGGGCTGTACTCGCCGGTGCTCACCGACGCGCACGGGCGCGCGGTCGGCATGATGCGGCTGGACGCGCGGGTTACCCGGAACACCCCGGTGGCCAAGAGCATCGACAAGAAGATCAACCTTGAGAGCCATGTCGTCAACGTGGTCAAGAACGACCAGAGCACGACGTTCAACAGCGGGCTGAACCTCAGCGGCACGGCCGGCCCGGCGCTGACGGCCGACCACCGCCCGGGGCACCCGAACGCGTCGGGCGTCCTCGGCGGCACCGTCAACGGCAAGGGCACCCTCTCCCTCGCCGCGCAGAACATGTTCGGCACCAGCAACTCCGCGGGCACCATGCACGCGGTGCGCACCAACCGCAGCCACCTGCTGACCGAGGCGGACGTCCAGTACACCCTCACGCTGATCCGGCCCGACGGCAGCATGTCGACGTACCGTCCCGAGAGTTGGCCGCACGCGCTCGACCTGCGGGTGCTCAGCGCCGACGACGCCACCGGCCACGCGCCGACCGAGGACGAGGTCCGCGCGCTGCCGCACGAGCTGGCGACCCTGGAGTCGATCGGGCAGTCCACCGCGCCGCTCGGCGTGGACGGTACCCAGACGCTGTTCACGGACGCGGAGACCTGGTTGCGGGAGCAGGGCTTCCTGCCGCCCGCACCGCCGCCGGAGGGGGACGCGCCGCCACCCCCGGGGTCCGCGCCGCGCCGGAGCCGGCTGCCCGACGAGACTCTCGTACAGGCCCAGTTGAACAATCTGCGGCGGCTGCGCGAGCTGGGATCCCCGCTCGGGCTGCGCGCCGCGACCGACTCCATGGTGGACGGCGGCCACTCGCTGTACCTGGAGATCCCCTCGGTCACGGGCCGCCGCCGGGTACGTCTGGAACTGGGCGCCCAGCACCTCGCGGGCGGCGCGCCGCAGCATCGCAGGGTGCTGCCCGACATCCAGGTCATGGGCCTGGCGCAGGGCGGGGGCGGCGGCACCGCGCGCCTCGGCAACACGTACGGCGGGGGCCTCGGCGCGGGCGCCGGGATCACCGGACCCACTCCGAACGGCGGCGCCTGGACCCTGACCGGCACCGGCGACTACCAGTACGTGGGCCAGGCCTCGCTCGGCAACGCCACCGGCACCACGCTCGGCCACGACCAGTTCTTCATCGCCAGCGGGCAGGACACCCACGAGTTCGCGATACCGGCCCGCATCACGCTCGACCTGTACGAGGGCCCGGGCCAGGAGCCGGTGGCCCGGTTCGGCGACGCGATGCCCGGGCCGCGCCCCGAGGGCGATGTGGAGGCCGGCGGGGTGCCGGGCGTCACCGGTACGGTCCGGCTGGCCGTACCGCACGCGCGGACCGTGGACGCCGCGGAGCCCGCGCCGACCGATGCGCCGTACACCGTACGACCCGTCCAGGCGCAGGACACCGAGCGGCTGGCCATGACGACCACGGGCGACGACGGGGTGTCCCGCCCGCACCCGGACGTGGTCCGGATCCCGGACGACGCGCTGATCGACGTGGTGCGGGGTTCGGCGGCGCTCCAGGACGCGTTCCGGCAGATCGTCACCGGCGCCGGCACGAACACCGGCGCCGACACGACCACCAACACCCGTGCCGGTGACGGGAATTCCGCCGTCGACGCCGATCAGGACGGGCAGAGCGACCAGGTCCAGCGGCCCGGCCCGCTCGGGCGCGTCTCCCGGCTCGTCGGTGATGTCAAGGAGTTCCTGAGCAGCTCGCTGTTCGGCAGTCCGTTCGGCGACACCACCACGGTGAGCGCCGAGACCCGGACCACCGCGCTCTCGCCCGGTGCGCTGATCGGCCGGGGACACCAGATCTTCGGCGGCACCTATGTGGTGGAGGGCCTGACGCTGCCCGGGCTCGGTGCCGACGGCCAGCTCTCCATAGAGATCGAGGCCGTCGCCCACACACCCCGGCTGACGCAGAGCGTCAACCAGTACCTGGAGACCGGCATCTCCGCCGCCGACACGGCACAGCAGTCCAAGGGCCTCAGCAAGACCCACCAGTTCGGCGTCGGCGGCTCGGCCACCCAGAACAACCCGCCGGCCCCCGCCCCCGTGGACGGGCAGCCCGCCGCCGCGGCCCCCACGCCGTCCCGCTTCAACCCGTCGGGCCGCTACCAGTACGACCGCAAGACCGACCGGCCCGACACCCTCACCAGCACCACCGCCACCAACCGGACGCCCACCCAGTCGGGCCTCCAGCACCGGGTCACGGCCGACGTCACCTACGTGATCACCGTACGGTCCGGACACCGCAACGTGTTCGCCAACACCGTCGGGTACGGGGGCGCACAGACCGTCCGGCTCGCCGTGGACGTGCCGCGCGGGCTCCAGTTCCTCATGACGGAGAGTCAACTCCGGCGCGACGCACGGTGGATGGGCGCCGTCACACCCCCGCTGCCGGCCCCGTCGACGGTCGGCGAGACCAGCCCGCCACTGCCCGAACGCTACGTCCGCGACGGCACCCTCGGCCTCGCCACGGTCAGCTCCGTCACCGAACTCTCCGACCCGGGAACCGGCCCGACAGCGACCCCGCAGTCCGAGCAGCGCGCCCGATTCCAGCACGAGGTAAGGGAGTTGGTGGACCGGTACGCCCCCGGCGCCACCACCCCCGGCCACGCCTCCTACCTGCCCGGCGTCGCCGCGCTGATCGCCGAGAACACCGGTGTCGCGGGGAAGCGGGCGCTGATCGGGCGCGGCGGCGGACAGGCCACCTACAGTTTCCGGCACCACCGGTTCGGCGGTTCGGCACTCGTCCAGGTGACGTTCTCGGCGCGGCCCACCAGCACCCGCGTACAGCGCGAGGCGGTGCGGGGCACAGCGGTGCCGAGCGACAAGTCCGGTATAGAGCAATGGGGTTCGCACACGGCGGACGGCCGCTCGCTCTCCTCCTCGGTCGGCCGCCAGCACCGCTTCACCTTCAATCCGATCGCCCGCTTCACCCGCCCCCACACCGACGACCGCACGGACCGGACCGGCCCCTCCGCCAACCTGGTCACCGCCTCCAGCAAGGTCGGCAAGCAGGGGCGCACCGCCGAGGACCGGTACTGGCTGCGCACCGACAGCGCCGCCGACTTCGACGACCTGGACTACGAACTGGTCGCCACGGTCAGCTCCACGCTGGTCGCCGACTGGCCGCCCAACGTCCTGGGCGCACTGGTGCAGCGCGGGGTCATCGCCTGGGACGACACCGACGGGTCGACCCTTGCCTGGCTGGGCCGCACCTTCACCGGCGAGTTCGCCGGCCAGGTCCGGGTACCGGCCCGGGTGAGCCTGCGCTTCACCGGCAGCGAGACCGCCGAGCGCACCCTGCCCGCCCCCGAACCGCCCGCGCTCCACCGCGTAGACCCCCGTCAACTGCCCGACGACCCCTGGGCGTTGCGCGAGACGGACCTGTTCCAGCCGACCGGCTCGGTCCCGGTCTACGGCTTCGACGGCTGGAGCCAGCTGTACACCGCCCTCGACCAGGTGGCCCCGGCCACCGGCAGCGGCTGGCGCTCCCTGCCGGCCTCGACCTCCGACGAGAACGCGGCGATCCGGCTCGGCGAACTCATCCAGGCCGGCACCCTCTCACTGGACACCCCCCGCCAGGTCGGCGGCCTGCTCCCGACGATGCCGGGCGCCTTCCCGCTCACCGGCGCCCCCGGCGGACGGCCCACCCTCACCGTCTCGCTGTACCGCCCGAGGGCGGTCACCGACGGCGGCGACGTCACCATCGACCGGCTCCGGATCACCTCGGAGAACAGCAGCACGGTCTCCGGCGGCGACACCACGAGCGGACTCTCCCTGCCGTCCGTCTTCAGCGCCGACGACCCCGACCGCAACCTCCTCGGCGTGACCCCACCGGTACTCCAACGCCCCGTCGACGCGAGCAACTTCGGCAGCACCGTCTCCGGCGGCCGCCGCGACTGGCTCAAGACCGGCAGTACCAGCCTGCCCGCCGACGGCGGCCGCGGCACCCGCAGCTACGAGGTCCGGGCCGACGTCCACATCGAGGTCTCAGGCCCCCGTGGCGTCCGCCATGTCACCGGTACGGCCACGATCCGCGTCGAGGAGCGCGACGCCCTCGGCCACGGCATCACCGACCCCCGCCCGGTACCCCGCGTCTACGACCTCCCCGCCCTGCTCACCGCGGGCACCGACACCGCGCCGGCGGACTGGGCGACGATCCCCCTGCGGGACGTAGGGTCCGCCCTCGCCGCCGGCGTCGACACCTCGGACGAGGGCTACCAGCTCTGGGTCGCCACCGGCCCCGACCCCGACGGCTCCCGCCTGGCCCTGTCCCTCTACGGCGCCTCCCGCGTCGCCCGCCTCCACGGCCACCCGGTGGAACTGGTCACCCGGGGGCCCGAGGGGCTGCGCATCTGGTCCCTCGACCCGGACGGGGCGCTCACGAGGGCGCCGGGCACGGGGACGGGAACGGGGACGGACGACGCGGCGCCGGGTACGGGTGTCGTGGCCCTGGACCAGGCATGGCGGGACTTCGAGAACGCCGCCGCCGCGTTCGACCTGGCGGAGGAGCAGCACGCGGCGGCGCTGCTCGACGAGGGCCGGCAACGGGGGCTGCGGCCCGACGCGCAGGACGCCCTGAACGATGCGGCCACCGCACTCACCGACGCGGCGGCCGACGCCCACCGGACCGACACGGCCGCGACCACCGCCGAGCAGCGGGCGGACCTCGCCGAACAGCGCCTCCAGGACCTCGTCGACCGCGAGACGAAGCTGATCGGCGACGTGTCCACGGCCCGTGCCGCGATCGGCCCGCTCCAGGACGCCGTCGCGGCGGGGGAGCGCGAGGAGATCCGCCTCAGCGCCCAACTCACCAACGTACGAACGGATTTGACGGTCCTCAACGCCCTTGCCGCCACGCAGCCGTCGGCGTCGGAGGCCTCCGGCACATCCGATACGGCTACGACACCCGCCCCCACGCCCGCAGTTGACCCCGGTCTCACGCAGCGGATCGACCGACTCACCGAGCAGGTCGGCACGTTGGAGAGCGATCTCGGCGGGGTGCGGGCCGGGCTCGGGCAGGACCGGGGTGCGCTGCGGGAGACCGAGGCTCGCCTGGCGCGCGACGAGCAGGCGCTGCGGGAGGTGCGGACGAGGCTTCCGGGGGTGCGGGCCACGGCCACCACGGCGCGCGCGGACGCCACCACGGCGCGCGGACTCGCCGAAGACGCGGCCGGGGTCCACGAGGACACCCGCCAGAAGCACGAGCAGGCGGAGCAGACGCTCCACGAGATCGACACGCGGCTCGACAACGCCCTGCGCGAGCGCGACGCCGCCGCGCTCGGCCGGGTGAACGCGCAGACGAGTCTGACCCTGGCGGCCGGCCCGGTGCTTGCCGAGGGCCCCTCGGCGCTGCCCACCTCACGCTCGACCCTGGCGTCCGTCGCCCCGCGCTGGCCGGGCTACGGGCGCCCCCGTACGGCGGGGCCCTCGACCGGCAACACCCCGAGCACCGGCGGCCACGACACCACGACCACCGGGAACGAGAACCCCGGGGACAACGACCCCGCGGACCCGAACGCCGGCCTGACGACCACGGTCGTCGATCCGACGGTCACTGTGGTCGATCCCACGACCACTGTTGTCGATCCCACGACCACTGTTGTCGATCCCACGACCACTGTGGTCGATCCGACGGCCACCGTCGTTGATCCGACGACCACTGCGGTCGACCCGACGACCACCGTCGTCGACCCGCCCTCGGACACCTCGCCGACCGGTGACGGCGACACCACCGCCGACCACGAGAGCGCGTTCGACGTCCTGGTCGGCAACACCACCACGACCGATGACGAGGCGGACACCGCCACCCTCACCCCGGCCGAGGCCAAGGCCAAGAGCGACGCCAAGGGCAAGGGCAAGGCACCCGCGCAGAACGACACCGACGGCGTCAGCCCCACCGCCCCCACCAGCCACACCGCCCCCACGTCACCCCAGACCAATCACATCCCGTCCCTCCCCCCTTCCTTCCAGATCCGCCCGGCCCGAGGCATCGCGATCGACACCCGGGGTGACGGCCGCTGCATGCTGTACACCTTCATCGGCACCGACCCGGAACACGTCCGCGACTCGCTCCCCGGACTGCGCGAGGCGGCCCCCGACACCTACGCCTGGCTCAGCCGGCCGAGTCAAGTCCGCGCCGGACTGGCCGAGTTCGCCCACTGGGTGCCGGGGACCTCCCCGATGCCCCGGGCCGGTCACCACCTGATCGTCGCGGCGGACCGGCTCCGCAACCTCGCCGACGCCCGACTGTTCGAGGCCCGCGGCGCCCGCCCCCTGCCGCGCGAGGTGGTGGGCCAGGTGCGGCAGACACTCGCGCAGTGGTTCGAGGGCCACACGGAGCCCATGACCCGGCCCCAACTCCTCGCCGCCCTCCAGGAGTACAGCATCCACGGGGTGACGGAACCGGAGCAGCTGGACGATCTGAACGCGCGCTATACCCGGGCGCTGACCGAGGACGAAGAAGCCGGTCCGGCGGAGCCCAGCGTCCGGGACATGTTCGCGTATCTGCGCGACACCGGCCGGCTGCCCACACTGGACGACCTCTCCGACACACAGCTCCGCACGCTGCTCCGGCACGGCTACACCGTGAGCCCCGTACAGTTCACCGACGCCGAACTGGCCCACGCGGTCGGCGCCGTTGGGAACTGGGCGCAGATGTATGAGACCAACCAGGGCGAGTTGTTCCTCCCGCTGCTCGCGGACACCCTGGGCCTTGCCGTGGAGGTACTGCGGCCGGGCCCTACGCCCACCACCAACACCGTCACCCTGATCGGACCGGCCACCGCGACCCGGGTCATCGAGGTCCACTACACCGGCCTGAACCACTACAGCGCCACGGACGCCGGCCACCTCGTCGTCGACCCGACAACCATCACTCCGTCGAGCGCGCCCCGGGGTCCGGAGGACGCCGACAGCCTGATGCCGGGCGGCCGTTACCGTCCCGCGCCCACTCGCAGTGCCGACGACGACCGGCCCGCGTCGCATGTCGCCGATCCGGCGCCCAAGGACTCCTGGTTCGGGCTGCGCACGCACGCCCGTCCCGCCGTGCACTCCACCGAGCGGTTCGATCCGCACGCCGATCAGTCCAGCCCGCCCCGGCCCGGTGTGCTCAGCGGTGCCACGACCTTGGTCCGTACGAGCATCCGTCGTATCCAGGCGCCCAACGGCCAGTGGGTCCGCGACTACACGCTCAACCTCCCGGTCGCCACCAACGACCCTGCTCTCACCCAGCAGTTCAAGGACCGGATCACCCGTCTCCTGGATACACACATCAACTCGGGCCTGGAGCTGCCCGGTTCACGGGACCAGCTCCACGTCACCCTCAACCTGATCGCCGACCTGACCCACCCCGAGGCGATCACCCTCACCGACACGGCGAAGCCTGCCCGCGCCGACCAACTCCACCTGGACCTGGGCCACTCGGACGCGGACCTCCTTCACGAAGCCCTGCACTACCTCGGTCTGCCCGACGAGCAGCGCGACAACGACTTCCTGTTGCGCAACCACCCCAACAGCACGGCGGTCCGCACCACCGGCCTCATGGCCGACACCCACACGCCCATCCACATCCCCCGGCGGTACCTGGAGACCATCGAGAACGTCACCTCCGCCGGTCCTCAACTCCACGACCACGCCGGCCAGTTGGCGGACGGCCCGATCGAGAACCCCGACTCCACCCCCATCCCCGCGGACACGACCCTCACCTGGCCTGCTTCCCAGGCCCCGACCGCTCCGCCGCCCGCGCGCACCCAACTCCCGTCCACCTACGTGAATTCCTACGGCGCGGTCCCGGACGGCGCGGTGGGGCTCGTCTACGCGGAGCCGTTCTCCGACGAGGTGATCGAGGGGCTGCACGGGCAGGTGTACGACGCGCTCGGGCTGGACGTGGACAACCCGCCGGAGTCGGTGCGTGACCAGGTGCGGGACGCGCTCAGCCGGGACAGCCTTGCTCTTCAACTGCCGTATCTGCGCTCGAACGGCGGTTACCGGATCACGGTGCGGGTCGACGGGAACGATCACACCGTCGACGTACAACTGACGCTGTCCGAGGCCCGGGAGTCGTTGCGGCAGGGGCGTTTCGACACGCGGGACCCGGACAAGCACGTCGAGCGGCGCGGGTTCGGGACGCGGGAGAACTTCTCCAGTCAGCCGTCGGGGACGTACCGGACCTTCCAGGTGCCGTGGACCGGGTCCTGGCCGATCACGGCGCCGACCGCGGTGCGGGCCATCGACGGTTCGCTGACGGCGGCCATCACGCACAACCAGGCCAGCGATGCGACGACGGTGACGCAGGCCGTGCAGACGACGTCGGCCCAGCGGTCCAACGAGCCTTCCGATCCAGTGGAGTTCACCACCAACTGGCGGGTGCGCGTGGACGGCCCGGCGGTCACCGCGCCTGCCACCGCCCCGGCGACGGGCGGGTGGAGCGGGCCGGCGTCGCACGGTCCGACCACGATCTGGTTCCCGCGGCATCTCACGACCGCCGATCCGGCGGCGGGTTCGCTGCCCGCGCCGGCTGATGTGGCCGATCTTCCGCTGTACGGTGTCGACTCGGTGATCGACCCGCGCGCTCTGTACGAGCATGTCCATCAGACCTTCCGCGCGGATCTCGACGAGACCGCCGCGGGGCAGGTCTCGGACTTCCTCTCGGAGCAGGTGCTGCGGGGGACGCTGCCCATGCAGGTGGACGGCGGGATCTACTCGCCCGTGATCACCGATGCCGGCGGCAATGCGGTCGGCATGCTGCACCTGGTCACCGTGCCCACCGTCGGCACGCCGCTGCGGCAGAGCACTCCGGGGCAGATCAACCTGGAGAGCCACCTGGTCAACACGTCGAAGGTCGACCTGTCCTCCAGGTACACCAGCGGCATCGGGGTCAGCGGCAGCGGCGCCGCCGCTCTCACCGGGGACCACAGCGAGGGCCACCCGGACGCGTCGAGCGTCATCGGCGGCAGCCTGGGCCTGCGCGGGCAGACACAGGCGACCGTCACCAACACCTACAGCGCGAGCAGTTCCGCCGGAACGATGCACGCCATCCGCACCAACCGGGGCCATCTGCTCACCCCTTCCGGCGTCACCTACAGGGTCACGCTGATCCGGCCGGACGGCACCGAGACGGCGGCCCCGGCCCTGACCCAGGCGCACGGCATGGACCTGCGGGTCCTGAGCAAGGCGGACGCCACGGGACATGCGCCGACCGCCGCCGAGACGCGCGAACTCCCGGACGCGCTGGAGCGGTTGGACGGCATCGGACTGAGCACCGCCCCGCTCGACGTGACCGGTACGGACGCTCTGTTCGACGAGGCCGAGGCGTGGCTGCGCCGCGAGGGCTTCCTGCCGCCCGCCTCCACGGCCGCGCGCCCCACCGGGATCGGCGCCCGGCTCAAGCAGGCTGTACGGGACCACGAGCCCGAGCACCAGATCCGGCTGCACGCTCAGCTCAACAACCTGCGCCGACTGCGCGAGGCCCGGTCCCGTACCGGGTTGCGCGCCGCCACGGACGCGATGGTCGACGGCGGGCACGCCCTGCACTTCGAGGTGCCCAACAGCACCGACACCGGCGTCCGCCGGATCAGACTGCTCCTCACCGCCACCCGCGACACCACGCAGGCCAGCAACCACAACCTGGTGCTGCCGGGCATCCAGGTCATGGGCCTGGCCCAGATGGCGGGCAGCGACGCCGAACAGCGCGGTGAGTCCTACGGCGGCGCGTTCGGGCCGATGGGCAGCGTCAGCGGGCCCACCGGGACCTGGGGGTCGATCGGCTTCGGGGCCGACTACCAGTACGGTCGGCAGATCACGCACGGCGACACCGTGGGCGGTGCGACCGGGCACGACCAGTTCTTCATCGCCACCGGGCAGGACAGCCACGAGTTCGAGGTGCCGGTGGACCTGGCGCTGGACCTGTACGTGGACGACGGCGACCGGCCCACCGAGCGGTTCGGGGAGAACATCAACCGGGCGGCGGCTCCGGCCCCGGCACCGGCCTCGACTTCGGCCCCGGCCCCGGTCGTCACCCCGGGCGCCCCGGCACCCGCCGTCACGGGTACGACTCCTGCCGCCCCAGCTACCGGTACGGCTCCAGCCGCCCCCGCACCCCCCGTCGTCCACCCCCCGACGGTCTCCGGTTCGCTGCGCCTCGCCGTGCCGCACGGCCGTACCCAGGCGCCCTCGGCCACCCCCACCCCACCCACCGCACCGGCCGACGGGGCGCCGCGCCCCACCAACCCGACGGACATGGCCCGGCTCGACGGCACCGACGCGAACGGCGTCCCGCGCCCGGAGCTGGTGCGGATACCGGACGACGCGCTGATCGACACCGTGCGCGGGGCCGCCGCCATCGAGTCGGTCTTCCAGCGGGCCGCCGCCGAGATCCGCCGCCAGGCACAGCCGACGCCCACCGCCACCACGGACACCGGTACCGGCCCGATCCTCCCGGTCACCGCCCCGGCGACGACCGGCACGGCCCCGGCTCCCGCGCCCACCCGCCCCGCGCGCGACGGCATCTCCCCGCTCGCCGGACACGGGCTGAGGGACAGCACGACCCGTGCCGCCGAGACCCGGCATGCCGCGATCACGCCGGGCAGCCTGGTCGCCCACGGGCACGAACTGTTCAAGAATTCCTACGTGGTCGAGGGCCTCAGCCTGCCGGGGACGCTCGCCGACGGGCAGTACTCCCTGGAGATCCAGGCCATCGCCCACACGCCCCGCCTGCTGGACACCACCCGGCAGTACCTGGAGACCGGCGTCTCCGCGACCGACAGCGCCCAGCAGCTCAAGTCCCTCGGAAAGTCACATCAGTTCGGCGGCAGCGGGGTCCTCACCCAGAATCCGCCGAGCCGGCCGGCGGGCCCCACGAACGCGGCCGGGCAGGGCAACACCGGCCCGGAGTCGGACGGTTCGGTCTCCACCAGCCAGACCGCGGGCAAGTCGTACAAGGGCCTCTTCAACCCCTCGGCACGGCTCGGCCATGTCTCCCGTACCGACACCGCCGACACCCTGGCCGCGAGTACGGGCGTCAACCGCACGCCCACCGAGAGCGGCGACCTGCACCGGGTGGTCGCCGACGTCACCTATGTGGTCACGGTCCGCGCCGGTTCCCGCACGCTCCTCAACGGCGTCGGCGAGCCCGGCACGGTCGCCCCCGTGACCTTCGCGGTCGACGTCCCGAACGGCCTCCAGTTCCTCATGACCCAGGGCCAACTCGCCCGCGACGCACGGTGGATGGGCTCGGTCCAGGGCCTCGCCCCCGCGCCCGCCCCGGCCCTGACGGCACCCCTCCCGGCGCCGTACACCCGCAATCGCGAACTGGGCCTCGGCGGAGTCCTCTCCGTCATCGAGTACGACCGCCCCACAGCGGCCCCCGTCCCGACGACCGGGCCGACCGTCGGCCAGGTCCCGCTGGGGCCGGTCAACCCGAGGGAGCGGCGCGGGCAGGTCAGGCGTGAGCTGCTCGCGCTGGTGGAGGCCGAGGCGCCGGGCGCGGTCACCCCGGGGCACCCCGGTTACCAGCAGGGTGTGCACGGCCGGGTGGCCCAGCTCAGCTCGCCCGCAGGGTTGCGCTCGCTGCCCGGGCGCGGCCCGGACGGCACCCCGCGCCGGGCCACGACCCGCTTCCACTTCCGTCATCACGGCTTCGGCGGTGAGCGGTTGGTCGAGCTCACGGTCACGGCCGTGCCCCGGCGGACCCAGAACCTGGCGGGCGTCCTGGGGTCCTCGACCCCGGGTTCCGGCCTCGAACAGTGGCAGTCGCACACGGCCGCCGGCCGTACCACCACCCGCGCCTCGGTCCGCCAGACACAGCTCCCGGTCACCCTGACGACCCGATACCTCCGACCGAACCAGGGCCCGGACCCGAGCAAGACCGACCGCGCGGCGCCGGTGTTCACCCCGCAGTCGGCCACCAGCGTCTCCACTCGCCGGGCGACCACCGCCGACAACCGGTTCTGGCTGCGCACCGACAACGGCGCCGACTTCGACGGCCTGGAGTACGACTACGAGCTGTCCGTCCGCTCGGCGCTGGTCGTCGACTGGCCGCCGAACGTCATCGGCGGTCTGATCCAGAACGGTGTCATCGCCTGGGCCGACGCGAACGGCGACGTACGCCGCTGGACGCAGGCCCTGCTGGAGCGGGGCAACCCGCGCACCAGCACCGTCCGGACCCGGCTGACCCTGCGCTTCACCGGCACCGAGACCACCCCGCCCGGCGGCCCGGCCCGGGTCAGCCCCCCGTCCGCCGTCTCCGGCACCGACCCGCGCAACAGGGTGCGGCCGGCCGGCCTCCCCGCCCCCGGCCCGTATCTCGCCGACGCGCAGCTGTTCCACCCGGTGGGGCCGACCCCGGCGTTCCACTTCGACGGCTGGGCGCATCTGGGGACGGCTCTCAACGACGTGGCCCCGCGTGGCGGACGCGGCTGGCACGCGCAGATCACCTCCGTGTCGGTGGAGGGACAGGCGGTCAGGCTCGGCCAGTTGATCCAGGCCGGGCAAGTCGCCCTGGACCGCCCTCGGCTGGCCGCCGACCTCACCCGCAAGATGCCCGGCACCGCCCCCTTCGAAGGCGCGCCCGACCAGGCCCCGACCATCGCGGTCACCCTCTACAACCCCCGTCGTTCCACGCAGGCGGACGACGTCACCCTCGACCAGCTCCACAACACCACCGACACGGTGAGCACGGCCGCCGGCGCCGACCACTCCCTCGCCACCTCGTACACGCAGCTCCTCAGCGGCGACGACGACAACCACGAGATCGCCGGGATCAGCGTGCCGCTCGCCCAGCGGCAGACCCAGCCCTCCACCTTCGGCGGCACCACCACCGGCAGCCGTCGCGACTGGCTCAAGACCGGCAGCACCTCCGCGCCCGCCAACGGGGCGCGCGGCACGCGGAGTTACGTCGTCGACGCCGATGCCCATCTGCTGGTGAGGGGGCCCGAGGGCACCCGGCACGTCACCGGCACGGTCACCCTCCGGGTGGAGGAACGCGACCTCCTCGGACACGGTCTGCTCACCTCGGCGGAGTTGCCGCCGAACCTCCACGACCTGCCCGCGCTGGTCCCCGACTGGGCCACCGCCGAGATGCACACCCTGCCCGAACGTCTGCACTCGGCGATCCCGGCCGGCAGCGATGGCGTCCAGCTCTGGGTGGCCCTCGGCGACGATCCGCAGGCCGAGCGGCTCGGTCAGGCCCTGTACACGGCCTCGCGTGCCGCCGTGCTGGGCAACCGGCCGCTGGAGCTGATGACCCGGGACCAACAGGGCATCCGGCGCTGGGAGTTCACCCCCGACGGGGCCCTCATCACCGACGACCCGGACCTCGCCACCGCGTGGACGGCCTTCGACGCCCAGGCCGAACTCCTGCACACCGCCGCCGAGACCCTCGCCGACACCCCGCAACTCCTGACCCGCCTCACCGTCGCCCTCCAGCAGGCCAACCGGGCGCACACCACGGCCGTGGAGGACCACCAGGAGGCGCAGCGCGCGGTCAAGGACGCGATCGACGCCCACCGGCGGGCGACGCAGAAGGCCGCCGTGTCGGCGAAGGCCGAACGCGCGGCCGAGGCGTTGGTCACGCGGATGCGACGGGAGTACGCGGACGCCCAACGGACCGTCGCCACCCTGCCGTCGGTGATCCAGCAGCATGTGCGGGACGAGGCCAAGGGGCGCCACGATCTCCAGACGGCCCTGACCGCGCTGACGCAGGCCGAGCACACCGTGCGCACGGAGCGTGCCGCCGCCCAACAGGCGGCGAAGGGTGGGCAGTCGAGTGTCGCCCCGACCCCTGTCCCCGCTCCCGCCGCGCCCGGCACCCCGCGCTCCCACGACCCGGCGGCCGACGTCGCCGACGACCCCCGTGTGCAGGCCACGATCCCCGCGATCACCGCCGCCGACCGTGCGATTCAGCAGACTGCCGCTCAACTCGTCGCCGAGCGGGTGGAGTTGACCAAGGCGCAGCACATCGTCAAGGTCGGCCCGGCGCGGATCGCCGAGGAGCAGGAGAACCATGAGGAGGCCGTGGCGGAGGCGGAGCAGGATGCGGCGGACGTGGTGCGTCAGGCCGGCAACCTGCGGGACGCCAGGCAGGATGAGGCCGACGCCCAGGACGAGGTGACCGAGGCCGAGAAGGAGGTCGCGCGGCGCAACGGACAGGTCGTCGTGGCCGTCACCGCGCAGTTGCAGGCAGCCGCCGACCAGACCTCGGCCACCGACGCACTGGCGGACCTGGCCGTCGACATCCAGGACAGCGCCCCGAGCCCCGAGCAGTCACCGCGCACCACCTTCGCCACCACCCCGCCCCGCTGGCCGACCCCCGACGGCCGCACCGCACCCCTCCCGGCCGGCGGCCAGACCCATACGCCTGCGCCCGCCACCACTACGGCCACATCCACATCCACGCCCACACCGCCCCCGGCGAAGCAGCCGCCGAAGAAGAGCGGACCGGGCAAGTCCGGTACGAGCAGCGCGAAAACAGATAAGACCAGCAAAGCGGGCAAGCCCGAGAAGGCCGACAAGAACAAGAAGCCGGCGCCCGGCAAGCAGACGAGCACGAGCGCCGGCCTCGACAAGGCGAAGAATCTCGACAAGGGCAAGGGTTCCGAGAAGGGCAAGGGCAAAGCCAAGGCGGCCCCGCTCGACCAGTCGCCCCCGCCCCCCGGCACCACCGCGACCGGAACCGGGACTGGGACCGGGACCACCGCCAGCCCGGCCGCCAACCCGCTCTCCCCGTACGTCACCCCCACCGGCAACGCCATCCAGACCCCCGGCGACGGCAACTGCCTCCTCTACGCCGTCATCGGCAGCGCGCCGGACCTGGTCCGCACCCACCTGCGGCGGGCGAACCCGGCCCTCGACGCGGGCACCGACAACTGGCTTGCCCAGCCCAACGCCGTACGCCAGACCCTCACGACGGTGGCGCAGCGCCCAGGGACCACCGACCAGGGCTCCGGTCACCTCCGGGCCGCGCGGCAGGGCCTCCAGAACCTGGTGCTGGCCCGGCTCGCGGCGGCCCGCGACGACAGCCGCCCGCTCCCGCCCCAGGTGCTCGGCCAACTCCGCGGTGTCCTGGCCGACTTGTTCGCAACCGAGGTGCGCAACCGCCCCGACACGTGGGTCGACAGCCAACTGACCCACTACGGCATCCAGGGCGTGACCCAGGCCGAGGACCTGGACCCGGTCGACCTCCAGACCCGCTATCTGCAAGCCCTCTCGGTGCCGGGCGCACCCCCCGCACCGGCCGGCGGCGCACCGAGCAACCGGCGGATGTTCGCGTATCTCCGTGCGGTGAACGGGTTGCCGACACTCGCCGCCATGACCCCTGCCGAGCGCCGGGCGCTGCTGCTCGCCGGCTACCACCGGAGCACCGCCCCCCTCACCCCGGGCGAGGCGGGGGTCCTCGACACCGTGGTGGGCAACTGGGCGGACCAGTGGGCGAACCCGGTCGGCGACACCCTGCTGCCGCTGCTCGCCGACACCCTCGGCACCCCGATCCATGTCTTCCAACCGGTGCCCGACGCCCTCACCGGAGCCACCGCGACCGGCGGCCCCCGGGGCATCGTGCTGCGCTACGGCCCGACGGCCGCCAACACGCCCGCGCTGGAGGTCCACTACACGGGCCTCAACCACTACAGCGCCAGCGACGCGAGCGCCGGTACGACCCCGGTGACGATCACTCCGTCGAACGCGCCCCGGGGTCCGGAGGACGCCGACAGCCTGATGCCGGGCGGCCGTTACCGTCCCGCGCCCACTCGCAGCGCCGACGACGACCACTCCGCGTCGCATGTCGCCGATCCTGCGCCCAAGGACTCCTGGTTCGGCCTGCGCCCGCACGCTCGCCCCGCCGTGCACTCCACCGAGCGGTTCGATCCGCACGCCGACCAGTCCAGCCCGCCCCGGTCCGGTGTCCTCAGCGGTGCGACGACCCTGGTCCGTACGAGCATCCGTCGTATCCAGGCACCCAACGGCCAGTGGGTCCGCGACTACACGCTCAACCTCCCGGTCACCACCACGGACCCGGAGCGCACCGCCCGACTCCAGGAACGCCTCATGCGCTTGCTGGACACCCACGTCAACTCGGGCCTGGAGCTGCCCGGTTCACGGGACCAGCTTCACGTCACGCTCAACCTGATCGCCGACCCGACGCACCCGGAGGCGATCACCCTCACCGACACGGCGAAGCCTGCCCGCGCCGACCAACTCCACCTGGACCTGGGTCACTCGGACGCGGACCTCCTGCACGAGGCCCTGCACTACCTGGGCCTGCCCGACGAGCAGCGCGACAACGACTTCCTGTTGCGCAACCACGCCAACAGCACGGCCGTCCGTACCACCGGCCTCATGGCCTACACCGCTCAAGGCCCGGTCCGCATCCCCGGCCGTTACCTCCGCACCATCGAGAACGTCACGGCAGCCGGACCGCAACTCCACGATCACGCAGGCCAGTTGACAGGTGGTCAGACGCAGGACCCCGACTCCACCCCCATCCCCACCGATACCTCCCTCACCTGGCCCGCCTCCAAGGCCCCCGTCGCGCCGCCCTCCTCGACGTTCGTTCTCGGCTACGGCTCCCAACTGGACGGCAACGTAGGCCTGGTGTTCCTCGAACCGCTGTCGGCGGCGGTCGTGGACGGGCTGCACGAGCAGGTCATGGCGGCGCTCGGGCTGGCGCACGCGCCCGACACGCACCCGGTGCGGGAGCAGTTGCGGACCGTGGCGAGCGCCGAGGAGCTGGTGCTCAACCTGCCGTATCTGCGTGGAAGTCTGGGCCATCGGATCACGCTGCGGGTGAACGGCCGGGACCGGGTGGTGGATCTGCGGCTGCGCCTCGCGGACCCGGTGGCGGCGGCCCGGTACGGGCAGGCCGAGGGCGCCGAGCGGGACGTGCGGGTGGAGCGGCGCGGCGTCGGCACCCAGGAGTCGGTGTCGGCGGAGGCGTCCGGCACGGTCCGCACCCTGCTGCTGCCGTGGACCGGGCTGTTCCCGGTGACCAGGGCGATCCCGGTCCGCGGCGTCGACGTCGCGCTGACGCTCGCGCTGACGTTGAACCAGCTCGCGTCGACGTCGTCGGTGACCACGGTGGTGCAGACGACGTCGGCGCAGCGCAGCAACGAGCCGTCGGAGCCGTACGACTTCACCGCCCAGTGGGAGGTGCGGCTGGACACCCCGGCGCTGGCCGCGCCGGTCACCTGGGGGGCGCCGCAGTCGCACGGGCCGGTGACCTTCTGGTTCCCGCAGCATCTGGCGCGGGACGAGGAGGGGGAGCTGCCGGAGGCCGCCGACCTGGACGACCTTCCGGTGTGGGGCGTGGACACGGTGGCCGAGCCGGGACGGCTGCTCGCGGAGGCGCTGGAGCACTTCGGGGCGCGGCTGCGGTCGCTGGACGCGGACTCCCTCGCGGAGCTGGAGACGTTCCTGTCGGAGCCGCTGCTGCGGGGCACTCTGCCGATGCAGCGGGACCGGGGGGTCTTCTCGCCGGTGCTCCTCGACGGGGCGGGGCGCGCGGTCGGCATGTTCCAGCTGCTGACCGAGGTGGCCGTCGGGGATCCGCTGCGGCGCAGTGTCCCCGGGAAGATCAATCTGGAGAGCCATCTGACCCAGGTGGTGAGGATCGAGTCCCAGTCGAGGTTCAGCAGCGGGCTGTCGCTGTCCGGGAGCCTCGGTCCGGCGCTCACCGGCGACCACGCCGAGGGGCACCCGGACGCGGTACGGCGGCCCGGGGGCGGTGTGCTGGGGCGGGCCTCGGCCCAGGCGGGGACGGACGAGTCGCTGGCGCAGAGCGGCAGTGCGGCCCTGATGCACGCGGTGCGCAGCAACCGGAGCCATCTGCTGGCGCCGGCCGAGGTGCAGCACGCGCTCGTGCTGCACCTGCCGGGCGGTGGCCGGGTGCCCTTCACCCCTGACGCCTGGCCGCGCGGGATGCATCTGCGGCTGCTGACCGCCGAGGACGCCCGCGGCCACGCCCCATCGCCCGAGGAACTGCGGCGGCTGCCCGCGGAGTTGGAACATCTGCAGGCGATCGGCACCACCACGACGCCGTTGGGCGTGGAGGGCGCCGAGCCGCTCTTCGTGCATGCCGAGAACTGGCTGCGCCGGGAGGGCTTCCTGCCCGCCGACACCACCTCGCGCAACCGGGTGCTGCCCGACGAGGCCCTGGTACAGGCCCAGTTGAACAATCTGCGCAGGTTCGAACAGGCCCGGTCCCAGGTGGGGCAGCGGGCCGCGACGGACGCCATGGTCGACGGCGGCCATCCGCTCTTCCTGGAGATCCCGACGCTGTCCGGGAGCCGTCGGGTGCGGCTGGTGCTCAGTGCGGTGCGCGGGGCGGGCGGCAGCGTGCACACCCGGGTGCTGCCGGATGTGCAGGGCATGGGCGTGGCGTCCCTGTCGACGGCCGGCAACGACCAGCGGGGATCGTCGTACGGGGTGTCGTACGGCGGCGGTGGTTCGTTCGGGCTGCCGGTGCGCAGGGGTGCGTGGACGCTGGGCGGCACCGGCGACCATGTGCGCGGCCACCAGGTGCAGCACGACAACAGCGTGCAACTCTCCGTCGGGCACGACCAGTTCTTCATCGGCAGCGGGGCCGGACAGCGCAGCGAGGTGTTCGAGGTGCCGGCCGACCTGGCGCTGGACCTGTACGAGGGGCCGGGGGAGCAGCCCCTGGTGCGGTTCGCGCACGAGACGGTGACCGAACCGTACGTGCCGCACGGTGCCCCGCCGGCCGACCCGGCGGCCCCGCCGCCTCCGCCGCCGCCGGACCGGGTGCCGGGGACGCTGCGGCTGTCGGTGCCGACGCACCGCACGCTGCCCGCCGCCGAGCCCGCCCCGGCGGCGCCCGCGGCCCACACCCTGCGGGCCGCCACCCCGGCCGACCGCGCCCTGCTCGACCTGACCGACGAGCACGGCACCCCGCTGCCGGACTCGGCGCCGCTCCCGGACGACTCGATGGTGGAGGTGTTCCGGGCGTCGGCCGCGCTGGACGAGGCGTTCCGTGCGGTGCTCGGCAACACCTACCCGGGGCATCCCGCCCGGGGCCTGCTGGACGACGTACGGGACGCGGTGGCCGCGCGCACCCCGGCGCCGGTGGCGCGCGTCGGCCGGGCCGTCGGCGAGTCGCTGGCCGGTGCCGCCGCCACCGACCCGACCACGGTGGCCGCGGAGATGCTCACCGCCGCCCGCAGTCCCGCCGCCCTGCTGGCCCGCGGCCACCAGGTGTTCAAGGGCGCCTACGTGATCGAGGGGCTCACCCTGCCCGGGCTCGCCGCGGACGAGGTGCTGTCGGTGGAGATCCGGGGCGCCCTGCGGCGGCCGCGGGCGGCCGGCGACATCTCGCAGTACTTCGAGACCGGGCTGAGCGCCGGCGACGGGGCCGGACAGCAGCGGGGGGTCTCCAGCAGCGCGCAGTGGGCGGGCGGTTTCACCGCGGTCCGCAACACCTCGTCGGCGCAGACCCCGTCTTCCGACCAGGCCGCCGGCAACGACGACGACGGCGGCGGCATGCACCACCGCCGTGCCGACGACCCGGCGCAACAGCAGGGCGGCGGCACGACGGCGTCCGCGCACCGGCCGTCGACCCTCAACCCGTCGGCCCGGTACAGCCGTACCTCCCGAGGCGACCGGTCCCGGGCGCTCGCCTCCTCGACGGTGGTCAGCCGTACGGCCACCGAGAGCGGCGCCCAGCACCGCATCGCGGCCGACGGCCTCCTGCTGGTGACGTTCCGGCGGGGCCGCCGCAACGCCGTCGGCAACGCGTTCGGGCAGGGCGAGGGCCGTACCGTGACGGTGGCCGTGGAACTGCCGGACGCCGTACGGTTCCTGGCCACACCGGCACAGATCCGGCGCTACGCCGCCTGGTTCGCGCCGGTGGCCGGTCTCACGGTGCCCGCGCCGGTGCCGGGTTCGGTGCCGCTGCCGCGCCGGTTCGTCGCCTCCCGCGAGGTGGGCCTCGGCAGCGTCCAGGCGATGGACCAGTTCACCGACGCCACCCGGACCGTGCAGCGCCCCGACGAACTGCGGCGGCTGCTGCTCGGACTGGTGCAGGACGAGGCCCCCGGCACGACCCGGCCGGGGCACTCGTCGTATCTGCCGGGGGTGGCGACCAGGATCGCCGACCTCACCTCCACGGCCGGGCTGCGCACCCTGGCCGGGCGGGGACCGGGCCGGGTGCAGCGGTTCCGGTTCCGGCACGTCGGCCACGGCGGTGCCCGCCTGGTCGAGGTGACGCTGCGGACCGAACCGGACGCCGACGAGCACGCGCTGCGCCTGCTGCGCGGGTTCCCGGCGGCGGCAGGCGCCGGGATCGAGCACTTCCTCGGCCACACCCCCTCCTCGGTGACCGACCGGACCGCCACCAGCGTCCGGCACTCGGGGTTCGTCCAGCTCCAGTCGCGCATCCCGAGGCCCACCGGCGGCCCCCGCACCGACCGGGCGAACGTCCTGCTCAGCGGGGACACGGCCCGCGGCAACTCGGCGCGGGTGACCCGGGCCGCCGAGGACCGCTACTGGCTGCGCACCGACAACGCCGCCGACTTCGAGGGCGTCCCGTACCGGATCGTCGCCGAGGTCCGCTCGACCCCGACCGCCGACTGGCTGCTGGACCTGCCCGGCAGTGTCCTCCAGCACGGTGTGCTGAGCCTGACCGACGCGGACACCTCGCTCGCCGACCGGATCACGCATCTGTTCCTGGGCCGGCCGGCCCGGACCGCCACCGTGCACGCCGCCGCCGCGCTGCGCTTCACCGGCAGCGAGACCGCCGAACCCGCGCCCGCCACCGGGGCGCCCCTGACGGTGGGACGGCACGACCGGCGCCCCGCGGTGACCGGGCGGCGGTTCACGCCGGGCGGCCCCGCGCCGGTGTTCGGCTTCGACGGGGGTGCCGAACTCGCCGCCGCGCTCGCCGAGGTGGCCCCGGACCTCACCCACTCCTGGCGGTCGCTGACCGCCTCGGACTCCGCGGACGCCACCGCCGTACGGATCGGCGAACTCGTCCAGGCGGACACGATCTCGCTGGACCATCCGCGCGGCCCGGCCGGTGTGACCACCGTGATGCCGGGCGCCTACCCGTTCCAGGGCCGTCCGGGCACGCCGCCCCGGCTCACCGTGGAGCTGTACCGGCCGCGCCCGGTGACCGACTCCGGCGACGTGACGGTGGACCGGCTGCGGATCAGCACGGTGAGCGCGGGCTCCGCGTCGCAGGCGGGACTCACCGGAAGCCTCTCGGTGCAGGGCGGCTTCAGCGCCGACGACGCGAACCGGCAGCTGCTCGGCTTCACCCTGCCGGTGCTGGCCCGCCAGCCGCAGCAGTCCGGGACGGGCGCCGCCGTCAGCGGCGCCCGCCGGGACTGGCTCAAGCACGGCAACACCACCACCCCGGCGGACTCCCGCGGCACCCGCAGCCACGAGACCCTCGCGGACGCGCTGATCACCGTGCACGGCCCGAACGGAGTCCGGTACGTGTCCGGCACCGTGCGGATCCGGCCCCTGGAGCGCGATCTGCTCGGCTACGGGGTCACCGGCCCCCGTACCGACCCGGGAGTGTTCGACGGCGCCTCCCTCGCCCGCGAGGCCGCGGACGCGCGGGCGGCGGGCGACCGCGCCGATGACGTGCTTCGGGACTGGCGGACCGTGCCGCTGCGGGACCTGCCGACCCTGCTGGCGGACGGCATCGGGGCGGGCCCGGACGGCGACGACGGCATGGTCCAGCTGTGGCTGGCCGTCGACGGCAGCGCGGCGCAGACCGCCCGCGCCCTGTACGCCGCCTCGGGCACCGCCGCCCTCCTGCGCCGACCGGTCGAACTGGCCCTGCGCGACGGCGACGGCGTCCGGTTCCGCCGCTTCGACGCCGACGGCGACCCGGACCTCACACCGGCCGAGGACCAGGACGGGGGCCAGGACGACGGCCGGGACGAGGGCGAGCGGGACGGCCGGGGCGACGGCTGGACGGCCGCACGCGCTCAGATACGCATGCTGGAGGAGGCCGGGCAGGCCGAGGACGCGGCACGCGCGCACGAGGCTCTGCTCCAGGCACGGATCCCAGACGCCCAGCGCGTGCGGGACGACGCCCTGCCGCCGGTGGCACAGGCGGAACGGGAGCGGGCCGACGCCCGCGCCGAGGCCGACACCGCTGCCGACGCCGGCACCGTGGCCGACACCGCCGTCACCGCGGCCGACCGCGCCGACCGGGAACGGCGCGCCCGGGTGGCGGAGTTGACGGCCGATCTCGCCGAGCGGACCGAGCGGGCCACGGCCGCGGCCGGTGCCGCCGCCGAAGCCAACGACGCGGTCCGGACCGCGGAGGCCGACCTGGAGGAGGCGGAGCAGGCCGTACGGCGGGCTTCCGGCCCGGCAACGCAGGGCGGGAGCCGCCCCAGCACGGGCAGCGCCGCCTCGGGCGAGTCCCTCGCCCGGCGCGAGTCGCGCCGGAACCGGGCGCGCACGGCGCTGGACCGGGCCCGGACGGCGGCCGAGGCGGCCGACCGCGCCGCCGAGACCGCCCGGGACGCCGCCGAGGACACCACGCGCCGGCTCGCCCTGGCCCGGGACGCGGCCCGCGCCGCGGCCGAGGCCCTGGCCCACGCCCAGGACACGGCCGCGACGGCGGCCACGGCCGACCGCACGGCCCGCGCGGCACTCGCCGCGGCCGTCGCACGGCACGACCGGGCGGTCGCCGCGCGCGACGCCGCCCAGGAGGCGCTGGACGCCCTCGGACGCGAGGTCGACGCGGCCCTCGCCGAGCAGGGCACGCAGGCGGCCCGGCAGCGCAACGCCCAGCACGACCTCGCCGACGTGGTCGCCCTGCTGGAGGCGCGGCGGGCGGCGGCGGGCGACGGCACCGTGCCGCTGCCCACCGGTTCCCTGGCCGCCACCCCGGCCGGCTGGCCCCGCCGCACCCCCCGCCCGACCCGGGCACGCGGCGGCGCCGGCCCGGCGGCGGAGCCGGCGCAGGAGCCGCTGGAGGAGTCCGAGGAAGAGGACGAGGAAGCGCCCCGGGAGCCGGGGACCGAGGCGGCCGTTGCCGGGGGCGGGACCGACAGGCATTCCGAGGACGGCCACGACGGGGGCGAGAACAGCGAGGAAGAAGACGACGCGGACAGCGACGACGAGGACGGCGACGGCGAGGACGACAGCGGCGGGAACGGTCGGGGCGGCGAGGGGCCCGCGGGTCGTCGGACCGTCGTGTCACGGGCGGAGCGCCCCGAGACGTTCGCCCGTTCCCTGGCCGAGTTGCTCGCTCCCTCCGGCACCGCCCCGGTCTGGACCCGTACCCGTGACCCGCACGGCGCGCTCCTCGCCTGGGCCCAGGCCGACGTGGCCGCGCACGGGGCCCCCGACGACGCCGCGCTCCCGGGCCCGGACGTGGCGCTGGCGACCGCCGCGCTGGCGCACATCGGTGCCCTCACCGAGGCGCTGCGCGCCCAGGCGATCCTCCAGAACGACACGCTGACCGTCGCCGAGGCCGGACTGGACGACTCCGCACGGCTCGCACTGGTGCTGGCCCGCCCCGACACCCCCTCCTACGTGTCCACCCTTGCGGCACTGGTCGCACGGGACACCGGGCGACCGGTCCGGGTGCTCGGCCCCGGCGACCGCACCCACCGGTTCGGTCCGGCCGACGGCGCCCCGCTGACCCTCTACTTCGACGGCAACCGGTTCTCGGTCGCTCCGCCCCCCGCGGACGACGACTGACCGGTGGCCACCCGATCACTTCGGAAGGAACACCATGTCCGGCAAGAACAGCCCGCGGCACCAGCCGACGACGGGCGAGACGGAGCCGGGCGCGGCCCCGGACCCCACCGCGGGCAGCGCGCCCGGGGCCGGTGCGCCGGCGGCCCAGGCCGCGGCAGCGGCGGCCCCGCCCGCCGGCGGTGAGCCGGAGACCGGTCCCGGCGAGTCGGAGACCGGTCCCGGTGAGACGGAGACCGGTCCCGGTGAGACGGAGACCGCCGCGAGGGCGGAGGCGGCTCTCACGGCCCGGTCGCGGCCCGCGGCCGAGACCCCGGCAGAGGCCCAGGCCCCGGCTGCGCGGGCCTCCACGACAGCAGGTGCCGACGCGGGCACCGGCCCGGAGACAGCGGCCGGCGCCGGCCCGAGCCCGGAAGCGGCACCCGACGGCCGTGCCGACGCCGACACCGAGGCCGAAACGGCTGCCGGCGCCGTGGCCGGGGGCGGAGCCGGTGAGGAGGTCCTGGCGGCCCCTGCCTTCGGCCGTCCCTCACGGGGGCTGCTGGCCGGAGCAGCGATCGCGGGGGCGCTGTTGATCGGGGTGCCGTTCCTGGTGTCGGGCATGCTCGGCAGGTCGGGTTCGGACGGGAGGACGTCGGACCGGGCGGCCGAGGCCGGCACCGTACTGAACGGGGCGACCACGGACGGCGGTCCGGGCGCCTACGGTTCGGCCACCCCGGACCCGGCGTCCTCCTCGCCGACCGCGTCGCCCTCGCGGCCGGCGGGTGACGGCAAGAAGAACGCGGCGAAGAAGGGTGCGGGGGCCGCGGCCGCGGGCGCGGGCGCCGGGGTGGTCGCGGGCAGCTCCGCGCAGGCACCCAAGAAGGCGTCCTCCGGCGGGAGTTCCAAGAAGAAGACCACCGGCACCAAGGCCACGGTCACCGCCACGGTGACCAGCGCGCCCGGCACCACCATCTACAGCCACGCCTCCAACCGGTGCATCGAGATGGTGGGGCACAAGGGCGCGGACGGCTCGCCGCTGGAGATCTGGAACTGCAACGGCAAGAACTGGCAGAAGTGGGACTTCCGTTCGGACGGTACGATCCGCTCGATGGGCCTCTGCATGGACGTCGCCTGGGGCTCCTCGCAGAACGGCGCGGTGATCCAGCTCGCGGTGTGCAGCGGCAACCCGGCCCAGCAGTTCCGCCTGAATTCCAGCAACGACCTGGTCAATCCGCAGGCGAACAAGTGTGTGGACGTCAAGGACGAGCAGACCGGCAACGGCACCCGGCTCCAGCTCTGGGACTGCAACGGCCAGGACAACCAGAAGTGGAGCACCCGCTGACCGGGCGGAGGGGCGCCCTGGTCGGTTAGGGTCGGCTCGTGGCGGACGCAGCGGCTCCGTCGCGGTGGAACTGACTGGCCCGGGGTGTGTCGCGGCTGTGCGGCGGTCGGCCGAAGCCCAGGTCAGAGGTGCGTTTTCTGGGGGCGCAATGCGATTGAAAGTAGAGTTCACCACCGAGCCCTTCGACCTCGACGAGGCCCCTGCGCACGCGCTGGTCGCCCGTGAGGTCATCGAGGCGGCCGAGCTGGACGCGGTGGACGTCGGGCCGTTCGGGAACACGGCGGAGGGCGGCTCCGACGCCGTGCTCGGTGCCGTGGACGCGCTGCTGCGCAGGGCCCTGGAGGCCGGGGCCACCCGGATCTCGCTCCAGGTCAACGTGGTGGGGGAGGGTGGCGACCAGTGACCGGAAACGGGGACGAGCCCCTCATCACCGCCGTGAAGCCGCTGGTCGACGCCATGGGCGGGGAGATGCTCCCGCCCGACGAGGCCGGCCCCGACGACGTCGTGCTCGCCTGGGAGGGCGTCGACGTGGTCGCCGTACGGCTGCCGCAGCTCGCGGACTCCCTCGATCACATCCTGGCGGCCATGGAGCGCAAGCAGGGCAAGCCGCTGGCCGACCTGGACCGCAAGGCGAAGCAGGAGGTCGTGCGCATACTGGAGGCGCGGGGCGCCTTCTCCGTACGGCACGGCGTGGAGACCGTGGCGAGCGCGCTCGGGGTGAGCCGCTTCACCGTCTACAACTACCTCAATCGCGAGAAGGAGAACTGACCCGCGGAGTGTGCCGGGGTGCGTCCGGGGGTTGTTACGCGGAATTTTCAACAAAGTGTTGACGCCGGGTTCTGCAGGGCGTTAGCTAACGGCAGCCCGTTCAGCACGAAGGCCGCCCACGGCCACGGAGGCTCCCGTGACGTCGACTTCCACGCCCCCGGGCCTGGCCCGGTTCAACGACCTGGAGGAGCAGGCGGCCCTCGCCGCCCTCCACGAGGCGTGCGCCTCCACGGCATGGGGCCGGCGCCTGCTCGCCGCCCGCCCCTACGCCACCCCACAGGCCCTCTACTCCGCCAGCGACGCCGCCATGGCCGAGCTGAGCACGGCGGACCTGGCCGAGGCCATGGCCGGGCACCCGCCGATCGGCCGTCCCAAGCCGGGCGACCCCACCTCGGCCCGGGAGCAGTCCGGCATGGCCGGCGCCGCGGACGGCCTCAAGGCGGAGATGCTCGAACTCAACCTGGCCTACCAGGAGCGGTTCGGCCATGTCTTCCTGATCTGCGCCACCGGCCGCAGCGGCGAGGAGATGCGGGACGCGGTCAAGGAGCGGATCGGCAACCCGCCCGAGACGGAGCGGGAGATCGTCCGCACCGAGCTGGGCAAGATCAACCGTATCCGGCTCGCCCGACTCGTCGAAGAGGACGCCTGACACCATGAGCACCAGCACCACCGCCTTCGTGTCCACCCACATCCTGGACACGAGCGTCGGCCGTCCCGCCGCAGGCGTCGCCGTCCAGCTCGCCGCCCGCGCCGGCCGGGAAGCGGACTGGCAGGCGCTCGGCGGTTCCGCCACCGACGCGGACGGCCGGTGCAAGGACCTGCCGGCGCTGCCGGAGGGCACCACACACGTACGGCTCGACTTCGCCGTGGAGCCGTATTTCGAGAAGTCCGCGAAGAAGCAAGCCGATGCGCAGCAGGACGCCCCCGCGAATCGGGACAGCGGACCGGCCGTGTTCTTCCCGGAGGTGGCGATCACGTTCGCCGTCGTCCCGGGCGAGCACTACCACGTACCGCTGCTGCTCAACCCGTTCGGCTACTCCGTTTACCGAGGGAGCTAGCTCTATGCCTACGATTCTTGGACAGAACCAGTACGGCAAGGCCGAGAACCGGGTCGTGAAGATCACGCGGGACGGGGCCACCCACCACATCAAGGACCTCAACGTGTCGGTGTCGCTCTCCGGCGACATGGACGAGGTCCACTACTCCGGCTCCAACGCCAACGTCCTGCCGACCGACACCACCAAGAACACGGTGTTCGCCTTCGCCAAGGAGCACGGCATCGAGTCCGCCGAGCAGTTCGGCATCCACCTCGCCCGGCACTTCGTGACGAGCCAGGAACCGATCAGGACGGCCCGGATCCGTATCGAGGAGTACGCCTGGGAGCGTATCGAGGGCTCGGACACCGGGCATTCGTTCGTGCGCCAGGGCCAGGAGACCCGGCTCGCCCAGATCACCTACGACGGCGAGCAGTGGGAGGTCGTCTCCGGACTCAAGGACCTGGTCGTGATGAACTCGACCGACTCCGAGTTCTGGGGCTACGTCAAGGACAAGTACACGACCCTCCCCGAGGCGTACGACCGCATCCTGGCCACCCAGGTATCCGCCCGCTGGCGCTTCAACTGGTCCGGCGACGAAGGGGAGACGCCCGACTGGGAGGAGTCCTACGAGCAGACGAGGAAGCACATGCTCCAGGCCTTCGCCGAGACCTACTCCCTCTCGCTCCAGCAGACCCTGTACCAGATGGGTTCGCGGATCATCGACAACCGCGGCGAGATCGACGAGGTCCGCTTCTCGCTCCCGAACAAGCACCACTTCCTGGTGGATCTGGAGCCGTTCGGGCTGAAGAACGCCACCGAGGACGGTGCCGTGTACTACGCCGCCGACCGGCCCTACGGCCTGATCGAGGCGACCGTCCTGCGGGACGGCTGCGAGGCGAAGATCCCGGTGGACCTCACCAACCTCTGACCAGACTCCCCACCTCGGCACCCGCGGCCGGCGGGGTTCCCGCTCCCCGGCCGCGGCACTCAAATCTCCAGGGTCCTGCCGTGCCCACATCACAAGTCCACTGAGCGAAAAGGACGAACCATGGCAGCAGACCAGCGCATCGTCATCGAGAACTGTTCGATCGCGACCGTCGACGCCCACGACACCGAGTACGCCGACGGGCACGTCGTCGTCGCCGGCAACCGCATCGAGTCGCTCGGCGCGGGCCGCGCCCCCGAGGGCCTGGAGAACGTCGTACGCCGGATCGACGCCACCGGCCACCTGGTGACCCCCGGCCTGGTCAACACCCACCACCACTACTACCAGTGGATCACCCGGGGCCTGGCCACCGACCACAACCTCTTCGACTGGCTGGTCGCGCTGTACCCGACCTGGGCGCGCATCGACGAGCCCATGGTGTACGCGGCCGCGCAGGGCTCGCTCGCGATGATGGCCCGGGGCGGCGTGACCACCGCGATGGACCACCACTACGTCTTCCCCAGGAACTCGGGCGACCTGTCCGGCGCGATCATCCGCGCCGCCCGCGAGACGGGCGTCCGCTTCACCCTCGCCCGCGGCTCCATGGACCGCAGCGAGAAGGACGGCGGCCTGCCCCCGGACTTCGCCGTCGAGACCCTCGAAGGCGCCCTCACCGCCACCGAGGCCACCGTCGAGGAGCACCACGACCCCTCCTTCGACGCGATGACCCAGGTGGCCGTCGCCCCCTGCTCGCCGTTCTCCGTCTCCACCGAACTCCTCCGCGAGGGCGCCCGGTTGGCCCGCCGCCTCGGGGTCCGGCTGCACACCCACGGCTCGGAGACCGTCGAGGAGGAGCAGTTCTGCAAGGAGCTGTTCGGGATGGGCCCGACCGACTACTTCGAGTCCACCGGCTGGCTCGGCGAGGACGTGTGGATGGCGCACTGCGTCCACATGAACGACTCCGACATCGCCGCGTTCGCCCGCACGAAGACCGGCGTCGCCCACTGCCCGTCCTCCAACGCCCGCCTCGCCGCAGGCATCGCCCGCGTCCCCGACATGCTCGCCGCCGGCGTCCCGGTCGGCCTCGGCGTCGACGGCACCGCGTCCAACGAGTCCGGCGAACTCCACACCGAACTGCGCAACGCCCTCCTCATCAACCGCCTCGGCGCGCACAAGGAGGCCGCGCTCACCGCCCGCCAGGCGCTGCGCCTCGGGACGTACGGCGGCGCCCAGGTCCTCGGTCGCGCAAGCCAGATCGGCTCCCTCGAACCCGGCAAGCTCGCCGACCTGGTCCTCTGGAAGCTGGACACCCTCGCCCACGCCTCCATCGCCGACCCGGTGACCGCCCTGGTCCTCGGCGCGGCCGCCCCGGTCACCGCCTCCTTCGTGAACGGCCGGCAGATCGTCGAGGCGGGCCGCCTGCTGCACGTCGACGAGGACACGATCGCCCGCTCCACCCGGGCCGAGGCCCAGCGGCTGGCGCAGCTCTCCGCGCGGTAACCCCGCTTCTCCGCAAGTCACCTGAGCTCCGGTCGGGAGGGACGGCTCCCGGCCGGTGGCCGTGGACCCCGAAAGGGGCCCACGGCGGCCGTCTCCCGGGCGTGCGCAGCCCTGCGCGCGCCCGGGACGGTCACCGTCCTTCGGTCCCTCCCCCACTCTCGGCTTCGCTCGAGCGGGAGGTGCCCCCATGACCGCCGCACCACCTCCCTGAAACCCACGTCAGAGCCGACGTGTCAACCGACCGGAGGAGCCGCCCGTGTCCGCGCATCCCGTGCACCCCGTCGACGAGAAACTCCCCGCCCTGAAAATGGCCACCACGGGCCTCCAGCACGTGGCCGTCATGTACGCCGGAGTCGTCGCCCCGCCCCTCATCGTCGGCGCGGCCATCGGCCTCACCGGCACCGAACTGACCTTCCTCACCGGCGCCTGCCTCTTCACCGCGGGCCTCGCCACCTTCCTCCAGACCCTCGGCATCTGGAAGATCGGCGCCCGGCTGCCCTTCGTCAACGGCGTCACCTTCGCCGGGGTCGCCCCGATGACCGCGATAGCCGCCTCCACCCACGACAAGTCCGACGCCCTGCCGGTCATCTTCGGCGCGGTGATCGTCGCCGGCCTCCTCGGCTTCCTCGCCGCCCCCTTCTTCAGCAAGGCGGTCCGGTTCTTCCCGCCGGTCGTCACCGGCACGGTCATCACCCTCATCGGCGTCTCGCTGCTCCCGGTGGCCTTCGGCTGGGCGCAGGGCCCCGACTCGACGGCCGACGACTACGGTTCGGCGAAGTACCTCGGGCTGGCGGCCGCGACGCTCGTCATCGTCCTCCTCCTGCGCCGGTTCACCCGCGGCTTCGTCAAGCAGATCGCCGTACTCGTCGGCCTGGTCGCGGGCACGGCCGTCGCGATCCCGTTCGGCGTCACGGACTTCGGGCCGGTCGCGGACGCGGACGTCGTCGGCTTCCCGACGCCCTTCCACTTCGGCGCCCCGCAGTTCCAGGTCGCCGCGATCGTGTCGATGTGCGTGGTGATGGTGGTCTCGATGACCGAGTCCACCGCGGACATGCTGGCGCTGGGCGAGATCGTCGAACGGCCCGCCGACGAGCGGACGATCGCGGCGGGGTTGCGCGCCGACACCCTCGGCTCGGCGATCAGCCCGCTCTTCAACGGGTTCATGTGCAGCGCCTTCGCGCAGAACATCGGCCTGGTCGCGATGACCCGGATCCGCAGCCGGTTCGTGGTCGCGGCCGGCGGCGGCTTCCTGGTGCTGATGGGGCTGTGCCCGACGGCCGCCTCGCTGATCGCCGTCGTACCCCGCCCGGTGCTCGGCGGCGCCGGGGTGGTGCTGTTCGGCTCGGTGGCGGCCAGCGGCATCCGGACCCTGGTCGGGGCGGGCCTCGACAAGGACGAGAACATCCTGGTCCTCGCCGTCTCCCTCGCCGTCGGCATCGTCCCGATCACCGCGCCGGACTTCTACCACGCCTTCCCGGAGACGGCCCGGATCGTCCTCGACTCGGGCATCTCGACGGGCTGCGTGGCGGCCGTGCTGCTGAACCTGGTCTTCAACCACCTCGGCCGGCGGCGCGCGGCAGGCAGGGGCACGACGGAGGCCGCCGTACCCCTCGCCGCGCCTCAGTCGATCTCGTAACTGTCCCCGTACACCTTCCACTTGAGCGGGGTGTGCAGGTCGAGGTTGCCCGCCTTGAGGAACACCCGCTGGGCGGTCTCGACCCGGCTGACGTCCCGGTGGGCGGCCTCCTGCCGCATCGCCCACACGCGGGCGTCGAGGAAGGCGCCGAGGTACGCCCGCTGCCCGCCGCCGTCCGCCGGGGTCGCTGCGTGCCTGCGGGCCCGGGCGCGGATGCCGCCGAAGGCGAGGGTGCCGGCGCCGGGGCCGTGCATGACCATCGCGTCGTAGTAGACGAACTGCCCGAGCGTGCCGAGACCGTCCTTCTTGGCGCGCGCGACGGCGGGGTCGAAGTAGACGCGGTCCCGTTCGTGGCGCTGCGCCCTGCGGAAGGCCGCCGTCCTCGCCGCCTTCCGCCAGGCGGCGGGGAAGCCCGGGGCCAGGCCTTTGTGGCTCGCGGTGCCGTTCACCGCCCGCAGCGCGGGAAGATACTTCGCCAGCGGGTTGTCCGCGTCCCACTCCGTGTACAGCTCGACCAGCGCCAGCATGTCGCCCGTACCGGAGCAGAAGCCGATGATCCCGCCGGTGTAGCCGCGCCCGTCCCCGATGTCCTCGATGTACTTGTACTGCGCCTGCCAGTCGAGGGACGAGTTCTCCGCGCTGCTCACCAGCCGCATCGCGATGTCCTTCTTGACCGGGTCGGCCAGCCCGGTCGCGTCCGCCGCCTCGGCCGAGGGCCGGCGCGAGGTCAGCAACGCGGCGCCCGCGGCGGCGAGCAGGGTGCGGCGGGCGGCTCTGAGGTGCGGGATCGGCACAGGTACTCCCAAGCAGGGGGCTGTCAAACGATGTTGAGACTGGCGCGGCAACTTGGGAAAGCGATGGGGTGACGGTAGGAAGTCACTGTGAGCCGGCGGGGGAACGCGCGACGAACGAGTGGAGCTGTGCCGAGTCCTTCAGCGACGGCGGCTGCAGCGGGACCACCCCCACGCAGCGGCCGTCGTGGTCGAGCAGCCGGCCCATGTGCTTGACCGTGCGCAGCACCACCGAGCGGTCGGCGACGGTCAGCCGGGGCAGCTTGCGGGAGAGATGGGCCTCGAACGCGTGCACGTCGCGCAGATCGCGCAGCCAGACGTCGATCATCAGGTTGTACGGCCCGGCCGAGATCGAGCACGAGCGGACCTCGCGCACCCCGGCCAGCACCCTGCTGGTCTCCTCGACGTACTGGCCCGGCACCGAGGCGAAGTAGACCGCGGACAGCGGCCAGCCCGACAGCGGCCGCGCCAGGTCGCAGCGCAGGCAGAGCCGGGAGGCGAGCAGCGACTGCACCCGGCGGCGCAGGGTGGTGAGACTGGTCCCGGTGGCCGCCGCCAGGTCGCGCAACGACATCCGGCCGTCCACGCTGAGGAGTTCGAGCAGGCGGGTGTCCAGCTCGTCCCAGCGCGACTCGGCCGGGGTCGCCGGCAGGCCGGACGGCGGGAGCGCCGCTTCGAGGCGGGCCGCCTGGGCCTCGTCCAGGCTGCGCAGCCGCCACCGGCTGCCCTCCGTCGAGACGCCGGTCGAGACGTGCGTACGGGTCGCCCGCACCTCCGGAGTCCGCTGGAAGAGCGAGGTGGTGAGCCGGGCCAGCTCGTCCAGGCTGCGGGTCTGCACCGCGGCCACCAGGTCCCGGCCGCCCGCCGTGAGCTTGATGTTGGGCACCGCCGGGTCCCGCGCGATGGCCTGCGCCACGTCCTCGGCGGCACCCGGCTCGGCGTCCACCTCGACGGTCGCGGTGACCACGATCCGCGGGTCGTACAGCCGGGGGTAGGCGGTCACCCAGGCCAGGCCCGCTTCCTGGAGCCGCTGCCAGCGCCGGGCCGCGGTGACCGGGTTGACCCCGAGCACCTCGCCGACGAGCGTCCACGGCGCCCGGGGATGGATCTGCAGGGCGTGCACGACACACCGGTCCAGCTCGTCGAGCTCCGGGGCGGCACGATCCTGCACGCCCATGGGCGGCGCTTCTCTGCACGCGGCGCGGGAATCCGGCGCGAAGTCTGCATCGTCACACCAGGTTTTCCTCAGCATTCCACACTCCCTTCTCCCGTCCCCGACTGTTCTCGACAGAGGAGGAGTGACCGCATCCCATGACGGAAACCGACGCCCCCCAGACCGCTCTGCGGATCCAAGGCGCCCGCCTCATCGACGGCACCGGCGCCGCCCCGGTGGACGACGCCGTAGTCACCATCGATGCCCAGGGCTCCATCGTCTACGCCGGTCCCGCGGCGACCGCTCCGCCCGCCGCCGACGACGAGCGGAGCGTCGACGCCGGTGGCCGAACCGTACTGCCGGGTTTCTTCGACTGTCACGTCCACCTCGCCTACGCACATGCCGCGCATCCCGGGCGGCGTGCCGAACTCGACCCGGTCCTCGTCACTCTGGACACCGTCACCCGGCTGCGCCAGACCCTGGACGCCGGCATCACCACCGCCCGTGACCTCGGCGGCCTGTCGGCGGGCTTCCGGACGGCCGTGGAGAGCGGCCGCGTCGTCGGACCCCGGCTGCACACCGCCGTACGCATCATCAGCCACACCGGCGGCCACGCCGACGTCCGGCTGCCCGACGGGACCGACCTGAGCGCCGGGATGTCCGAGATCGCCGACGACACGGCGGCGGCCCGGCTCGCGGTGCGCCGGGTGCTGCGTGACGGCGCCGACCTGGTGAAGGTCTGCGCCACCGGCGGCATGGGCAGCCCCTATGACGATCCCGACGACGAGGGACTCCTCGAGGAGGAGATCCGGGCCGTCGTGGACGAGGCCCGGCGGCACGGCGGCAAGCCCGTTGCCGCGCACGCCCAGGGCAACGCGGGCATCCTCAACGCGATCCGCGGCGGCGTCACCAGCATCGAGCACGGCTACGGTCTCGACGAGCGCGCCCTCGACCTGGCCGGCGAGCGCGGGGTGTTCGTCGTACCGACGCTGTCCACCGTCTACGCCGGCATCAACAAGGACACGATGCCGGACTACCACTACCAGAAGAAGACCCGCTGGTCCGGAGTCACCAAGGAGAACATCGCGCGGGCCATCGAGTACGGTGCCCGGATCGCCCTCGGCACGGACGCGGCCGTCGGCCCGCACGGGGTCAACCTGATGGAGCTCTCCTACCTGGTGGACCTCGGCATGGACCCGATGGCCGCCATCGTCGCCGGCACCCGCACCGCCGCCGAACTCCTCGGCGTCGCCGACCGGCTGGGCACCCTCACCGAGGGCCGCACCGCCGACCTGGTCGTCTGCGACGGGGACCCGCTCCGGGACATCGGCGTCCTCGGCGACCCCGCCAACATCGTCTGCGTCGTCCAGGACGGCGTCGTACGCAAGGATCTCCTGCCAGCAACGCCGGAAGGGCGGCTCTGATGTCCTCACTCACCGACCTCCCCGCCCCGAGCGAGTCCCCGGACAGACGGCGCCCCAGCGGCGTCGACCGGGTGCTCGCGCTGATCGAACGCGTCGGCAACGCGCTCCCCAACCCGATCCTGCTGTTCACCGCCCTCTTCCTGCTGCTGGCCGTGGTCTCCACGGCACTCGCGCTCGGCGACGTGCACGTCACCGTCCCCGGCACCACCGACACCAAGCCGATCACCGGGCTGTTCACCGGCGAGGGCGTGCGCTGGCTGACGGAGAACCTCGTCACCAACTTCGCGACCTTCCCGCCCGTCGCCGCCGTCCTGCTCATGATCATGGCGGTGGGGGTCGCGGAGAAGGCCGGGCTCCTGGAGACGGTCATGCGGGCCACCCTGGCCCGTGCGCCCCGGGCGCTGCTGCCGTACCTGGTCGCGCTGGTCGCCTGCCAGGCGCACATGATCAGCGACGTGGCCGCGATCGTGCTGCCGCCGCTGGCCGCCGTGGTCTTCAAGAGCGCGGGCCGCCATCCGGTGGCCGGTCTGATCGGCGGTTTCGCGTGTGTCGGCGCGGGCTATGCGGCCGGGTTCACGATCGGCTCGCTGGACGCCCTCTACATCGGCATCACCCAGCAGGCCGCCTCGGTCCTGCCGGCGGCCAAGGGCCTCGACCTGAACCTTCTCGTCAACTACTTCTTCACCGCCTCCAGCAGCCTGGTGCTCGGTCTGCTGGGCGGGTTCCTCATCAGCCGTGTCCTGGAGCCCCGCCTGGGCGTCTACGAGCCCTCCGCCGACGAGCCGGAGGAGGAGCAGGACCTGGCCCTCACCCCCGTCCAGCGCCGGGGCCTGCTGTACACCGCGCTCGTCGTCCTCGCGTACACGGCCGCGGTGCTGTCGCTGTGGCTGCCCGAGGGCGCCCCGCTGCGCGGCGACGGCGGGGCGCTGGTGCCCTCCCCGCTGCTCACCGGCATCGTGCCGGTGCTGTTCGGGGCGTTCCTGCTGGCGGGCCTGACCTACGGCTTCACGGTCAAGGCGCTCAGCGGCTCGGAGGGCGTGGTCACCGCGATGACCGGCTCCGTGCAGAACATGGCCGGCTACATCGTCCTGATGTTCGTGGCCTCCCAGGTCATCGCCCTGTTCAACTGGTCCAACGTGGGCATCCTGCTGGCGGTGAAGGCGGCCGCCGGTCTGGACGCGATCGGCCTGACGGGCTTCTGGGCGCTGGTCGCGTTCGTGCTCCTCGCCGCCTGCCTGAACCTGTTCATCGTCTCCGGGTCGGCGCTGTGGTCGCTGGTGGGGCCGGTGTTCGTGCCGGCGTTCATGCTGCTCGGCATGAGCCCGGCCCTCAGCCAGGCGGCGTTCCGCATCGGCGACTCGGCCACCGGCATCATCACGCCGATGAACCCGTACGTCTTCCTGCTCCTCGCGATGCTCCGCCGCTACGAACCCGACGCCCGGCTCGGCACCCTCATCTCCCGGCTGGCGATCTTCACCGTGCCGTTCCTGGTGGTGTGGCTGGCGATCCTGGGCGTCTTCTACGGCTTCGACCTGCCGCTGGGTCCCGGCGCGCACATCGGCCTCAAGTGACCGGATTACCCGGCCGCCGCCCAGTCCCGTACGACCTGCGCGAGCTCCCCGGGCAACTGCTCGGGGAGTGGCACATGTCCGCCGGACAGCACCCGGGTCTCGCAGCCGAGAGCCGCCGCGAACTTCTCCAGGGACGGCAGCGAGTAGTGGTCGCCGGGGGCGCACACGGCGAGCGTGCGGGCGGTGATGTCCGGCAGCCGGCGGTCCATCTCGTAGGTACGGACGGCGACATGACCGTCCTCGACGCGGTCCAGGACGGTCAGCGCGTCGACCATGAAACGGGTGAGCGCGGCCTCCTGGCCGACCTCGTAGAAGCCGCGCCGGTGGTTCCACAGGTCGAGGAGGTGGGAGCCGTCGGGCACCGGGTCCACATGGTCGACGGGCTTGCGCTCGGCGGCCGTCCGGCGCTTCTCGTCGTCGATGAACGGGGTGGCGGACAGCACGAGACTGGCCACCCGGTCCTGGAGACGGGCGGCCAGCTCCACCGCGATCACCCCGCCGGTGTGGTGGCCGACGAGATGGAAGCGGTCCAGGCCGAGTTCGTCGGCCAGGTCCTCGGCCGCGTCGGCGAACCGCTCGATGGAGTGCGGCCCCTCGGGCTTGGCGGAGGCCCCGAAGCCGAGGGTGTCCATCGCGATCGCGCGGTAGCCCGCGCCGACGAGTGGCAGCACCTCCAGGTACTCGGTCCAGGAGCGCGGGGTCTGATGCAGCATCAGAACGGGTTCGCCCGCGCCGCACTCGGCGTAGTGCAACTGGCCGAACCTGCTGGGCACATAGCCTTTTCGCACGGTCTTCTCCCTCACTGAAGCTCTCACTTGAGCTCTCACTTGATTCGGGGCAGTACAGCGCTGCCCACGGCCTCGATCAGGTCGGTGGGCGGGTCGTAGGAGCCGACGTGCTGGAGGAACACACCGGCGACCCCGCCCGCCTCCAGGGCGCGGAGCCGGGCGGCGATCTCGTCGGCCGTTCCGAACAGGCAGAACACCTCGGCGAACCGCAGCGCGTTGTCGTCGCTGATCCAGGCCGAGCAGATGTCGACGGCGGCCTTCCAGTCCTCCGCGTGGACCAGGTCGGGGTACACGCCCTCGACCTTCTCCGGCACGTGGACGCCGATGCCCGCGAGGGCCAGGAAGGGCGCCCCGCCGTTCTGGGCGATCGAGGCGCAGATCGGCTTGAGCTGCCGGGCCGCGGCCTCGACGTCGTCGGTGACGGCACAGAACGCGGAGACGGTGAGCGGCGGCCGGGCCGCGCGGGCGGCGGCTCCCTCCTCCACCCGGGCGGCGGCCTGGGCGAGGGTCCGCGGGGAGACCCCGCTGAGCAGGATCACCCCGTCGGCGATCTCCCCGGCCAGCCGCAGGTTCCTCGGCCCGCTGGCGGCCAGGTACAGGGGGACACCGGGGCCCGGGTCGCGCAGGCGTGAGCGGACCCCGCCCGGGAACTCCCACTCCTCGCCGGAGAGGAGGGCGCGCAGCAGGCGGATGCCCTCGCGCATCGCCGCCGAGGTGCTCTGCGGCAGTCCGACGGGGCCGACCGAGCTGTTGCCGACGCCGAGGCCCAGGGTGAAGCGGCCGGGCGCCAGTTCGGCGACGCTGCGGGCGGCGGAGGCCACCACCGCCGGGTGGCGGGTCGCCAGGTTGGTGACGGCGGTGCCGAGACCGATGCGTTCGGTACCCAGGGCGGCGGCGGTGAGCGTGGTGAACACGTCCCGCCACAGCAGCTGGGAGTCCGGGAACCAGACGTCGTCGAAGCCGAGTTGCTCCGCCCGCCGTACGGTCTCCAGCACGCGGTCGGCGCGGTCGCAGGGCGGGACGCGGATCCCGACCCTCATCAACGGGCCTGTACCAGCGGGGTGTCGACGCCCACCGGGCCGAGCCCGTTCGCACCGCCCGGCGTCCCCAGCGGCGCTGCCCGCCCCGGCAGGGTCTCCTCGAAGAACCGCCGGTTGTCGGCCCGGAACTCGGGGTCGGCGAGCCGGTCCACGGTGATCGCCTGCTCGGGGCAGGCCGTCTCGCAGGCACCGCAGTCGATGCACTCGACGGGGTTGATGTAGAGCTTGCGTTCGCCCTCGTAGATGCAGTCGACGGGGCACTCCTCCATGCAGGAGCGGTCCATGATGTCGACGCAGGCCGGGCCGATGACGTAGGCCATGTCAGTTCTCCTTCTGGGCGGGATGCCCGGGGTTCTCGGTCGAGTGCCCGGGGAACAGCGCGGCCTCGGGGTCGATGACGGTGGCCGCGTTGTTCACGGCGGTGGCGACCTCGCCGAAGCCCACCGCGATCAGGCGCACCTTGCCCGGGTAGTCGGTGATGTCGCCGGCGGCGAAGACCCGGGGCAGGTTGGTGGCCATCCGGGTGTCCACGCCGATCCGGCGCGCGTTCAGGCCGAGGCCCCAGTGCTGCAGCGGGCCCAGGTCGGCGATGAAGCCGAGGGCCGCGATCACGGTGTCCGCCGGAACCTCCAGGGTCGCCCTGGTGACGCGGTGCCGCAGCTCCACCCGCTCGACGCGCGCGGTGCCGTGCAGGGCGCCGACCTCGGTGTCGGTGATGATCTCGATGCCGAGGTCGCGGACCTTCTGCACACTCGCGTGGTGGGCGCGGAAGCGGGCGGTGCGGTGCACGAGCCGTACGGACCGGGCGATCGGGGCGAGGACGGCGGCCCAGTCGAAGGCGCTGTCACCGCCGCCGACGACCACCACGTCCTGCCCGGTGTGCTCGACGGGGTCCGGCACGAAGTACACCTGGCCGCGGCCCAGGAAGTCCTCGCCGGCCGGCAGCGGCCGGGGCGTGAAGGTGCCCACCCCGCCGGTCACGACGACCGCCCCGGCCCGGACCACGGCCCCCCGGTCGCTGCGCACGACCGGCAGCAGGTCGGGCCCGTGCGTCAGCTCGACGGCCCGGTGGCCGAGCAGGTAGCGGGGGCCGTACGGCTCCGCCTGCGCCACCAGGTTCGCCACCAGGTCCCGGCCGCGCACCGCGGGGAACCCGGCGATGTCGTGGATGGGCTTCTCCGGGTACATCGCGCTGATCTGGCCGCCCAGCTGCGGCAGGACGTCCATGACGGCGACCCGCAGTCCGCGGAAGCCGGCGTAGTAGGCGCCGTACAGGCCGGCCGGACCGGCGCCGACGATCAGGATGTCCGTCTCGATCGCGCCGGGTGCGTCCGTGCTCGTCGGCACGTCGGTGAGAACACTCATGACCCGGGAGCGTAGGAGCGGGGCCCGGTACCGCCCTACGGGTTCGTTCCGGTGAGCAGGACGCCGGGCCCGCGCCTGTGCGACGGCGCCGCATCGTCCCGGTGAGCGGGACGCCGCGCCCGCCCCGGCCGTTCCGGTCAGCAGGACGCTTCGCTCACACCTCCCCGCCCGGCGCTGGGACCGTCCTCCCACCCATGCACCACGACCCCGGGAGGGCGAGATGCACACGGACGCGATCGGTAGGACATCGGGCGGGAGAGGTGCCGTCGGCGCGGCACTGGTCCTGCTCCTGGCCACGGCCTGCTCGGCAGGCACGACGGACTCGGCGGGGGTGTCGGCGGCGGGGCTGCCGACGGTACGGGTCGCCCTCGGCGTGGACGCCTCGTACGCCCCCTTCTATCTCGCGGAGGAACGCGGGCTGTTCAGGAAGGCGGGCGTCGACGTCGAGCTGGTGAAGACGGAGGGCGGACCCGCCGCGTCCCAGGCCGTGACCGCGGGCACCGCGCAGATCGCGGCCAACGCCGACTCCACCGCCCTGCCCCTCATGGTCAACGACCCCGGCCTGCGCGCCCTCGGCGTCTTCCAGTCCTCCGACCGCTACCTCAAGGTCGTCCTCCGCGACGGGATCACCGAGCCCGGGCAGATCAGGACCATGGCGTCGATCGGCGGGCTCGGCCTGTACGCCACCCACCAGTACCTGCTGCACAACGGCATCGACCCGAAGTCCGTGAAGATCCTGCAGAGTTCGGCCCCGGAGATGCCCGGCATGCTGGAGCGCGGCTCGATCGACGGGTACGTGCTGTACGAGCCCTGGGCGGCCAAGGGCGCCGCGTCCGGCGGCCACATCACCGCCCGCATCGGCGACTTCGGGGTGCGCTACGTGCAGTGGCTGCTGGCCGACCAGGACTGGCTCAAGGACAACGAGGACACCGCCGGCAAGGTCTTCAAGGCCGTCGCCCAGGCGGACAAGCTGGTCACCTCCGACCCCGCGGCGGCCGCCGAGGCCACGAACAAGCAGGTGAAACTGCCCGTCGCGGACACCGAGAAGGTACTCCCGGAGATCACCTTCTCCGCCCGCGGCCTCGACGGCGCCGACGTCACCTCGTCACAGAAGATCGTCGACTTCCTGCTCGCACAGAAGCTGGTCAAGAAGTCCCCCGACCTCGGCACCACCCTGCTCAAGGGCTGGTACGACCAGCACGCCAGGTGAGTTCCACGAGCCCTGTGACACAGGGGACGCCGTCGCCCTTCACCACGGCGACGTCCAGCGTCACGCGCGTACCCCCGTCACAGGGCTCGGCCGCCCGGACCGTCCCCGTCCAGGTCAGCGGCTCCCCGGCCACGGCGGTGGCCCGGTTGCGCCAGCTCACCGACGCCAGCTCGGCCCCCGGCCCGGCCCAGTCCAGGGCGTGCCGGCTGAGGGTCTCGCCGTGCAGCGTGGACTGGACGACGACCCCGGGAAACCCCTCGGAGGCGGCGTACCCGGCGTCGTAGTGGATGCGGTGGGAGTTCCACGACACGGCGCTGAACCGGAACAGCTGCACGGGGGTGTGGGTGTAGGAACGCGGCGAACAGACCTGCCCGGCCGCGGGCGCGCCGCTCACGGTCCCTCCAGTACGACGATCGTCTCGTCCATCGCCATCAGTTCGGCGCCGTCCTGCGCGGTGAACCGGGTGGTGACGCCGAGCAGCACGAAGTCGCCGGTCCGCCCCTGCCGCCGGTCCGCGGAGGTGACCGCCCGCGCGGCGGTCACCCGGGTACCGGCGACCGGGGTCTGCCGCAGCCGCACCGTCTGGCCCCCGTGCACCTGGCGGACCGGCAGTCCCGCGGTGCACGGCGACTCCCGGACGGCCAGCCCGTCCGGACGCAGCTCGTGCTCGGCGGGGCCGTCCTGCCAGCTCATCGTCCCGGCGAGGAACAGCGCGGGGGCCACGACCTCGTCCCCGGCGGCCTCCTGGGCCCGGGCCCGGCGGAGATAGCCGACGTCGTTCAGGGCCGCCGCGTACCGGCAGAAGTCCTTCACGGCGAGCACCCCGCAGTCCTCGCTCTCCCACTCCCCGACGAGCCCGCGGGCCCGCGCCAGGACCTCGTCCAGTACGGCGCTCACCGCAGCGACCTGGCGATGCCCAGGGCAGCCGTGCGCAGCGCCACGGCATGGCCGGGGCCGTCCATCCGGTAGGTGGGCGCGGTGATGGACAGCGCCCCCACCAGCGTGGACTGGGGGCTGAAGACGGGCACCGCCATGCTCGCGTAGCCCAGCCTGATCTCCTCCGCCTCGGTCGCCACGCCGTCGGCCCGGACCCGCTCCAGCTGGGCGCGCAGCCGCCCCGGCGAGGTCACCGTGTGCCGGGTCAGCGGCTTCATCCCGCTCCGGACCACCTCCGCGAACAGGGAGGCGGGGGAGAACGCCAGGATCGCCTTGCCGGTCGCGGTGCAGTACAGCGGCAGCCGACCCGCGACCCGGGACTCCTCGCTCAGGCCGCGGTGCGGGAAGATCTTCTCCAGGTAGATGACGTCCAGGCTGTCGTGGATGGCGAAGTGGATGGTCTCCTGGGTGGCCAGCAGGAGATCCTCCATGTACGGCTGGGCCACCTCGCGCAGGATCCGCTGCCGGTGCACCCGCTGCCCGATCTCGAAGAGCTTGAGCCCCAGCCGGTAGTCGCAGCCCGAGCGCTCCAGCAGCCCCCAGACGACCAGCTCCTGGGCGAGCCGGTGCACGGTCGCCTTGGCCACCCCGGTCCGGCGCACCAGCTCGGCCAGGGAGAGCGCGTCGTCCTCGGCGGTGAACGCCTCCAGGATCGGCCTGACCTTGCCCAGGACCGAGTTCATGGCGTCCTGGCCGGGAGCCTCGGCCCGGGGGATGACGGAACCGCGCGGGACGGCGGGTGCGGGTTCGGCTGGCGTGGTGTCGGCGCGGCCGACCGTGGTGACGGTCATGGGCGGAACCTCCTGGTCGATCCGTTGCCATGCGGAAGTCAGTCCTGCGTCATGCGGGAAACGGAACCATGCGTCCCGTGATCAGGCCAGAGGCCAGGGGTAAATTCGCCGTACCGTTAGCGGGCCGTATCGTCAGCCGGCCTCGCCGAGGAACCCCAGGCTGAGCGGGTTGTACAGCTCCGCCTTCTCATGCTGCGGCCAGTGCCCGCACTCGGTGAAGACCTCCAGCCGGGCCCCGGGGATCGCGGCGGCGATGGCCTCGCCCTCCGGGACGTCCCCGAACGGGTTCTTGTTCGCCCACACCACAAGCGTGGGGGCCTTGATCCGGGCCATCCGGTCCGGCCGCAGCAGGTTGCGCTCGCGCCGGTCGACCTCCTGGAGGGCCAGCAGGTTGTCGAGATTCTGCTGGAATTCGGGCTGGTGGTAGATCTCGTACCGGACCCGGGTCAGCTCCTCGCCCAGGTCCTCGTCCCACTCGGCCCACAGCAGCCGCAGCCGGTCCCGGGTGAGGGAGATGTCGTCCTCCAGGGCCGCCGCCCTGGTCGCGGTCTTCAGCCGCTCCATCACCTGCGGGTTGATCTTCGTGCCGCCCATGCACAGCAGCTGGAGCGAGGCGACCCGGTCCGGGTGCTCGCTCGCCGCCCAGGACGCCACCCAGCCGCCCAGCGACTCGCCGACCAGGTGCGCCCGCTCGGCGCCCACGGCGTCCAGGTAGGCGAGCAGGTGCTCGACGTAGGCGGGGATCTCACCGGGCCGGTCCGGCTTGTCGGTGTAGCCGTGGCCGAGCATGTCGACGGCGTGGACGCGGTACCCGGCCGCGGCGTGCACCGGGATGTTCCTGACGAAGGCCTCCAGGTGGCCGGTGGTGCCGTGCAGGAACACGACGTGCTCGCCGTCCTCGGGCCCGGCCTGCAGCGCGCGGGTGCGGATACCGCCGGCGTCGACGTAGGCGAGACGGTGGTCGGTGCCGGTCAGTTCGGTCCAGATGCTCATGACTGCCTTTCGGGGGACGCGGGGGACGCCGGGGAAGCGGGGCGCGCGGGGGACGCGGGGTCGAGGACGGCGACGGCCATGGCGGTGAGCCACTCGGGCAGCTGCTCGTAGGCCAGCCGGTGTCCGGGGACGTGGCCGAGGGCGGCTGCCATCAGCAGCCAGGTGCGGATCTCCTGGGCGCCGTTGCCGGCCCGCTTCTCCAGGTCCTCGGTGGTGAGGCCGGTCAGGCGGCGGGATTCGCCGCGCTCCAGGAGGGTGAGGAACTCCTCGTCGAACTCCGGGGTGAGCGCGGCCTCCGCGGCCCGGATGATCTCGCGGCGCCGGACGTCGTAGTCCTGCCAGTTCTCCCGGCCGTTGAGCCAGGCGTCGACCATGAACTCCTCGTCGTCGCCGTCCGGTGCCCGCCAGTCCGGCCAGGGCAGCCGGTGCGAGAGGCCGCCGGAGCCGATGACGGCGACCCGCCGGTCCGCCGGGAAGGAGAGGAGCGTCTCCCTGATGGCCCGGCCCAGTCGCTCGCAGCGCTCCAGGGTCGGCAGCGGCGGCGCGAAGACGTTGACGACGAGCGGGACGATCTCCACGTCGAGTCCGTCGAGGAGGTACTGGATCGCGTGCGACTGGCCGTGGTCGATCTGCAGCCGGGCGGAGAAGGCGATGTCGAAACCGTGGTCCTCGACGAGGGAGCCGGCGAGGTGCCGGGCCAGCGGGACGTCGACCCGCTGCGGGCCCTTCGGGGTGCCCGACTCGCCGCTCGCGATGCACTCGCCCACACCGAGGGTGAAGCTCGGGATGAGGTCCAGCCAGAAGCCGCGGAAGTGGTTGGAGCCGACCAGCACCACCGTGTCCGGGCGGGCGGCGGCGAGCCGGTCGCGCGCCTCGGCGAGGGCGTCGCGGAAGCGTTCGGCGCGGTCCTTGTGGAAGGTCTGGTCCCAGTGGGTGTTCATCAGCGTGCTGTGCGACGCGCCGACACCCAGGACGATCTCGGTCATGCCGGGTCTCCGGGGATCTCTGTGCGGGGGCGGGTGACGGTGTCGACCGCCGTACGGATCAGGTGGCGGGTCAGCTTCTCCATCGCCCGCACGGAGACGGTGTTCATCCCGCGCGCGAAGTCGATCTCGAAGGGCGCCTCGGCCTGGGGAACCTTCGGCATGCCGACGCGCACCGTCGGGATGCCGCGGGCGCGCAGGATGTTCGCGTCGGTGGCGCCGCTGTTGCCGCGGATCACCTCGTGCTCGCGGCCCTCGAAGGCCTCCCAGGCGGCGGTCGCGGAGCGGCGGATCCAGCTGTCCGGGTCGGTCCGGGTGCCGGGTACGGCGAGGACCATCTCCGCGGTGACGTCTCCGGGCAGTTTGCCGAGGGCCGCCAGGAACTCCCGCTTGGCCTGCATCGGGGTCGTGCCGGGCGCGATCCGCAGGTCCACCATCAGGGTGCAGGAGGCCGGGGTGACCGCGGCCATGCGGGGCCAGCCGCCGCGCACGGAGGCGACGACGCCCTGCGGGGCGACCGTGCCGCCGGTGTGCCGCTCGGCGTACTCGGCGAACCACTCCTCCAGGTGCCGGGCGACCTCCCCGGCGCGGGCGACGGCGTTGTCGTACGGCAGCCGGTGGCGCGAGCCCACGTAGGTGTGGGTGCCGCGGACGGTCACCTCGAACCAGACCAGGCCGACCTCGTCCCAGGAGACCGTCCAGCCGGGCTTGGCGATGACCGCGTAGTCGGTCCACACGCCCTGCTCCAGGAGGAACGAACAGCCGACGCCCTGCCCCGTGTTGAGCCTGGGGTTGCCGGGCCGGGCGTTGGTGGGCATGCCGCCCGCGCCGAACGCCGCGACCAGGTCGCCGGTGAGCGGGACACCGGCGCGCGCGATCGCCTCGGCGGCCATCATCACGCAGGCCGCGTGGCCCTTGGGGTTGGAGGCGCCCAGGCCGGTGACCAGGTCGTCGTACACGGTCGCCCGCGGTCGCATGTCCTCCCGCAGCTCCGGGCCGATCCAGGGGAGATCCTCGCGCTCGTCGCCCACGGTGAGGGTGTCGATGGGGGCGTAGAGCATGAGGTCGGGGCCGGTGCCGTCGCCCTTGAGGCGGGACCAGGCGTTGGCCTGGCGGTCGTCGAGGGGCTGGACGGTTGAATCTTTAATGGTATGTGACATGGTGCCGGCGATGTGCCGCGCCAGCGGCCCCTCGTCCCCCGTAGGGCTCGCGATGTCCACCAGCCCCACGACCAGCTCACGCAGCCGATCGGCGGTGACGTGCCGCCAGGCCTCCGTGGTCCAGCCGGCGCGCCGCTCGTCGAGGCCGGCCACGGCGTTCATTGGTTGATCCTGTGGACCTGGGTCATGGTGCTGCGCTCGAAGCGTCGCCTGGCCAGCGGCAACCCGATCGCGAGGGCGGCTCCGGCCAGCAGGGTGAACAGGGTGCGGCGCATGCTCACGCCTCCTTATCTGCGGGTGCTGCGGGTCCGGCCGTGCCCGTCCCGGCCAGCTTCTTGCCGTACTCCTCCTCGCTGAGGTTCCGCCAGGAGGTCAGTGACACGTCGGGGCGGTAGAGCTTCTCCGGAGGCGCGTCGGTGACGTCGACCATCCAGGCGTCCTGGCCGGAGAACTGGCCGTGGAACAGCCAGCGGATGGCGCCCAGGTACTTGGCGTAGAAGCGCAGGGTCGACCAGCCCTCGGTGAAGTTGACCATCACGCCGACGTAGTTGTGGTGGTCGGCGTCCACCGGGACGTAGAACTCGTAGTGGATGAAGTTCGGGTAGACGATCCGCAGCACACCCGGCATGGACAGGGACGCGAAGCCGGGGAAGTCCTGGGCCTCGATCGTCGGGTTGATGCTGTCCGCCTTGCCGGTGTTGCCGATGTTGAAGGTCTCCTTCGGCGGCTGCATCTTCCACCAGCGCTTGTTGGACCAGCGGCCCACGCCGGGGAAGTCGGCCTCCCAGTGGACCTCGTCCTGGACCCGGTAGATCCAGCGGCCGCGGGGCACGATCCTGGTGATGTTCCAGGTCGGCATCGGCTTGAACAGCCGCCACAGGGCCGTGCGGTGCAGGTACTTGGCGTGGCCCTCGTCGAAGCCGTTCTCGCAGGCGAACCGCCAGTTGCCGCCGCGCGGCTCGATCCGGCCGCCCATCACGAAGGGGTTGGAGACGAGCTCCTCGGGGAGCTGCTCGTCGATGGGGTGGGGCTCCTCGTCGGCGAGCGGGATGTACACCCACACCATGCCGAGGCGCTCCTCGACCGCGTACGTCCGTACGCCCACCTTGCCGGTCAGCCGGCAGCCGGGCCCGTCGGTGATGACCGCGCTGAGCTTTCCGGTGGGCAGGTCGAACGTCCAGCCGTGGTAGGGGCAGCTGACCGTGCCGGGGAACTGCTGGTCGCCCTCGGAGAGCGGCACCCCGCGGTGCGGGCAGCGGTTGTGCAGGGCGTACGCCGTGCCGCCGTCCCGGATGAGGGTGATCTTCTCGCCGCAGACCGTGTACGGCTGCGGCTTGCCGGTCAGGTGGCTGGACCAGGTGACCGGGTACCAGTAGCCGCGGAAGCCCTGGGCGGCGCCGTCGTAGTGCGGCCAGGAAGACCAGTCCTGCCGGCCGGGCGCGGTCCGGCTTCTGTTCTTCGGGCCTTCACCCGTCGTCATCGTGCGTGACCTCCTGCTGCCGTCGGTGCGTGGAGACGAGCTTCGGCTCACGGCAGGTGGCGGCCTACGAAACCGTTCCGCTGAGCAGACCGCCGGCGCGCCGCGGGCCCGCCGGGGCGGGCGTCCCGCTCAGCGGACCACCGGCCATGCGCGCGCCTCCCGGCACGTTCTACGGTGCGCGAATTCCCCGCCCCCCCGGTACCGCCCCAGGCAGCTTCCCCGCCAACCCCCCGAGGTGCCCATGGAGCCACAGGCCGACAGCAGCAGCCTCCTCCCGTTCGACTCCCGTTCGACACGAAGGGATCGTGAGCGATGACGAAGGCCATCCAGACGGGCCCGGCGCCCGCCCGGACCGAGGGCGCCGACGACCGGGCGGGCGGGCACGGCGCTGCCGTCCGCGTCGACGGCGTCGGGATCCGGTTCGGCTCCTTCCACGCCGTGGACGGCATCACGCTGGACATCGCCGCCGGTGAGTTCCTGTGTCTGCTCGGGCCGAGCGGCTGCGGCAAGTCCACGCTGCTGTCGGCGCTGGCGGGATTCGTCCGGCCGTCCGAGGGCGGGCTGACCGTCGACGGGCAGCCGGTCACCGGACCCGACCCGGACCTCGGGATGGTGTTCCAGAGCAGTGAGGCGCTCTTCGACTGGCTGACCGTCCGGCAGAACGTGGCCTTCGGGCCCCGGATGCGCGGCCGCTCCCGCGCCGAGCAGCACGAACTGGCCGACGAGTACCTGGGGTTGGTCGGGCTGCGGCACTGCGCCGACCGGTTCCCCGGGCAGCTCTCCGGCGGTATGCGGCAGCGGGTGCAGATCGCGCGGGTGCTGGCGAACCAGCCCCGCATCGTGCTGATGGACGAGCCGTTCGGCGCGCTCGACGCGCAGACCCGGCAGGTCATGCAGGAGGAGATGGCCCGCATCTGGCAGGCCTCGGGCTGCACGGTCGTGTTCGTCACCCACGACATCGAGGAGGCGATCCTGCTGGCGGACCGGGTCGTCGTCATGACGGCGGGCCCGGCGGCCTCGGTCAAGTCCGTCTACCCGGTCGACCTGTCCCGGCCCCGGGACGAGGACGACCCGGCCGCCCTCGACCTGCGCCGCAGCCTGCGCCAGGACATCGGCGAAGAGGTCCGCAAGGCCCTGCGCAGCCAGGGCCTCGACGAGGGACCCGACCAGGGCCTCGACGAGGGACTCGATCAGGAACGGGACGTGGAGGAGACGTCGTGACCACAGTGACCACCGTGACCGCCACCGCCCCGCCGAAACCGCGCGCCGAGCGCAGGGCGGTCCTCGGGCTGCGCTCCGCCGGCCTCTACACCGTCTCCGTTCTCGTCGGCCTCGGCGTCTGGCAGCTCCTGGCCGTGCACTACGGCCCCTCGCTCGTGGCGTCCCCGCACGAGACCCTCACCGCCGCCGGCGACCTCGCGAAGGACGGCACCCTCACCAACTCGATCATCGCCTCCAGCCGCCGCATCCTGATCGGCTGGGGCCTCGGGCTGCTGGTGGGCGTACCGGCCGGGCTGCTCGTCGGCCAGAGCAAGGTCGTACGCCAGCTCCTCGAGCCGTACATCGAGTTCTTCCGGTTCATCCCGCCGGTCGCCTTCGTCACGCTGGCCGTGGTCTGGCTGGGCATCGGCGAGTCCTCGAAGGTGGTGCTGATCTTCTACACGGCCGTCTTCATCGTCATCCTCAACACCAGCGCCGGGGTGATGTCGGTCGGCGAGTCCAAGCTGCGCGCGGCGGCGAGCCTGGGCGCGAGCCGGGGGCAGATCCTGCGTGGCGTGATACTGCCCTCGACGGTGCCGTACATCGTCACCGGGGCGCGGCTGGCCATGGGCAACAGCTTCCTGACCATCGTCTCCGCCGAGATCGTCGCCGCCCAGGTCGGCCTCGGCTCCCTGATCTGGACCTCCCGCAACTACGGACGCATCGACTGGGTGTTCGTCGGGATCATCACCCTGGGCATCCTCGGGTTCGTCTTCGACCGCGTGCTGCGGATCGCGGCCTCCCGGGTCCTGCGTCGATACGGAGTGAAACTGTGAGCGGCAATGTGAGCGGCACGTCGAGCGCCCTGGTCCTCGAAGAGTTCGGCGTCCTGCCCCGGCTCCGGGAGAGGCCCGTGCCGGAAGCCCAGCCGGGCCACACCCTCGTGCGGATGCTGGCGGCACAGGTCGGCCACCTCGATCTCAACGTCGTGGACGGGAAGTTCGGCATCCTGCCGGACCTGCCCGCCGTGCCCGGCACCAACGGGGCCGGGCACGTGCTCGCCTCCGACAGCCACCCGGTGGGCAGCCTGGTCAGGATCAACGGCAAGGGGCTCGGACTGCGCAGGGACGGCTGCTGGCAGGGCCACGCTTTGGTGCCGGACGCCGCCGCGATCCCGGTGCCGGAGGGCACGGATCCCGCGCTCGCCTGCGGGTTCTTCACCCCGGCCGGTACCGCCTGGGCGGCGGTGCACACGGTGGCGGGCGTGCGGCCCGGCGAGCGGGTGCTGGTCACCGGCGCCGCGGGCGCGGTCGGATCGCTGGCCGTGCAGGTCGCGGCGCGGGCCGGGGCCGAGGTGATCGGCGTGGTCGGGCGGCCTGCCAAGCTCGACCGGGTCCCGGCAGCCGCGAAGGCTGTCCTCGCGGGGGAGTTGACGGCGGATGCGGTGGGCGGGCCGGTGGACGCGGTCGTCGACACCGTGGGCGGGCCGGTGCTGCGAGCCGCCTTGGGCCTGGTCCGGCCGCGCGGCCGGGTCGCCCTGGTCGGGTACACCGCGGGCCGTGAACTCACCGTCGACCTCGCGGACTTCCTGCTCGCCGACGTCTCGCTGCTGCCGGTGAACCTGATGACCCGGGGCCGGGAGGTGGCCGCCGACGTCGACCGGATGCTGGGCGAACTGGCGGCCGGCGAGCTGGAGTTGCCGGTCGAACGGCACCGGCCGGAGCGGCTGGCCGAGGCGGTGGAGCGGCTGCGGACGGGGGAGGCGGTGGGGAAGGTGGTGCTGGACTTCTCCTGAGCAGACCAGCAGACCAGTCGACCAGCCTCCCGCCGGCAGGCCGCCGGGCGGGTCAGTCCGGTGACTGTTCCCGGCGGACGACCACGGCGTGGCCCTGGCAGCAGACGACACCGTCACCCCGGTGTTCGACGAGATCGAGGGTGATCTCACCGCTGGCCGGGTCCACGCCCCGTACGGAGGCGGTCACCGTGAGCCGGTCGCCCGGGTGGGCGGGTGCCCGGTTCTGCCACGAGACCTCACGCACCTGTCCGGTGGGCCCGGCGTGGGCCGCGGCCGCCCGGTGCAGCAGACAGCCGTGCAGCTGCGCCATGACGACCGGCCCGGCCAGGCCCTCCGACCGGGCGAAGCCGGGGTCGTAGTGGATGCGGTGCGTGTTGCGGGTGACCGCACCGAAGCGCAGCAACATGACCTCGTCGGGCACGAGTTCCACCGCCGCGGCCTCCGCTTCCGCAGTCTCCACAGCCGTAGCTTCCGCCGCCGCTGTCGTCGCCGCCTCCGTCATCGCACGATGAACCTCTCCGTGACCTCGATGAGCGTGACCTCGACGAGGGGGCCGCGTTCGGCGGCGTACGTCTTCTCGACGGTGATCAGGAGCAGATCCGGCCGTTTCCGGTCGACGGCCGTGACCGCACGGCGTACTTCGACACGGTCGCCGACCCGTACCTCCCCGACCCAGCGCACCGCCTGGCCGCCGGCCATGAGCCGGACGTCCAGCCCGTCGGTGCCCGGCACCTCGTCGCGGTACATGCCGTCCGGCCTCAACTCGCCGGGCTCCGCGCCCGGTTCGGGCCGCAGCAGGCTGACGAGGTACATCGGGTGCACCACGAAGGCGGGGTCCGCGGGATCCACCAGTGCGGGCGCGGTGTCCCCGGCGGCCCGTGCGAACTCGGCCGCCGCCTCGGCCCGTACGACCCCCAGCGAGCGAGCCTCCCAGTGGCCCATCGCCGCCTGGGCTCTTTCCTCAGCGACATCCAGCATGCCGGGACCTTAGGGAGGCCGGCACCCCTGCGGCCACAGACCCGGACCACTCAGCGGACCGCCCCGCTTGGACCCGCCCGGGCCGCCCGGCACGATCCGCTCATGGATCTCATGGACATCCAGGCGCCCCCGCAGGGCGCCTACGCGGAGGCGGACGGCGTCAAGTACCACTACATCGAGCTGGGCACGGGCAGCCCCACGATCTTCCTGCACGGCGGCGGCCCCGGCTGCACCGGCTGGTCGGACTTCGGACAGGTCGCCCCGCTGTTCGCCGCCGACCGCCGCTGTCTGCTGGTCGACATCCTGCAGTACGGCAGGTCGGCGAAGCCCGTCATCGAGGGCCCCATGTGGGACTACCACGCGGCGAAGACCGTGGCCCTGATGGACACCCTGGAGATCGACCGGGCCGACTTCGTCTGCAACTCCTGGGGCGGCACCATCGCGCTGAACCTGGCCGCCAAGTACCCCGAGCGCGTCCGGTCGTTGGTGGTCACCGGCAGCATGCCGGTCTTCTACGGCCCGCTCGCCCCGCTCCCGGAGGGCGGCCGCCGCGGCCGCAACGCCCGGGACGTCTACTACGGCGGCGACGGCCCGTCCCTCACCAAGATGCGCGAGCTGATGGCCCGCCTGGAGTGGTACGACCCCGAGGCGATCCCGGAGGGCACGGTACGGCTGCGCTACGAGCAGAGCCTCGACCCCGAGGAGACCGCACTGGCCGGCGCCTCCGACAACCCGCGCGGCGACTGGCAGGACCTGACCGCCGAACTCGGCTCCATCCAGGCCCCCGTGCTGTTCATGTGGGGCATGCAGGACGCCTTCCTCACCCCCGACTACCCGCTGATGCTCGCCCGCATGATCCCCAGGGGGAACCTGCACGTGATGCACGAGGCCTCCCACCACCTCCAGGAGGAGCGGCCGTACGACTTCCACAGCGTGGTCGACGGCTTCCTGAACCAGCGGCACGGCTGACCCGAACACAGGACGACAGGAGGACAGGTGAGCGCAGCAGCAACCCCGCGGGTCGTCGAACTGACCAGCCCCTTCACCCGCTTCGCCGGCCGGCTGCTGGTCGGTGTCGGCTACGAGGTCGTCCTGGTCGAACCCGCCGAGGGCCATCCCGGCCGGCGGGAGGACCCGGTCGGCTTCGCCCACTGGCACGCCGGGAAGCGCTCGGTGACCGTCTCGGGGCCGGATGAGCTGCGCCGCCTGCTCGCGGGCGCCGACATCCTCCTCGACGGCACACCGGACGGCACCTCCGACGGCGCCGACACCAGCGGCCTCGACCACCTGGTCCATGTCCGGGTGACCCCCTTCGGGCTGGTCGGCCCGCGCAGCCACTGGCAGGGCACCGATCTCGTCGTGGCCGCCCTCGGCGGGATGCTCGCCCAGGTCGGCGACCCCGACGGCCCGCCCCTGCACCTGCCGGAGAACCAGGCGGAACACCTCGCGGGCGTCAACGCGGCGATCGCCGCCCTGCTGGGACTGCGGGCGCGCCGGCGCGGCCCCGGACAGCTCGCCGACGTCTCCGCGCAGGCCTGCGTCGCCGCAGCCCTGGAGGCCGGCACCCTCGCCTACCTGCACGAGGACCGGGTGCCGTCCCGCCCCGGGCGGGTGCACCCGCTGGTCCCGCACGGGCTGTTCCGGGCCGCCGACGGCCACCTGGGCGGGGGACTCGGCGGCAGCCCGCGGATGTGGGACGCGCTGCTCGACTGGCTGTGCGAGCAGGGCGCGCAGGCGGACCTCACCGAGCCCCGGTGGCAGGACCCGGTCGAGCGGAAGAAGTACCAGGAGCACGTCTTCAAGGTCGTCCAGGACTTCGCGGGCACCTGGCCGAAGGCGCGGTTCGCGGAGCGCGCCCAGGACCGCAAGCTGCCCTGGGCCGCCGTCGACGTACCGGCCGAACTGCCGGACAACCCCCAGCTCGTCGCGCGCGGCTTCTTCACCGAGGTCGACGGCCGCACCGATCTCGGATTCCCGTTCGCGTTCCCCGAGGGGCACCGGATCACCTCTCTCACCGTCCCGGTGGCGGGCGCCGACCAGAGCCTGCTCGCCGAGCGGCGCCCGGTGTCCGTGCGGGAGGGCGACTCCGCCCGTCCCGCCCTCGACGGCGTCCGCGTCCTCGACCTGACCTGGGTCCTCGCGGGCCCCTACTGCACCAAGGTCCTCGCCGACCACGGTGCCGACGTCGTCAAGGTGGAGTCGGCCGGCCGCCCGGACCCCACCCGGTTCGCGCCCTTCATGCACCTCTCCCGCGGCCCCCACACCGACCCGGACACCAACGGCTACTTCAACGAGGTCAACCGCAACAAGCGCAGCCTCGCCCTCGACACCCGCACCGACGACGGCGTCGCCGTGCTGCGTGACCTCGTCGCGTCCTCGGACGTCCTCGTCGAGAACTTCAGCGCCACCGTCATGACCAGGCTCGGCCTCGGCTGGGACACCCTGCGCGAGATCAACCCCCGGCTCGTCTACGTCAGCATGTCCGGCATGGGCCACACCGGTCCCCGGGCGGGCTGGGTGTCGTACGCCGACACCGTCTCGGCGAGTTCGGGGCTCACCGGCCTCACCGGCTGGGGGCCCGGCGACGTGGTCGGGGTCATCTACGGCCACGGCGACATCGTGGCCGGACTCCAGGCGGCGCTGGCCACCCTCGTCGCGCTGGAGCACCGGGAACGGACCGGCCGCGGGCAGCACATCGACCTCTCCCAACTGGAGGCGATCGCGGCCCACATGGGCACCAGCCTGCTCACCTCCGCGCGGTCCCCGATCGGCAACACGCATCCGGTGTGGAGCCCGCAGGGCGTGTACCGGTGTCTGGGCGCGGACAACTGGCTTGCCGTCAGCGTCCGTTCGGACGAGGAGTGGGCGGCGCTGTGCCGGGTGATCGGACGCCCCGACCTGGTCTCCGAGGGGGCGACGGCCGCCGGCCGCAGGCGGCACAGCGCCCTCGTGGACGAGGCGATCGGCACGTGGACGCGTACGCTTCCCGCCGACCTGGCCGGCGAGTTGCTGCAACAGCAGGGGGTGCCCGCAGGGGCCGTGCAGGACGGGCGGCAACTGGTCGAACACGACCCGCAGTTGAGGGCGCGCGGCTTCTACGTCCGCAGGGCGCATCCCGCCGCCGGCGCCTTCCTCCACGAAGGCCCGCCGATCCGGCTCACCCGGACCCCCGGCTCGGTCCGCAGCCCCGCACCGCTGCTCGGCGCCGACACCGAGGAGGTGCTGCGCGAGGTGGCGGGATACTCCCCGGAACGGATCCAATACCTTTATGACGCAGGGGTGTTGCGATGAACGACACCGGGACGTCGAAGTGATCGCCACCGGCCTGACCGTGCCGGAACTCGTCGAGGCGGCCGCCGAGCGGTACGGCGACCGCCCGTTCCTGCGCGTCGGCGGGACGGCACGGACGTACGCCGAGACCCGCGAGGCGGCGGCCCGTACGGCCGGGGCGCTGGCGGCCCGGGGCTGCGGGCCGGGCGACCGGGTGGCGGCGCTGCTGGGAAACCGGGTCGAACTCGTGGACCTGTTCCTCGGCTGCGCCTGGCTGGGCGCGGTCGCGGTACCGCTGAACACCGCACTGCGCGGCCGGTCGCTGGAGCACGCGCTGCGGGAGGCGCGGCCCCGGTTCCTGTACGCCGAGCCCGAGTCGGCGGGGCGGGCGGCCGAGGCCGGGTACCGGGGGACGGTGTGGACGGCGGGCGCTGCCCAGGCCCCACGCCCCGGCGAGGTCATCGGCCTGCCTCCGCACCCCGACGGCGCCACGCCGCTGCCCCCTGCCCCCGTCCGCCCGCAGGACACCGCCGCCGTCCTCTTCACCTCCGGCACCACGGGCCCGCCCCGCGGCGTCCGCTGCCCCCAGGCCCAGTTCGTGTGGTGGGGCCGTACGGTCTCGGACGCCCTGCGCCTCACCTGTGACGACGTGCTGTTCACCTGCCTCCCGCTCTTCCACACCAACGCCCTGAACACCCTGGCCCAGGCGATGACGGTGGGCGCGTGCGTCGTGATCGGCGAGCGTTTCTCCGCCTCGCGGTTCTGGCGGCAGGCGGCCGACGCCGGTGCCACCGCCGTCCACCTGCTCGGCGCGATGGTCCCCATGTTGCTCGCCCGGCCGCCCGGCCCGGACGACCGCGCGCACCGGGTGCGCCGCGGCCTCTCCCCGGCCACGCCCGGCCCGCTCTGGGAGCCCTTCCGCGAGCGGTTCGGCGTCACGCTCGTCGACGGCTTCGGCTCCACGGAGACCAACCTCGTCATCGGCTCCACCCCCGAGCACCACCGGCCCGGTTACATGGGCACCGTCCGGCCGGGCTTCGGGGCCCGAGTGGTCGACGCGGACCTCGTCCCCGTACCCGACGGCACCCCGGGTGAACTCCTCGTCCGCAGCCACCGCCCCTTCGCCTTCGCCACCGGCTACCTGGGCGACCCCGAACCGGCCCCGGACTCCTGGCGCCGGACCGGCGACCGCGTGGTCCGCGAGCCCGACGGCTGGTTCCGGTTCGTCGACCGCATCAAGGACGTCATCCGGCGGCGCGGCGAGAACATCTCCTCGTACGAGGTGGAGGCGGCCGTCCGCTCGCACCCCGCGGTCGTCACGGCCGCCGCCTTCCCGGTCGCCTCCGAACTGGCCGAGGACGAGGTGATGGTGGCCGTGGTCCTGCGGCCCGGCTGCCTGCCGGACCCGGCGGACCTGGCCCGGCACTGCGCCCGCGAACTGCCCGCGTTCGCCGTTCCCCGCTACATCGAGGCGGTCGGGGAGCTGCCGCTCACCGAGACCGGCAAGGTGCGCAAGGCGGTACTACGGGAACGGGGCGTCACGCCCGGTACCTGGGACCGTGACCGCGCGTCCGGGTTCAGGGCTGCCGGATCGCCTGGCAGGGGGTCGTCGCGGGCAGCCGGCCCCTGAAGTAGGAGCGGGGCGGTACGCCCATCAGGGCACGGAAGTCGGTCGTCATGTGCGACTGGTCGAAGTAGCCGGTGGCGGCGGCCAGTTCGGACCAGCCGGCGCTGCCCGCCCGGGCGGCGACCGTGCGGACGCGCTCGATACGGGCGTAGTGCTTCGGGGAGACCCCGACGCCGTCGCTGAACAGGTTCCGCAACTGGCGTTCGCTCACGGCCAGTTCCCGGGCCACGTCCCGCACCTGCGCGGGCGTCCGGTCCATCCGCACCGACAGCGCGGCCGCGCCCGCCCGCAGCAGTGCCGTCCGGGCCGGGTCCGCCTGCTCCGCCAGCAGCCCGGGCAGCACCTCGGCGATGCGGGGCAGCGCCTCCCGCGGATCCAGCCACCGCACCTCACGCGCGAACCGGCGGGCCACCCCACCCGGCAGGGCGTCCAGCGGCACCACCCGGCCGACCAGCCCGGCGGCCGGAACACCCAGCAGCGCCCGGGCGGTTCCCGGCGCGAGGCGCAGCTCCGCACACGCGATATGGGCCTTCCCCTCGTGGTAGGCCGCCCGCACCCGCGGCCCGACGGCCAGCACGTCACGCCGCCCGTCCCCGGTCACCCGCAGCACCACCTTGGTCCCCGCGTCCGGCAACTGCACGAACGTCCCCTCGGGCGGGTCGGTGAAGGACATGGTCCGCACCTCCTCGACCCACGGGCGCAGCGCCTCGGGCGTGGTCGGCAGCGGCTCGGCGATGGTCATCGGCACCCTTCCACCGTAACGGCCCGGTGCCGGCGCCCGGCCGGGCCGGGCGTGCCGGAATTTCCAAGAGCGGGGCGCCCCGGCGGGCCCACCGTGGACCACATGATCCTGGTGACGGGTGCCACGGGCACCATCGGACGTGACGTCGTACGACAACTGGCCGGGCGCGGAGCGAAGGTGCGCGCCCTCACCCGCGACCCGGCGAAGGCACGGCTGCCCGCCGGCGTGGAGGCGGTCCGCGGGGCGTACGGCGAACCGGCCGCCCTGGACGCCGCGCTGGCCGGGGCGACGGCCGTGTTCCTGCTGCGGCCGCCCGGCCCCGACGAGGGGCAGGACGCGGCGCTGGTCGCCGCGGCGCGGGCCGCGGGCGCCGACCGGCTCGTGAAGCTCTCCGCCATCGCCACCGGCGACCCGGCCAGCGGACCGTCCGGGTCGTGGCACGTGGCCGGCGAGCGGGCCGTGCGGGACAGCGGGCTCGCCTGGACGGTGCTGCGGCCGTCCTCGTTCGCGTCCAACACGCTGACCTGGCTCCAGGCCCTGCGCACGGGCGAGCCGGTGCCCAACATGACCGGGGACGGCGCGTCGGGGGTGATCGACCCTCGTGACATCGCCGAGGTGGCCGTGCGGGCCCTGCTGGACACCGGGCACGCGGGGAAGACGTACACCCTGACCGGTCCCGAGGCGATCACCGTCCCCGGCCAGGCCGCCGTGCTCGCCGAGGTCCTGGACCGCCCGGTCCCGACCAGGGACCTGTCCCCGGACGAGACCCGTGACTTCCTCCGCGTGGCCTGGGGCATGGACGGGACCCGGGCGGACGGTGTCCTGACCGGCCTGGCGTTCGTCCGCGCCGGGGGCAACGCGGTGCTCACCGAGGACGTGGCCGAGGTGCTGGGCCGGCCGGCCCGGACCTTCCGGACCTGGGCGGCGGACAACAAGGGGCTCTTCGAGGTGGACTGAGATCGACGGGCGGCCCTGGGCGACGGGTTGAGACCGACGGGGCTTGGTGTGCGCGGAGTTTAGACCGCGCCTCACCGGCTCCGCGGCCGCAGTACCGCCCCCGCCGGCACCAGGGCGGCCACCGCGAGCCCGGTCGCCACCCGAAACGCCAGCCGGTAGCCCTCCGCGGTGGCCGGGACCAGCTCCGCGCCCCGGTCGAGCAGTCCGCCGGTGCGGCTCGCCGCCAGCGTGCTCAGCACCGCGAGCCCCAGCGAACCGCCCACCACCTGCGTGGTGTTGAACAGCCCCGAGGCAAGCCCGGCGTCCTCCTCGGCGGCGCCCGACATGGCGAGACCGGTCAGCGGGGGCATGGCGGCCGCGAACCCGGCCGCCATCAGCAGCATGGGCGGCAGCACATCGGCGGCGTACGAGCCGTCGGCGGGGGCCCGGCTCAGCAGCGCCATGCCGCCGCTGATCAGCACCAGCCCGGCGAGCAGTACCCGGTACGCCCCGAAGCGGCCGATCGCCCGCGCGGAGAGGGTCGTCATCAGCACCCCGATCGCCACCGGCGCCGGGAGGAAGGCCAGGCCGGTGGCCAACTCGTCGAAACCCAGGACCCGTTGGAGGTAGAGCGCGCCGATGAACTGGAAGCCGTACATCGTCGCGATCATCAGGACCTGCACGGCGTTCGCGCCGGTCAGCGTCCGGGAGCGGAACAGGCGGGGGCGCAGCAGCGGGCGTCGGGCGCGCGTCTGGCGGACGGTGAACGCCGTGAACAGGGCGACGGTGAGCGCCGTCAGCAGCAGGGTCATGGCCGTGCCGCGGTCGGCGGAGCCCACGACGACGTACACGGTGAGCATCAGCGCACCGGTGACCAGCGCCGCGCCCGGGTAGTCGGCGCCGTCGCGGAGCCCGGCGCCGCGCTCCGGGGACAGCACCCGGACCGCCGCCGCCCAGGCGACGACGCCGATCGGCAGATTGATCAGGAAGATCCAGTGCCAGCTCAGCGCCTGGGTCAGCGCCCCGCCGAGGAACGTGCCCAGCGTGGCGCCCAGCGACCCGACCGCGCTGAACACCGCGATGGCACGGGCCTGTTCGCGCGGCTCGGGAAAGAGCGCGACCAGCATGCCGAGCACGACCGCCGAGGCCATCGCCCCGCCGACGCCCTGTACGGCCCGCGCGGCGATCAGCAGCCCCTGGCCGGTGGCCAGCCCGCACAGCACGGAGGCCACGGTGAACACGGCGAGCCCGGCCGTGAACATCCGCTTGCGGCCCAGCAGATCACCCATTCGGCCCACCAGGAGAAGCAGTCCGCCGAACGGGATCAGATACGCGTTCACCACCCAGGCGAGCCCCGCCCCGGAGAAGCCCAGGTCGGTCTGGATCGCGGGCAGCGCGACGGTCACGATGGTGCCGTCCAGAATCGTCATGAGGGCCCCCGCGCACAGGATGGCGAGAGCTGCCCGGCGGGGGTACGTTCGATGCCGTGTGCGCGTCGGTGACGTGGTGGCAGCCGTCATGGCGCTGTGGCCTCCGTGTTCTCCGGCGGAGCCGGGTATCGGTCCCTTGGTGCACGACTTGTAACGGAGGACATCGTGGGTGACCATGGGAGTCGGCGTAAGGAGGCAGTCGGATGTCCCGGAGGAACACCGATGTAACCGTCCAGGTCGTGAACGCGCACGCCTGCCCGGTCCGTGAGGTTCTTGACAGGGTGGCCGGCAAATGGAGCGTCCAGATCCTGGTCGCGGCCTCGCACGGGCCCATCCGCTTCACCGAACTGGAGCGCGGCATCGAGGGCATCAGCCGCCGGATGCTGACCCTCACCCTGCGCAACCTGGAGCGCGACGGGCTGGTGACCCGCACCGTGTACCCGACCGTGCCGCCACGGGTGGAGTACGCACTCACCCCGGTGGCGCTGGAGTTGCACGAGACCCTGCTGCGGCTGACCGACTGGGCCGAGCGCAACCGCGGGTACATCGCGGAGGCGCGGGCGGCCTACGACGCCGAGCACCAGCCCGAACTGCTCGACGCGTAGACGGATCGGAACCGACGGGCCCGCCGGCTCTCAGAACCCGAACAGCTCCGGGTCCGAGGTGAGTTCCTTGAAGACCTCACGCGGGTCGGCGACCAGCTTCCGGGCCTTCAGGTCCAGCAGCCCGCCGACCGCGTCGACCTCGGCGGCCAGCGTGCCGTCCGCCTTGGTGATCTTCTGGACCACCCGGAACGTCTTGCCGCCGCTCCACTCGAACGCGCAGGTCACGTCGACCTCGTCACCGGCGAGCAGCTCCCGTTTGTAACGGATGGTCGTCTCCAGTCCCACCGGGCCCACGCCCCGCCCGATCAGCTCGGCCTGCGTGACCCCGGCCGCCTGGAGCAGCGACCAGCGGGCGTGCTCGGCGTAGTTGATGTACACCGCCTGGTTCACATGGCCCTGCACATCGGTCTCGTAGCCACGGACTGTGACGCGGACGGAATACGGTTCGCTCACGACTGCCCCTTCTCGTGTACGACACACTGATCCTTTGACGGCATCCTGACACGAGGGTCACACCCGGCGCGGCGATGCCAGCAGATAGCGCTGTCTGCTCCGGGGCTCGGTGTATTCACCGGCCTGCCAGCCCGCCCGCTCCAGGGCGGCCGCGCACGCCCGCAGCGGCTCGCCGGCCGGCGCGTACACCGCGACCGCCTCCGGCTGCGGGGTGGCCCGCACCCGGTACCCGGGGGTGTCCGGCCCCTCGGGCGGCTGCCCGGCCGCCTCCAGGGCGAGTGCGGCGGCCCGCACCAGATGCGTACGCTCCCAGCCGCACGGCCGGTCCGTGGCGCCGTCGGGATTGGTCATCCGGCGCAGTTCGAGCAGCCCCTGCCAGGCGCTGTGGACCTCGCGGGCGCGGGCGGGCCCGGCGTCGGCCGCGTCCTCCCCGCCGACCCGCGCGGCGAAGCCCCCGGTCGGCTCGGCATCCGTTGTGGCCCGGGGTTCCGTCGTGGTCGAGGGCTCCGGAGCCTCCCGTATCCGGTGCCCGGCCGGTGTCAGGAAGTGGTCGTGCGGCGGGCGCGGGTGCCGGAAGGCGAGCCCGCGCCCGACCAGCGCCGCCAGTTGCGCCTCCGTGCCGCGCAGCCGTCCGGTGACCGGGTCGGCGGCGTCGATGACCCGCCGCTGCGCGGCGGTGGGCGGTCGGGTCACGGTGCACACCTCCCCGGCGTCGAGCGCGGTCCTGATCCCTTCTCCGAAGGTTACGGCCGGGCACCGACAACGCGGTCCCGCTATCCGCCGGGCCGGATGTTCCAGCCCGCGATCACCGGCCGCTCGTGCTCCGTGCCCAGCCGGCACAGCGTCCCGGTCGCCAGCTGGAAGAGGGCGCCGGCGGACGGCGGCAGGCCGAGGCGGCGGGCGGTCAGGACGCGCAGGAAGTGCCCGTGGGCGACGAGCAGTACGACTCCCTCCGTGTCGGCGAGGGCCGCCTCGACCTTGGCCAGCATCCGGTCGGCCCGCTTCCCGACCTGCTCCGGGCTCTCCCCGGGATGCTCCGGCGGACCGGGCGCCACCCCGTCCGTGAACAGGAACCAGCCGGGCCGGGTGCGCTGGATCTCCACGGTGGTCACGCCCTCGTAGCCGCCGTAGTCCCACTCCCGCAGGTCGGCGTCGACCCGGGCGTCGGGCACCCCGATCAGCTCGGCGGTCTCGCGGGCCCGCCGGAGCGGGCTGACGAAGGCGGCACCGATGCGGTGCGAGCGGATCAGCGGCACCAGCCGCCGCGCCTCGTCCCTGCCGTGCTCGGTGAGCGGCACGTCGGTCCACCCGGTATGCCGTCCGGACCGCGACCACTCGGTCTCACCGTGCCGGACGAGAAAGACATCAGCCATACGTCAGAGGCTATGAGCCCAGCGTTCCAGTTCGGCGAACTCACGCGCCCGCAGGCCGTGCCGTGGGTCCACCGGAAGGAGCAGTGCGGGGCCGTCGTGGTGCTCGGCGACATGGCGGACGTCGAGTTCGGTGACCAAGTCGTCCACCCACACGAACGGCCGCCCGGCCGCCCACGCCACGACGGTCCGCGTCTTCCAGTACAGGCCGTCCGGATCCTTCGCGAACAGCTCCGGCCACTCGATGACGGGCAGCTCGGGCAGCCCGACGACCGGCCCGATCATCTCGTTGGCCTCGTGCATCCAGGTGGTGGCCCAGGCCAGCTCGTACGGCAGTGCGAGCAGCCGGGCCCCGTGCTCCGGATGCAGCCGTACCCGCAGCCCCCGGCGCAGCCTGCGGGAGCCGGGCCGCTGGCGGGCAGACCAGTTGGCGGGGTGCAGCCTGCGGGTCACGTACCCGCGGTGCCGCAGGAACCGGGCCCGGAAGGGGTTCAGGGGGCCGTCGACGTCGAGGAGGAGCAGCGGCCGCTGCGTCATGGGCTGGGTCATGGGGAGGACCTACCCGGACGGCCCCCGCGGTCCACTGCTGGTCCCCTACTGCCGATAGCCGCTGAGGAACCGTCCGATCCGTCCGATCGCGGTCTCCAGGGTCTCCGCGTGGGGGAGGGTCAGGATGCGGAAGTGGTCGGGGGCGGGCCAGTTGAAGCCGGTGCCCTGGACGACCTGGATCTTCTCCTGGAGCAGCAGGTCCAGGACGAACTTCTCGTCGTCGTGGATCGGGTGCACCTTGGGGTCGATGCGCGCGAAGGCGTAGAGGGCGCCCTTCGGCTTGACGCACGAGACGCCGGGGATCTCGTTGAGCTTCTCCCAGGCCACGATGCGCTGCTCGTACAGCCTGCCGCCGGGGGTGACGAGTTCGCGGATGGACTGGCGGCCGCCGAGCGCGGCCTGGATGGCGTACTGGGCGGGGGCGTTGGCGCACAGCCGCATGGAGGCCAGCATGGTGAGGCCCTCCAGGTAGTCCCTGGCGTGCTGCTTCGGGCCGGTGACGACCATCCAGCCCGAGCGGAAGCCGGCCACCCGGTACGTCTTCGACAGGCCGCAGAAGGTCAGGACCACCAGGTCGGGGGCGAGGGCGGCGACCGAGTGGTGGACGGCGTCGTCGTACAGGATCTGGTCGTAGATCTCGTCCGCGAAGACCATCAGGCCGTGCCGGCGGGCCAGGTCGAGGATGCCCTCCAGGATCTCCTTGGGGTACACCGCGCCGGTCGGGTTGTTCGGGTTGATGATGACCACGGCCTTGGTGCGGTCCGTGATCTTCGACTCCATGTCGGCCAGGTCCGGGTACCAGTCGGCCTGTTCGTCGCAGAGGTAGTGCACCGCCTTGCCGCCGGCGAGGGTGGTCACGGCGGTCCAGAGGGGGAAGTCGGGGGCCGGGACGAGGATCTCGTCGCCGTCCTCGACGAGGGCCTGGACGGCCATGGACACCAGCTCGGAGACGCCGTTGCCGAGGAAGACGTCGTCGACGCCGACCTCCAGGCCGAGCGTCTGGTAGCGCCCCGCCACGGCCCGGCGGGCGGAGAGGATGCCGCGCGAGTCCGTGTAGCCGTGTGCCTGCGGGAGCATCCGGATCATGTCCTGGAGGATCTCCTCCGGCGCCTCGAAGCCGAACAGCGCGGGGTTGCCGGTGTTCAGGCGCAGCACGCTGTGGCCCGCCTCCTCCAGCGCGTTGGCGTGCTCGATCACCGGTCCGCGGATCTCGTAACAGACCTCGCTGAGCTTGTTGGACTGCCGGAACTCCATGCGCCCCTCCGGAAACTCGTGTTGCTTGGTTTTACCAAGTATGAGCTTGGAAAGTCCAACATCTTGTCTAGACTGCGTCGCATGTCACCTCGCCGAAGCTACGACCAGTACTGTTCCGCAGCCCGCGCCCTCGACGTCGTCGGCGACCGCTGGACCCTGCTGATCGTCCGGGAGCTGCTCGCCGGTCCCCGCCGCTACACGGACCTGCACGCGGATCTGCCGGGGGTCAGCACGGACGTCCTGGCCTCCCGGTTGAAGGACATGGAGCGTGACGGGGTCGCCACCCGGCGCCGGCTGCCCCCGCCGGCCGCGGCGTACGTCTACGAACTCACCGAGCGCGGGCGGGAGTTGCTCCCAGTGCTGCAGGCGCTGGGGAAGTGGGGCGAACCCGAACTGGGCGAGCGCCGGCCGACCGACGCGGTACGCGCCCACTGGTTCGCGCTGCCGCTGCTGCGGGGCCTGGCGGGCCTGGAGGGCGAGGGGCTCGTCGAAGTCCGGCTGGGAGAGGGGCACTTCCACCTCCACGTCGGCGCCGAGGGCGGCCCGGTGTACGGCGACGGCCCCGCCCCGGCGGAGCCCGACGCACGACTCGTCCTCGACACCGGGACGGGTACGGCCCTGGCCCGCGGCGAACTGGGCCTGCCGGAGGCGGTACGGACCGGCCGGGTGACGGTGACCGGGGACGGCGCCCTGGCCAAGGAGCTGCGAGAGGCCTGAGACGACGACTGGGCCGCCGCGAACGGGGCCCAGTCATCAGGGTCGGAATCGGATCACATGCCCGGCGGCACTCGTGACGGCCGCCCCGCCCCCCGCGTCAGCGCGTACCCGCCGATGCCCGCCAGCGCGGCCAGCACCCCGCCGATCCCGGTCCACACCCAGCGGTCGGTCCACCAGCCGGAGGACCAGCCGTCGTCGGGCTCGATGGAGGACAGCACCGCCGACTTCGTCGACGAGGAACTGTCCTCGTCCGAGTCGGACTTGATGGCGATCCCCGGCACCAGCGGCTTGGCCAGCGAGCCGTCCACCGCCGCCGAGCCGCCGATGTCCTTGGAGTCCACCTTCACCTCGGCGCCCACCGGCTGGCCGAGGTCCGCCGAGGTCAGGTTCACCACCGTCAGCCGGATGTAGTACGTGCCGGGCAGCGGGTCGTCGGCCCACGGCTCCGACCAGGCCCGGACGGTGCGCATCACACAGGCCAGCTCCACCGTCGCGGTGCCCTGCGCGGCCGTGCGGGTCTGCGCGCCGTACTGGCAGGCCTGCCGGCGCCGCAGCCCGTCGTACACGTCTATCTGCCAGGTCTGCGCCGCGTGCGAGTCGGGCAGTTTCACCCTCGCCTTGACGTCCGGACGCTGGCCGGCGTCGGCCGGGAAGGACCAGTACAGGTAGTCGCCGGTGGAACCGCTGGCCGTCGCCTGCTGACCCTGGTCGATCTCGGTCGCCGTACGGAAGGACGTGCCCGCCTGGGTGGGCGCGTCGCTGTCCGAAGAGGCGCTCGGCGAGGGCGAGGAGTCGGCGACCGCGGGACCCGCCGCGAGGCCCACCGCCAGCAGGGCGGTGCTCAACACACGTGTGATCGACATCAGTTGGTCCTCCAGACCGCGACCCGCCAGCGGGACACCCAGCCCCACACCAGACCCGCGAGGAAGCCGGTCAGCACCAGTGCGCCGAGCAGCCACCAGCCGCGGCCGAGACCGAAGGAGGCCACGTCGCTCGCCTTCGACGGCCCGTCCACCACGTCGACCGTCAGCTCGACCGGCAGACCGGGGCTGGTCTTCACCCCGGCCGCGGCGGAGAAGGAGTTGGTCACCTGGAGGCAGACGGTCTCCGGGGTGGTGTCCTCGTCGTCGCTCTCGGCCTTCGGGTACCGCAGCCCGGTCGAGATGACGTCCGTACGGCCGAGGCCCGACGCCTCGCCGCGGACGATCTCCCGCCCGTGCACGGTCACCGCGCGCAGCAGCACCCCGTAGTCGGCGTTGACGGCCCGGTCGGCCGCGACGCTCACCGAAGCCCGCAGCTCCTGGCCGGGGTTGACGTCGACCTTGTACCAGCGCTGCTGCCCGAACTCCTCACGGTCGGTGTACAGCCCCGACTTCAACGTGGGCGCGGACGAGCACTGGTCCGTCCCCTCGGTGGCCACCGGCGTGACCACGGGGTCCGCCGCCCGGTCCACCAACTGGCCCACCCGGTCGGTCAGTTCCTCCTTGTGCTGGACGGAGGTGTACGTGCCGCCGGTCGCGTCCGCGATGCAGCTGAGCTGGTCGCGGGTCTTGGCGTCCGGGACGAGGCCGAGCGTGTCGATGGTCAGCCCGACGCCCTTGGCGGCGATCTCGCGGGCCACCTCGCACGGGTCCAGCGGCTGGCAGGTGTCCTCGCCGTCGCTGATCAGGACGATACGGCGGGTCCCGTCACCGCCCTGGAGGTCGTCGGCCGCCTTGAGCAGCGCGGGGCCGATCGGGGTCCACCCGGTCGGCGAGAGCGTGGCGACGGCGGTCTTCGCCTCGGTGCGGTCCAGCGTGCCGACCGGGTACAGCTGCGCGGTGTCCTTGCAGCCCTCCTTGCGGTCGTTGCCGCGGTAGTCGGCGCCCAGTGTGCGGATGCCGAGCTGGACCCCCTCGGGGGTGGCGTCCAGCACCTCGTTGAACGCCTGCTTGGCCGCGGCCATCCGCGTCCCGCCGTCGATGTCCGCCGTCCGCATGGAGCCGCTGACGTCCAGCACGAGTTCCACCTTGGGGGCGGCCTGTGTGGTCTCGTCGGCGACCGCTTGGCCGGGGAACGCGATCCCGGCCGCCAGGGCGGCGAGCAGGGCGCAGATCCCTGCCGCCGGCCGATGTGTTCTGATCATCGGCGGATCCTATTGATCAATGGTGCCGGGCTCCAAAACGGGGTCCGGAGCCCGAAACCGGAGTGACCGGCAGGCCAACGGAGTGCGGCGGGCGGGCCGGTGCGCTCACCCGCCGGGGTCGGGCGGTCGGCGGGCGACCGCATTCACCGGGCGGCGGCGCTCACTGGGCGTCTGCGTTCACGTGGCGTCTGCGTTCACCGCACGTCGGCGAGCGGGTTCGGCAGTGCTGCCCACTGGTCCCCGGGCACTTCCGGCGACAGCCGCATCAGGGTCAACGCCTTGGCCGGCAGGGGGCCTTCGAGCAGGGCCGTCAGGTCGGGGGAGGCGGGCAGGTGCCGTACGGCCGCCTGCAGGGCCGCCGCCAGGGCCGGTCCCGAACCCGCCGTGCCCGCCAGCGCGCCCGCGACCAGGGAGCCGAACAGCTTGCGGCGCAGCATCGTTTCGTCGTCCGTGACCAGGCGGCCCGTCAGGTCGGGCGGGGTGATGCCGTGACGGCTGAGGCGGGCCGGGCTGAGGCGGATGTCGGCCAGGTCGCGGTAGACCAGCCGGAGGGGTGCCCCGGTCCCGGAGAGCACCACCAGGAGGTTCTGGCCGTGCGCCTCCAGGGCCACGCCCAGGTCCAGCAGCCGCAGCCCCACCGTGAGGGCGAGCCGGGTGAACTCGGCCAGCCAGGACGGCGATCCGGGGAGGGCGGTGGTGGCCAGCGCGGCCACCGGGAGGACCCGCTCGCCGGGCGCCGAGTACACCTCCGGCGACTCGCGCAGCAGCGCCGCGAGGTCGGGGGAGCCCGCGGTCACCGCGCCCAGGGTGCGGGTGACGTGCAGGAGGCCGTCCGTGCGGGCCGCCAGGTCCGCCGCGAACGACGACAACGTCGCCGCCGTGCCGACCGAGTACGCCGAGATGTCCCGCACGGACGAGGTCAGCCGGGCACTGAGCGCGGTCTTCACATGCGGCCCGCCGGGGAGCGCGAGCGTGCGCAGGGACATCAGCGGATGCGCGTCCCGCCAGTGCCCGGCGGAGCCACCCTTCAGGACATGGGCGCTCTGCCACGGATGCACCGGGATCAACAGCCGCCCGCCGTCCCGGAGTTCGTCCGGCCAGTCGCCGGTCAGCAGGCAGTCCCCGACCGCGGCCGGGACCGCCTCCAGCCGTACGGCCGGCCGGTGCTCCGGCCCGTACGCGAGCTGCTCCGCCACCGAGAAACCGGGCCGGGAACGGCAGTTGGGGTGGAAGGGGTGCCCGTCGACGACCCGCTGCTCCCACTCCCAGTCACGGTCCGGCCACTCCTTCGAGGGAAACTCCCGGTCGGCCCGCGAGAGCGCCAGCGACGCGGCACTGTGCCCGAGTTCGGCCGCGAACCCACCCGAGTGCGGCCACCCCAGATCCGTCGTCAGCCGCGCCGGGTCGTCGTACGCCACCCCGTCCAGGCGCACGGCGGTCACATACCCGTCGGTGGCGTACGGGTCCGCCCGCGGGCCGTGCAGCGCCCGCCCGTCGGCCAGCCGCAGGGCGAGGCTGTGCGCCCCGTGCACCCGGCGCGTCACCCACGGCAGCGGCTCGTGGGCCAGCGCCCGCCACAGCCGGGTCAGCACCGCCGCCCGCGCACCGGGCAGCTCCGCCTCGTACCGGTCGACGAGATCCGGCCGCACCTCGGTCAGCTCCGCGGCGAGCCGGGTCTCGATGGGGGAGGGAGGGTGCACGGGAGGGCTCCTCGGTGACGGGTACGGGGGTCATGATGACCGGTGACGAGCGACATACTGATCACGATCGGACTCTGTGGACGCAGAGAACGAGACGCAGAGAACGAATGGAACGAGTGGACCTCATGCCCTCCAGCGACGCCGTCGGCGAGCGCGCCGACGCGTACGCTGCCGCACCCCTGCTCAACTGCCTGCTGCGGGAGGTGGCCCAGCCGCTCCCGGACGCCGGGGAAGGGCGGTCGCGGGTCTACCGGCTGCCCGGCGGCGGTCGGCTGCTGCGGGTGCGCGGCGAACGCCGGCCGGCCGCGCCCGAGGTGTACGCGGACGGCACCTGGCACCACGTCGGCCACGCCGAGCTGGTGAAACTCGTCGCCGAGGAACTGCGCGGCCACACCGGGCTGTCCAACGGCGACCTGCCGACCGAGATGATCGACAGCCGGGACGCGGTCGCCGCGCTGCTCACGGCACGCGCCCGGGCGACGGCGCCCGACGACCCGTATCTGCGTTCGGAACAGTCCCTCATCACCGGCCATCCCTACCACCCCGCCCCCAAGGCGCGCGGCGGCGGCCCGGTCGCCGCCTGGTTGCCGTACGCCCCCGAGGCGCACGCCCGGTTCCCGCTGGTGCTGCTCGCGGTCCGCGAGGACCAGGTGGTGGAGGAGGGCGACACCGCCGCGCTGGACGCCCTGGACGCCTCGGGCGCCGTACCGCGGGGCTACCGGCTGCTGCCCGCCCACCCCTGGCAGCTGGACCTGGTCGCCAGTGACCTCGCCCCGGCCTTCGCGGACGGGCGGCTGCTGCGCCTCGGCGGGACCGGGTTCACTACCTGGCCGACGGCCGCGATCCGCACGGTGTACGAGCCGGAGCGGGATCTCTTCCTGAAGTTCAGCCTGGACGTCCGGATCACCAATGACATCCGCCGCCTGTGGGCCCACGACCTGCGGAGACTGCGCCGCACCAACGCGGCCGCGACCGCCGCGTTCACGGCGATGGGCGGGCCCGCCGGCTGGCTCGGCGACCGCGGCTACCGCACCGCCCGCTTCGCCTTCGAGGAGCTCGCCGTGCTGGTCCGGGACGGGCTGCGCGGGGCGCTGCTGCCGGGGGCCACCCCGTTGCTCGCCGCGGGCCTGGTGGAGGGCTTCGACGGCGACCCGCTGGCCGCGGCTTTGGACCCGGGTGCCTGGTGGGAGGCGTATCTGCGGGCGGTCGTACCCCCGGCCCTCACCGCGTTCGCCGAGCACGGCGTCGTCATCGAGGCGCATCTGCAGAACACCCTGGTTGCCGTCGACGGGGACGGCGTTCCGGTGCAGGCGCTGTACCGGGACGCCGAAGGGGTCAAGCTGCTGGCCGACGTGGAGCGGGCCGCCGGGTGGGAGCGGCTGGTGTACTGCCTGGTCGTCAACCACCTGACCGAGGTGGCCGCCGCGCTCGCAGAGCACCACCCCGGGTTCGATCCGTGGCCCGCGGCGCGACGGGAGCTGGCCCGGCATGAGCTCCCGGAGGTCACCGACCTGCTGACGTCCCCGACCCTCCCGGGCAAGACGAACCTGCTGCTGCGCTGGACCGGCGCGGACGGCGCCGACGCGCGCTATCTGCCGCTGCCGAATCCCCTGGCCTGACATCGCGGGCCGGACCGACGGCGGGCACGACGGGACGTCACACGCGAAACGGCCCGAACAGCTCCACATATGTGCATGATGGTGGCTTCTGCTGCCATACGTCATATTTCATATGCCGTTGAACGGGATGGAGTCGGTGCCGTGGCGTTCGCGGAGTCGGCCGGTGGTGGTGAGCCGGTGTCCTCTCCCGAGCCGGCTCCGGAGTCCGCGCGGCGGGCCTGGGCGCCGCTGCTGGCGGTGTGCGCCGGGTACTTCATGGTGATCCTGGACGTGACGGCCATCAACGTCGCCGTGCCGGTGATCGGCCGCGAGCTGTCGGCCTCGCTCACCGGGATCCAGTGGATCACCGACGGGTACACCCTGGTCTTCGCCGGGTTCCTGCTGACCGGTGGCGCACTGGGGGACCGGGTGGGCAACCGCCGGGTCTTCTGCGCAGGCGTGGCGGTGTTCACGCTGTCCTCGGCCGCGTGCGCGCTCGCGGTGAGCGCCCCGTTCCTGGTCGTGGCCCGGCTGGTGGAGGGGCTCGGCGCGGCGCTGATCGTGCCCGGTTCGCTGGCCCTGCTTCAGCAGGCCTACCCGACGCCGGCCGCCCGCTCGCGGGCCTTCGGACTGTGGGGATCGATGGCGGGCATCGCGGCCGCCGCCGGTCCGCTGCTGGGCGGGCTGCTCGTCTCCACGCTGGGCTGGCGCTGGGTGTTCCTCGTCAACCTGCCCGTCGGTGTGGCCTGTCTGGTGCTGACGCTGCGCCATGTGGCGTGCTCGCCCCGGCGCGCCGACCGGGCACTGGACTGGCCGGCGCAGTGCGCGGTGGTGGCGGCCGCGGCGCTGCTGACCGCGGCGCTCAACGAGGCCGGACGCCGGGGCTGGTCCGATCCGGCCGTGCTCGCCGGGGTGGGTCTGGCCGTGCTGGCCGCCGCGGCGTTCGCCGTGCGCGAGCGGCTGGCCCGCTCTCCGGTCCTTCCGCCGAGCCTGCTGCGGTCTCGTGCGATGAGCGGTGGAGCCGTCATCGGCCTGCTGTTCAACTTCGCCTTCTACGGCATGGTGTTCACCGCCAGCCTGGAGTTCCAGCGCGGGCGCGGCTTCAGCGCCCTCGGCACCGGGCTGGCGCTGTTCCCGGCGGTGGCGATGACCATGTTCGCCTCCGTGCTGTCCGGGCGGCTGGCCCGCCGCACCGGCCATCGTCCGCTGGTGGTCTCCGGCATGCTCCTCGCGGCCCTGGGCCTGGCCGGGTGGGCCGCGGCGGGCGCCGACCCCGCCTACCCGGTGCTGGTGGCGCCGATGATGGCCGCGGGGTTCGGTACCTCCTTCGCCCTCACCGGTTCGACCGCCACCGTCATGGGTGCGGCACCCGCGGCGTACTCGGGCGCCGCCTCCGCCCTGTTCAACACCACCCGCCAGATCGGCAGCGCCACCGGCGTCGCGCTCGGCGGCAGCCTGCTCGCCACCGCCACCGACTACACCACCGGGCTGCGCACCAGCATGGCCATCGGCGCGCTCGCCTACCTGGCCGCCGCGGGCCTCGCATGGCGGTGCGTGCCGGCGGTATCGAAAAAGACCTAGGCGACGGTGACCGGCCGCTCGGTGCGGACGGCGAGGCGCTCGCCGGGTGCGGTCCGCTCGCCCGGATCAGGGGGATTCGGCGAGGCAGGGGCCAGCGGGACACGGCCGGCGCGCGATGTCCTGGACCGGCCCGCAGGCCTGCTCCGGGGCGCGGCTGCGACCCTCGACGTCGGCTGTTTGCAAGGGAGTCGGTCCGGCCACGGCGGGGGTCGATCGTGGCCCCCGAGCTGATCACGGTCCTGGTCGACGGCGAGAGCAGTCGCAGGCGTGGTCATCCGGCCGGCCGGACGACCGAGCAGCGCGTGGACCAGTCGCCGGCAGGCGTCACCCGCTCTCCGGAAGCCCGCGTGACGACCGGCACGGTGTCCTCGAACGCGATCCGGTCGCCCGCCAGCAGCAACAGCGGGTCCCTCAGCTCGAAGACGTAACCGTCGTCCGTCCTCAGCTCGTTCGCCAGGACGGACCGCGAGACCGGCGTCGTCCCATCGGCGGTCAGGCGCATGCATTCATGCTCTCACGCGACCCGGCACAGGCCCGGGCCTGCCCCGCACCACGCAAGCAGGTGCGCCTCCGCACATTCCGTCCACTTACCCTGCCTACGCTGACACCACCGAGTGGAGGAACGGCATGGCACGCATCACCGACCGGACGGTTCTGATAGTCGGCGCCTCGTCGGGGATCGGCGCGGAGGTGGCACGCCTGCTCGCCCGCGGTGCCAACCGATTCGTGATCACGGCACGGCGCGAGGCCGAACTCGCCACCGTGGCGAAGGACATCCGGGCCGCGGGCAGCGCCTGCCTGGACATCCCGGCGGACGCACTGGACCCACGGGCGGCCGCCGCCGTGGTGGCGGCCGCCGTCGAGGAGTACGGCTCGGTCGACGTCGCGCTCCTGAACGCCGGCCAGGGACCGGACATGCGCATGGACCGGGTGGACGTCGCGGACGTGTCACGGATCATGGCGCTGAACTACGACGTCGTGGTCAACTACCTGGTCCCGCTGATCCACCAGCTGCGCGGTCAGCCCGGCGGGGGCCTGATCGCGCACACCAATTCCCTGGCGGGGCTGATGGGCCTCCCCCGTCAGGGGCCGTACTCGGCGGCGAAGGCGGCCGCCCGCACGCTCATCGACGCCGCACGCGTCGAACTGGAGCCCCAGGGAATCAGGTTCACCTCCCTGCACCCGGGCTTCGTCGCCACCGACCGCATCAGCGGGGACGGGCTGCCCAAGCCGTTCCAGATCAGTACGGAGCGGGCGGCCCGGCACGTCGTACGGGCCCTGGAGAACGAACCGGCGCAGGCGTACTTCCCGTGGCCCACGGCGACGCTGGTCCGCACGCTGCGCACCCTGCCCACGCCGGTCGCGTCCTGGGCGCTGCGGAAACTGGCCGCCGACTAGGGCCGGCCGGCGACCGGCCGAGGCCGGTACTGCGCCGAGGCCGGTACGGCGCCCGGGCCCGCAAGGGGCACGTCACTCGGGTCGGGTCCCGGCGGTCCCGGCCAGGTTCTCGGGGGACGCGGACACGAGGGCGATCCGCGGCGCCGGCACCTCGTCCCCGAGGGCCAGCAGACGCGTACGGATCTCGTCGGCCGCGGTCGGGTCGGTCCGGGTCAGCAGCCGCAACGCGCGCTCCCAGACCGTGCGGGCCGCGCCGGGGTCGCCGGTGGCGAGGTAGGTGTCGCCGAGGTGACGGAGTGTGCCGGCCTCGCTGAACAGGTCGCCGACCTCGCGGTAGAGCCGCAGCGCGCACTGGTACGCGGCGACGGCCCGCCGGTGCTCCCCGAGGTGGTGGCGGGCGACACCGAGGCTGTCCCAGGTCCCGGCCTCGCCGTACCGGGTGCCGTCGAGTCCGGCGAGGCCGCCGAGCGCCTCCTCGAAGTAGGCGGCGGCCCGCTGGTGTTCGCCCCGCAGGACGTGGGTCCAGCCCAGCGCGTGCAGGGCGCTGGTCTCCGCGGCACGGTCGCCGAGGGCCCGGTAGAGGGCGAGCGCCCGGTCGGCCGCGTCGAGGGCGCCGTCGTGGTCGCCGAGGCGGTCGAGGAGCCAGCCGTGGCTGCGGTGGGCGTGGGCGAGGCCGAGCCGGTCACCGAGTGCGGCGAACAGGCCGAGGGAGTGCCGGATGTGGGTGCGGGCGTCGTCGTACCGTTCCAGGCGGGCCGAGGCCCGGGCCAGGCCGCGGTGCAGATGGGCCTCGGCCGTGCGGTGGCCGTCGCGGACGGCCGCGTCGAGGCCGAGCCGCTGCAGGGCCGCGGAGTCGTGCCAGTGACCCTGCCGGTCCATGAACCGCTCCAACGCCCAGGCCAGGCCCCAGACATGGGCGTGGTCCCCGCGTGCGGCCGCCCTTTCGGCGACGGCGGAGAGCACCCGTGCCTCGGCCGTGAACCAGCGCAGGGCCCGGGTGTCGTCGGCGAAGGACCCGGGCCCCGCCCCGGGCGCGGCGGCGGGCAGCGGACCGAGCCGCCAGAAGGGCGAGTAGACGCCGCCGGCGGCGTGCGCGGTGTGCAGGTAGTGGTCGAGGAGACGGCGTACGGCGGCTTCCCGTTCGCCCGCATCCTCGTGCTCCGCCGCGCGTTCCGCCGCGTAGGTACGCAGCAGGTCGTGGCAGGCGTACCGGCCGGGCGCGTGCTCGGTGAGCAGATGGGCGCGGGTGAGCTCGGCGAGCAGGCAGCGGACCGCGGCCGGGTCGTCGCCCGCGACGGCCGCCGCCGCGGGCAGCGTGACGTCGGGACCCGGGTGCAGGGACAGCAGCCGCAGCAGGCGGGCCGCTGCGGGGCCGAGCGCACGGTAGGACCAGGAGAACACCGCCCGTACGTCCCCGGCCGGGTCCGCGTCGGTGAACGCGTCGAGGCTGCCGCGGGTCGTCCGCAGTTCGTCCGCCATCGCGGCCAGCGGGAAGTGCGGGTGGGCGGCGGCCCGGGTGGCGACGACTGCCAGGGCCAGGGGGAGTCCCCCGCAGCGGGTGACGATCTCGTCGACGGCCCCCGGGTCCGCCAGGACGCGGTCGGCGCCGAGGCGGCGGGTCAGCGACTCGCGGGCCTCGGCGGCCGAGAGCCGGTCCAGGGCCAGGGGGAGCGCGGCCTCGGCCGTGACCAGGCCGAGGAGGCGGTCGCGGCTGGTGACGACCACGAGACAGCCGGGGCTGCCCGGCAGCAGGGGGCGCACCTGTTCGGCGTCCCGCGCGTTGTCGAGCAGGATCAGCACCCGGCGCCGGGCCAGGAGGCTGCGGTAGAGACCCGCCTGGGCGTCCGCCCCGGCGGGTGTCCGCTGCGGGGGTACGCCGAGGGCCTCCAGGAACCCGCGCAGCACCTGCGCCGGATCCGCCGGGACCCCGCCCGGGTCGAAGCCCCGCAGGTTGGTGTACAGCTGCCCGTCGGGGAAGCGGTGGGCGGCGCGGTGCGCCCACCGCACGGCCAGCGTGGTCTTGCCGATGCCGCCCATCCCGCTGATCACGGCGATCCGGGTGCCCGACGCGTCCCTCGCCGACAGCTCCGCCACGTGCGCGAGTTCGAACCGCCGGCCCGCGAACGCGGCGAGGTCGGCGGGCAGTTGGGCGGGCCGGACGAAAGGGGCGGCCGGATGGGGAGTTGTCGGACGCGGAGTGGCCGGACCGGGCGCGCCCGGCTGGGCGGCGACGGTCGCCGGAGCATCCGGCACCACGGTCAGCCGGACCGGTGCGCTCCGCGCGCCGCGGCCCGGCTCGGATGCGCTTCGCGCGCCCCGGTCCGGCTCGGACGGCTTCGTGCGGGTGTCCTCGCGCAGCACCTCCTGCTGCGCGGCCCGCAGTTCGGAGCCGGGCTCGACGCCCAGTTCGTCGGCGAGCCGGGCCCGGACGAGCTGCCAGGTCCGGAGCGCCGCCGCCCGCTGCCCGGTGGCCGCGAGCGCGCGCACGAGGCGGGCCTGCAGCGGTTCGTCGAGCGCGTGCTCGGCCGCGGCGCGGTGCAGGACGGCGAGCAGCCGCCCGGCCTGGGCCGTGGCCAGTGCCACGTCGGCCGTCTCCTTCACCACCGCCAGGTGTTCGAGCTCCAGGGCGTTGAACGCGGGGTGGGACCGCGCCTCCACCGGCACGCCGCCGGCGACCGGCCCGGTGCGCAGGTCCAGCGCCTCCAGCAGCAGCGGTACAGCCGCCTCCGTGTCCCGGGTCCCGCTCTGCCGTGCCCGCCGCACGAGTTCCCGGAACCGCAGCAGGTCCAGGGTCTCGGGCGTCGCGTGCAGCCGGTACCCGCCGGCGTCCCGTGCCAGCCACCGGCCCGGGGCGCGGACCGGCAGCCCGGGTTCCAGCAGCCGGCGCAGCACACCGACGTGCCGGTAGACCGCGTTGGCGGGCGAGCCCGGCGGCGACTCGCCCCAGAGGGCGTGCTGCAACTCCTCCATGGCGACGGGCAGACCCGCGTGGGCCATCAACTGGGCCAGCAGCAGCCGTTGCTGGGCCGCGCCGAGCCCCACCTCATGGCCGTCGCGCCAGACCCGCACCGGTCCCAGCACCTCGAACCGCATCGTCACCCTCGTGGTCACCGTGTCCCGCATCCCCGTGTGTTCCGCCCCCCCGGCGCCCCGGCCCGCCCGCTGTCAGGCGGTCGGCAGCCCTTCCAGCCAGCCCAGGACCAGCGCGTTGAACTCGGCCGGCCGCTCCTGGAACAGCCAGTGCCCGACCCCTTCGAGGACGGCCGACGCGCTGTGGGGGTGCGGGCTCAGGACCGCCTCCCAGTCCCCGTCGATCCCCTTCGCCTTCAGCGAGGCGGCCGCCGAGACCGAAAGCACCGGGCAGCTCCGGCGAGCCAGGTAGCTCTCGACGCCGGGCCGTACGGTCAGCGGGGCGGCCGCCTCGTCGAACAGGCCGTGGAATACGTCCCGCACGGTCATCGGGTCCATGGCGAGGATCCGCCGGCGGTGCCAGACCCGCAGCGCGTCCGCCTCGGGGCCGGTCGCGGCCGGGTTCTCCAGCCCGCCCAGGACCGCGGCGGCGGTACCGACCGGGTCGGGGACGCGGAAGGCGGCGGCGAGCTGCGGCGCGAACTCCGCCTCGAACCCGTAGCCGGGCTCGACCGCGACGACGGCCCGCACCAGCGACGGGTACTCGACGGCCAGGACGGAGGCGACCACGGCACCCATCGAGTGCCCCACGACGACCACCGGACCGGCGCCGATGCCGTCGAGCAGCTCCGCGAGGTCCGCGGCCAGTTCACGGGGGCGCATCCCGCCCGACAGCCCGGTGGACCGGCCGTGGCCGCGCAGGTCCGGGGCGATCACCCGGTGCCGTGCCGAGAACGCCCCGATCTGCGCCGACCAGTCGTGCGAGTCGCAGGTCCCGCCGTGCACCAGCAGCAGCGTCTCGCCGCCGGTGCCGTCCGCGCCCGGCCCCTCGTCGGTGTGGAACAGCCGGTTGCCGTTGATCACCGTGTACGTCACTTGATTCGCTCCCGATGGAAGGGTGTGGGTGGTTGCGGGAGCGTAGGCAGGGGGCAGTGGACGAAGTGTGCCTGGCTTGTGACCGGGTGCCGTATGAGCCCGCAGGGCGAGTGGTCGAGCAACCGGCGCAGGCTCGCCCGGCGTTCGTCCTCGCTCTCGGTGGCGCGGACCAGTTCGGCGGCGTACGTGCGGAGCAGGCCGTGGCAGGTGTACCGGCCGGGCGTGCGCTCGGTGACGAGGTGCGCGTCGGCCAGCTCGACGAGCAGGGCCCGGGCCCGGGAGACCGGCACACCCGCGAGGGCGGCGCCGTCCTCGACGGTCAGCTCCGGCCCGGGACGCAGGGAGAGCAGCCGGAACATGCGGGCCGCGCCGGCCCCGAGCGCGTCGTACGACCACGAGAACACCGCCCGCACGTCGAGCGCGGGGTCGGCGTCCCGGAACGCCTCCAGCCCGCCGTGCGCGGCCCGCAGCTGTGCGGCCAGCGTCGCCAGCGGGAACGTCGGCCGGTCCGCGGCGCGGGCGGCGACGACGGCCAGCGCGAGGGGCAGCCGCGCCGTGAGCCGGACGATCTCCTCCGTCGCCCGGGGCTCGGCCGCCACCCTGGCGGCGCCGATCCGCAGGGCCAGCGCCGAGCGCGCCTCGGCCGGCGTGAGCGTGCCCAGGGTGAGCGGGCGGGCGCCGTCGGCGGAGACCAGGCCGCCGAGCCGGTTGCGGCTGGTGACGAGCACCAGGCAGCCGGGTGTGCCGGGCAGCAGGGGCCGGACCTGGGCGGCGTCCCGCGCGTTGTCGAGCAGGACGAGCAGTCTGCGCCCCGCCGTCAGGCTGCGGTACAGGGCGGCTCGGGCGTCGAGCCCCTCGGGTGTCCGGCAGGCCGGGGTGCCGAGGGCGTCCAGGAATCCCCGCAGGGCGTCCTGCGGTCGCGTGGGCCGTCCGGCGGGCTCGAAACCCCGCAGGTCGACGTACAACTGCCCGTCCGGGAAGCGATCGGCCGCCTCGTGCGCCAGACGTACGGCGAGCGCGGTCTTGCCGACGCCCGCCGGGCCGGTGATGGTGCTGAGCACGACCGCGGGCGCGGCTCCACCGCCCTCGGCGGAGGCCTCGTCAAGCAGGGCGCGCAGGCGGTTCAGCTGCGCGGCTCGGCCGACGAAGACCGGGAGGGCGGGCGGCAGTTGGGCAGGTGCGACGGACGGGAGGTCCGGGCTGCCGGGGTGAACGGCCGCCGGCTCCGGGATCGCCGGCTCGGCCTGCGCGCGCCACGAGGAGTCCCCGGGCTCCGGCCCGGCGACCGCCCGCCGCTGTGCGGCGACCAGTTCCGGGCCGGGATCGACGCCGAGCTCGTCCGCGAGCCGGCCGGCCGTCGAACGGAACACGTCCAGCGCCTCGGCCCGGCGGCCGGTGGCCGCGAGCGCGCGGACGAGCAGGGCCTGGAGCCCCTCGTCGAGCGGGTGACGGGCCGCGCTCTCGGAGAGGGCGGGCAGGACGTGCTCCGCACGGCCACCGCGCAGCGCCACCTCGGCCGCTTCGCGCACCACGGCGTCGTACTCGCGGTCCAGCTCCGTGAAGACGGGATGCTCGGGCGCCTGCGCAGGACATCCGGCGGTCCGGCCGCGCCGCAGGGCGAGCGCGTCGGCGTACACCCCGACGGCCTGCCGCACCTCGCGGTGCTCCCTGGCCCTCGCCACGAGCCGGCGGAACAGCAGCAGGTCCACGGAGTCGGACGGAGCCAGCAGCCGGTAGCCTCCCCCGCCGCGCAGCAGCAGCCTGCCCTCGGCCCGCCGCGGCAGCCCCGGCTCCAGCATCCGCCGCAGCTCGCCCACATGGCGGTGCACCATGTTCACCGCGCGCGCCGGAGGCCGGTCCGCCCACAGCGCGTCGACGATGTCCGGCAACGGCACCGGGGAGCCCGCCCGGGCCAGCAGCAGGGCGAGGAGGGTACGGCGCAGTGGCGGTCCCGGTGCCACCTCGGTCCCGTCCCGCCAGACCCGTAACTCCCCGAGTACCGCGAACCGCAGTGGCATCGGTGTCATCGCCCCGTCCTCCCCCTGCCGGATCCTCATGCTAGGCAGCAGCGGGTCGGCACTCACGGGGCTGGACATTCCGGGCGTGGCACGGGGCGTCCGCGGCGGGACGGGCGGTGGGAAGCGGCTGGGCGGCCGTCGTCGGGGGGCGGTTACGAGGCCGACGCCGTGGGGGAGCGGCCCCTAGGCCGCCTCGACCACCTCCGCGACGGCTTCCAGCGCGTCATGGCGCTCGAACGCGGCCCGCAGGGCCTGTGCGCGCTTGCGGTGGCCGGGTCCGGCGAGCACGGCGAGCACCGCGTCGCGGACCTCCGCAGGCGAGGGATCCCCGGTGCGCAGATCGACCCCGGCCCCGCTCCACTGGACGCGGGCCGCCACCTCCGGCTTGTCCTCTCCGTCGCCGCCCACGACGAGCGGTACCCCGTGCCGCAGCGCCTCGTGCACACCGCCGTACCCACCGTTGGTCACCAGCACGGACGCGTGGGGGAGGAGGGCGTCGAAGGGCACGTACCCGCCGATGCGCGCGTTCGCCGGTACGGCTCCGGCGGCCTCGACCACGGCCGGACCGTCCGGGCGCCCCGTCGCGGCCACCACGAGGACGTCCTCGCCGGCCAGGGCGTCGACGGCCGGCCGCACGAGCCTGCCGAGATCGCGATTGTCGAACGACCCCTGGGTGACCACGACCACCGGCCGTTCCGCGTGCTCCACCTCCGCCCACCAGTCCGGCAGCGGCCGCGGCGGGCGCGGCACGGCCGGCAGCGGACCGACGAACCGGAAGGACGCCGGCAGGTCGCCGCGCGGGTACTCGAACTCCGGGACGGTCAGCTGGAGATAGTGGTCCGGCGCGGTCACCAGGCAGTCGAGGACGAACCCGGGCAACTCGGTGCCGCTCTCCCCGAAGTTCTCCTCGATATGCCGCTGGGCACCGGAAAAGACCTCCCTGACCTGGTCGTTCATGGCCCGGTGCCGCTTCTTCGCGCCCTCCCCGACCAGGGGCGGCATCGCGAGCCCGATGGGCGGCGCGTCCTCGCTCAGCAGGGTCGGCATGGTGATGCCGAGGCCGATGGTGACCGGCCGGCGGCCGGGCGGAGCGGACAGGCTGAGGGCCGTCGCCCCCAGGAACAGCGGATCGCTGATGACCACGGACGCCGGGAACCGACGGGCCAGCAGGGTCCGCAGGGCACGGTACTGGGCGGCGGTCGGATCACCGAAGACGTGTTTCATGTCGTACTCCAACTGCGCCGGTCCCGGCGGGAAGGCCGCACGGTCGGGGAAGTACAGGTCCAGCTGCCGGTCGTCGAAGTCCGCGGCGGGCGGCAACGACACATGAAGGGCACCGGCGGCCCGTACGTCCTCGGCGAACCGGCTCCCGGTCAGCACGACGACCTCGTGCCCGCGCCGCACCAGGTCCGATGCGACGGTGAGGACTGGCTGGACATGGCCGTGGAACGGCGATGCGGCGGCGACGATCAGTGTCACGGACGACTCCCTGCGCTCGGTGGACGATGCCACGGGAGCGTAGGAAGCCCTTGTGCAGAAGTAGTGCGGCCTTGGATGCCGATGCTGACGCCGACGCCCGGGCATGAGTCCGGCCCGTGGGGCGGGGTCCCTGCCGCCCCACGGGCTCACCGTGACATACGGGGTGAACGGCCCCTGATGCTCACCCGTACCCCTTGTCGTACGCCTGGCCGCCGACCGCCGGTCGCGGGCAGGACCACCCCGAAACGGAGAGGCAACGTGCCACAGCAGCCACGAGCCCAGCACACCGGCCGCCTGATGCGCGGCGCAGCCCTGGCCGCGAGCCTGGCGATCGTCCCGTTGACCGCGGCCTGCGGCGGTGGTGACGACGATGCCGACACCAAGCGCAAGCGGTCGGGAGTCTCCGTGTCGGACGCCCCCGCGAAGGGTGTCGTGGCCCCGGCGAAGGTCGAGGTGATCGCCGGCCTGACCGGCTGCACGCCCGAGATCCGCATCGACGCGACGGAACTGCGCCAGGGCGTGTGCCACACCAGGAAGGTCGACTACCTCATCACCACCTTCCCCAGCGACGAACTCAAGGAGACCTGGCTGGACTCCGCCTCCGGCTACGGCGGCAAGTACCTGGTCGGCACCGAGTGGATCGTCAGCGCCCAGCCCCAGATGCTGGAGGGGTTCCGCGACAGACTCGGCGGCACGATCCGGCAACTGCGCGGCACGGGCCCGGTGGCGGAACCGAGCGCGTCGTAACCGAGCGCGTCGTAACCGGGCACGTCGTAGCGGACGAGGACTCCGGGTGCGGGCTTCGGCAGTCACGTCCCGTCACTATGCTCACTTCATGCCGGAGGCCGGCAGTGAGGGCCGTACCGTCATGGAACGACCGCCGGAGAGACTGGGAGACGAGGATGCCGATCGAGACTCCCCAGTCGTTGAATGCAAGGTAAGTGATCCGTGGGGCCTGGGAAGATGCTGAGAGAGGTCACCGCCACCAGCTACATCGCACCCCTGAGGGCCGGTGGTTCCGTGCCCGCTGTCGTCGAGGCCGACGACCTCGGGACGTACGTCGTGAAGTTCACCGGGTCCGCGCAGGGGCACAAGGCGCTGGTCGCCGAGGTGATCGTGGGGGAGCTGGCGCGGGCCCTCGGGCTGCGGTTCCCCGAGCTGGTCCTGGTGCACTTCGACCCGGCGATCGCCGGGGACGAACCGCACCAGGAGGTACGCGACCTGCACGCGGCCAGCGGCGGAGTCAACCTCGGGATGGACTTCCTGCCCGGGGCCGAGGACTTCACCCCGCAGATCGCCGAGGTCTTCCCGGTGGACCCGCTGGAGGCGGGCCGGATCGTCTGGCTGGACGCGCTCACCGTCAACGTCGACCGCACGGTGCACAGTTCCAACCTCATGGTGTGGCCGACCCTGGGCATCGCGCCCCCGCGCCTGTGGCTCATCGACCACGGCGCCGCCCTCGTCTTCCACCACCGCTGGGACACCTCGGCCCCCGGTAAGGCGTACGACTTCCGCCATCACGCCCTCGGCCGGTACGGCCCCGACACCCGGGCCGCCGACGCCGAACTCGCGCCCAGGGTGACCGAGAAACTGCTCCGGGACGTCCTCGCCGAGGTCCCGGACGCCTGGCTCACCGACTTCGGCTCGCCCGACGAGATGCGCGAGGCCTACGTCGGCTACCTGCTGGCCCGGGTGCGGGCCTCCGCCGAGTGGCTGCCCACCGACTTCCCGGGCCGCGACCAGCTCGCGGCCGAGGAGGCCACCCGTGCGGCCAGGACCCAGCAGGGCCGGCCGGCCTGGCTGAAGCGGGTTCCCGACCTGCACGGCAAGCCCGCGGCCGAGCAGGACTGGTCGGTCCACCTCGGCTGACCGGCCGCCGCCGTCAGGCAGTCGTGCCGTCAGTCCGTCCCGGCGTTGTCCACCAGCAGCCGGGCGATGCCCTGCTCGCTGAACACGTCCCGCAGGGCGAGGACGATGCCGCCCTGCAGCGTCGAGGTGCTGTCGGGCAGGGTCGTGGTGATGACCAGTGCCCGGGTCGTCAGGGGCAGGGCACGGCGGTACACGACGGCCCGCACACCCGACAGGAGGTCGTCGCTGAGGTCGTTGAGCGGGCCGCCGAGGACCAGGGTGCGCGGGTTGTAGATGAGGACCAGCATGGCCGCGACCTCGCCGATCGCCGTGGCGGCCTCACGCAGGGCGCGGACCGCCAACGGGTCGCTGTCGGCGATGCGTTCGGCCAGTTCGCGCTCGCCGTGGCGGGGGTCGTCGTCCGTCGTCTCCGGGATGTCCAGGGCGCGCAGGACGGCGCGGTGCGAGGCGACGGCGCGTACACAGCCGACGTTGCCGCAGGTGCACAGGGTGTCGCTGCCCTCGACGGCCGGGATGTGGCCGACATCGCCCTCGGCTCCGTCCGCCCCCCGGTAGATGTCGCCGGAGGCGGTGACGAGCCCGGCTCCCATCCCGGCCCCGATCTTGAGACAGAGCAGAGGGGTGTCGGCCTCCCGTCGGCTCGCCTCGCCCAGGGCCATGAGATTGGCGTCGTTGTCCACCCGGGCGGGGGCACGGAAGCGGGCGCCCAGCAGCGCGGCGGCGGGGTGGCCGTCCCAGCCGGGCATCCCCGTCGGCCGTACGGCGCAGCCGCGCCCGACGTCGACGGGACCCGGCAGGGCGATCACCACCTCGCGGACCCGGCGCGGGTCGCGGCCGGCCTCTTCCAGCAGGCCGAGGATCCGCTCCGACACGGCCTCCAGCACGACGTCCGGCCCGGCCTCGATACGGACGGGCACGGTCTCCTGGGCGAGCATCCGCCCCGTGAGGTCCGCGATCGCCACCCGTGCTCCGGAGGTGTCGATGTCCGCGACGGCGACGGTGCCCGCGCGCGGGGAGAGCGTCAGCACGCGCGGCGGCCGGCCGCGCACCGACTCGCCGGACTCGATCTCCTCCAGGATGCCGTGCCCGACGAGATGGCCGACGTGCTGGCCGACCGTCGAGCGGGCCAGTCCGGTGCGCCGGGCGATCTCGGCCCTGCTGGTCGCCTCGCCCGAGACCACGAGGTCCAGGACCGCGCGCAGCCCCAGGGGGACGGCGGGCAGCAGAGCGGCCGGCACCGGCGGATACAGCCCGTATTTGTGAGCTGGGACGGCCTCTTTATGTACGGTCACGGTCTTGATCCCGCCTCCTTACACCGATCACCATCCGGTGCTCGGGGGCCGCGCGTCAACAGGCAGGTCAGGTCGGGACGGCGGCCCGAATTCGACCGGCTTTAGTGCGCACAGAAAATTAAAAGCGGCATCTTGTCCCTTCTGTGCGAACCAACCGATCGTGTGGGGCAACCCGGCGTTCACGCCGTGGCCGATTCGACGACCGCAGACCACGACCTCCGGACGGCTCGAAAAAATCGCTCAGAGTATCCGGAGGAGGCATCCGAGGCAATGAGATCGGATCGCTCCATGGACCGCGCTCCGGCCGGCAGGGCCGTGTCAGGGTGTGCGCCCACCCCTTCCCGGCGGCAGGCCGGCACACCGTCCCCGTGGTTCTCTGCGGGGCCGTCACACACCCCGGGAGTCTCTCTCGGGTGCCCACTTGACCTGGGCTTTCACCTCCTCGCGCGCACCTGTCGACCCGTCGGTCGACCGGGCGTACACCCTTCGTCGACGAGCCCCGACACGGGCTGTCCAACACCCCGTCAGCCGCAATTATCACGATTCGATGACGTGACTCCCGGTGTTCTGCTCACCGGACCGCGGTCCTCGTCTCCCCGCCCGGCACGGCAGTTCACTACCGGGCAACCCCGCCGGAACCGGCCAACGGGTCCGGCCTGAACGGCCGGTACCACCGCGGACCACCGGACCCGGACCACCGGATCACCGGACCGGTCCCCGTGGAGCACCGGTCCGGACCCATTGAGCACCCTGCCGACGCGGCCCTCCGCCGCGCCGCACCCCCGCATCCCCATCGCCCTTCGGAGAGGAACCACGGCATGGCCAAGCAGACGCATCGCATCGGCATCCTGGGCAGCGGCAACATCTTCGGCCGGTACGTCACCGGCCTCGCCCGCTTCCCGGAGCTGCGGATCGTCCGCGTCGGTGACATCGACGTGGACCGTGCCAAACAGGCGGCCGAGGAGCACTCCGTCCCGGCCTGGGGCGACGACGCCGAGCTCTACGCGGACGACACCGTGGACATCCTCGTCAACCTCACACCGCCCGTGCACCACGCCCGCACCGTGGTGACCGCCCTCGAAGCCGGCAAGCACGTCTACGTCGAGAAGCCCCTGGCCACCACCGTCGAGGAGGGCCGCGGCACGCTGGCGGCGGCGGCCCGCACGGGGCGCCTGCTCGGTTCCGCACCGGACACCTTCCTCGGCAGCGCGAGCCAGACGCTCCGCAAGGCGGTCGACTCCGGGGCGATCGGCGATCCGATCGGCGCCTCCGCCTTCATCGGCCACAGCAAGGCCGAGACCTGGCACCCGAACCCGGCCTTCCTGTTCCAGGAGGGCGGTGGCCCGGTGATGGACATGGGCCCGTACTACGTCGCGATCCTCGTCAACGCCCTCGGCCCGGTCCGGTCGGTGGCCGCCGCCAGCCGGATCGGCGCGCCCCGGCGGACGGTCACCGCGCCCGAGCGGACCGTCGACACCATCGAGGTCACCGTCCCCACCCATGCCGCGGCCGTCCTCACTTTCGCCTCGGGCGTCATCGGCACCACCCAGATGAGCTTCGACGTCTGGGACACCGACCTGCCCGCCGTGGAGATCTACGGCACCGAAGGCACCCTCTCCCTGCCCAATCCCAACCACTTCGACGGCGACGTACGCCTGCGGCGGCACGGCGACGCCGACTGGACCGTGCTGGAACCGGCCGTCGAGCTCTTCGGCGCCGTCGGCACCCGCGAACAGGCCCGCCGCGGGCTCGGCGTACGCGACCTCGCGAACGCCGTCGAGGGCGGCCCCCACCGCGCCAACGCCACCTTCGCCCTGCACGTGCTCGAAGCGCTCTGCGCGGTCGAGGACGCCGCCCGGTCCGGCCGGACGGCGCACCTGGACACCACCTGCGAACGCCCCGAACCCCGCTACTCCGCCTGACGCCGGCCACACCCCCGAAAGGACCCCCGTGACCATCAGCCCCGAGAAGATCGCGATCAACCCGCTGCAGTGGATCGCCACCGACGACGGCTGGATCGACCCCACCCTCGCCCCGCCGCTCGCCGACCGCCTCAAGGTCATCCAGGAGGTGGGCATCCGCTCCGTGCACGCCGAGGTACCGGCGGACCTCACCGCCGCCGAGTACGGCCGGCTCCTCGCCGACCACGGTCTGCTGCCCGCGCCCGGCTACATCTCAGGACCGCTCCCCGAGGACGAGGCGAGCCTGCGCGAACTGCTCGACAAGACCGACCGGATCAGCGCGCAGATGGCCGAACTCGGCCTGCCCACCGTCTTCGTGGCCACCGGCATGAACAAGCAGGCCCCGCGGGTGCACCGTCCCGCGGTGGGCGCGGACGGCACGCCCGAGCGGCTGGAGCGGGTCCGGGACGTGTTCGCCAGGATGGGGGAGACCACGCGGGCCAACGGCGTCGCCGCCGCCTTCCACCCGCACGTCGGCACCTGGGCGGAGACCGAGGCGGAGACCCGCTTCATCCTCGACACGATCCCGGCGGACGTGCTGTCCTTCGGCCCGGACATCGGCCACCTCGGCTGGACCGGCGCCGACGTCATCGGCCTGATCCGCGACTACGCGGACCGGGTCGCCGCGATGCACGTCAAGGACTTCCACGCCGACGTGGCCGAACGCGGCCGGACCGAGGGCTGGACCTACCAGCAGACCGTGCTCGCCGGCCTGTGGGCGGAGCCCGGCCACGCCTCCGTGGACATCCCCGCCACCCTCGCCGCCCTGCCGGACGCCTTCGACGGCTGGCTCGTCATCGAGGTCGACAAGGGCGCCCAGGCGACGCCCGAGGAGAGCGTCCGGCTCTGCGGCGAATGGGCCCGGCAGCCCCACTGAACACCCCGACACCCGTCAGGAGACCCACCGTGCCCACGGCCCATGGATTCACCGCTCAGGGCTTCACCGCCTATGGCTTCACCGCCTACGGCGGACCGGAGACGCAGCGCTTCCTGGAGCTGCCCATGCCCGTGCCGGGGCCGGACGAACTCCTCGTCGAGGTGTACGCGGCCGGGGTCAACCCGGTGGACTGGAAGGTCCGGGCCGGCATGCACCGTGCCTTCCTCCACCTCGACCTGCCGGCCGCCCTCGGCCGCGAGGCCGCGGGCGTCGTCGTCGGAGTCGGCCCGGGCGTCGACGGGTTCGCGGTCGGCGACCCGGTGTTCGGCACCAGCGCCCGCGGCTGCGGCGGCTACGCGCACTTCGCTCTGCTGACCGCGAGCCAGACGGCACGCAAGCCCGCCGCCGTCTCCTGGACCGACGCGGCCGTGCTGCCGGTGGCGGCCGGCACCGCCCACGACGGCCTGGCCCAGCTCGCCCCCGAGCCCGGCGAGACCCTCCTGATCCTCGGGATCGGCGGCGGTGTCGGCGCGGCCGCCGCACAGCTCGCCCGGGCCGCCGGAGTGGACGTCGCCGGCACCGCCGCCGCGGCCAAACGGGAGTTCGTCGAGTCGCTCGGCGCCACCCCGGTCGCCTACGACGGCGCCGACCTCGCCGAACAGCTCCGGTCGGCCCTGCCGAAGGGCGCCGACACCGTCTTCGACCTCGTCGGCGGCGAGGCGCTGCAGACCGTCTCGACGGTGCTCCCGCCCGGCGACCGCATCCTCACGGTCGCCGACCCCGAGACCGCGGCCCGCTTCGGAGCCCGCCCCCTGTCCCGCCGGAGCTCGACCGAAACCCTCGCCGAACTGGCCCGGCGGGTGGCCGAGGGACGGCTCGACCCCCAGGTCCGCGAGGTCTTCGGGTTCGAGGACGCCGGGGCCGCCCTCCGCGTGGTCGAGTCCGGTCACCCCTGGGGCAAGATCGCGCTCGACATGCACGCCGACCGCTGACCCGTACGACCACGCCCCCTCCCCCCACGGTGCACGCAACAACCCTCATCCGAGCCCTCCCCGGCTCGCACTCCCGCAAGGAGCACCGATGTCACTCACCCTGCCGGCCCGATTCCGCCGGCTGACAGCAGGCGCCACCGTGGGCGCGGCGCTGCTCGCCTCCGCCGCCTGCAGCGCGGCCACCCAGCCCACCGCCGCGAGCTCCGCGACCGCCGGCCCGGTCAGCGACGGCGGCACCCTCGCCGTCGCCCAGGCGACCGACGTCGACCCCGGCGGCTTCCTCAAGACCTCGTTCGGCAACCTGCTCGCCGAGTACCAGGTCTTCGAGACGCTGACGCTCATCAGCCCCTCGACCGGCAAACCGACCGGCGTCCTCGCCAAGTCGTGGCAGCTCTCCGCCGACGCCAGGAGCATGGACATCACGCTCCGCGACGACGTCACGTTCCACAGCGGCCGCAAACTGACCGCGGACGACGTGATCTTCACACTGAAGAAGGTGCAGGACCCGGCGACGGGCGCGGCCAACCAGCCGATCGCCGCCCAGATCAGGACGATGAAGGCCGAGGGCGACCACGAGCTCAGACTGACCTTCTCGAAGGCGACCCCGAACATCTTCGACCTCTTCGAGACGATGCCGATCGTCAACCCCGCGACCTACGCCGGCAACTCCGCCGGCAAGGTCGTCGACGGCACCGGCCGCTTCCAGTGGACCTCCTGGACGCCCGGCGGCAAGGTCGTGCTCACCAAGTACGCGAAGTACCGGGACGCCAAGGACACCCACCTCGACAAGATCGAGATCAACGTCATCACCGACCCGACCGCCATCGTCTCGGCCATCCGCAGCGGTCGCGTCCAGTACGGCGTGGGGGTCGCCGCCCTCGACGCCCGCAGCCTGAGCAAGCAGTCCGGCTACGCCCTGGTGACCTCCGGCGGATCGGCCATCTCGCTCGCCCTCGACGTCACGCAGAAGCCGTTCGACGACAGGACCGTGCGCCAGGCGATCCAGTACGCGATCGACCGCGACCGCATCGTCCAGCAGGTCGAGGGCGGTCAGGCCCAGGCGACCGACCTGCCGTGGCGGACCTCCAGCGTCGGCTACGACGCCACCCAGGCGAAGCACTACACCTACCAGCCGGACAAGGCCAAGAAGCTGCTCGCCCAGGCGGGCGTGAAGAACGCGACGCTGGACGTCGTCACCCTGAACACCCCCGAGTCCACCGGCATCTTCCAGATCGTCAAGAACAACCTCGCCGCCGTCGGCATCACCGCCAAGGCGGACCTGCTCAGCCCGACCGAGTACGACGGGAAGATCGCCGCGCGGAACCTGGGCGCCCCCGGACTCCTGGTGATGAGCAGCAACGCCCAGTCGCCCGCGTCCCAGGTGGTCAGCCGGCCCGAGTACCTGGCGAACGGCAACCTGCTGAAGTTCAGCAGCCCGCAGTACACGGCGCTCGTCCAGAAGGTGTCCGCGGCCACCTCGACCGCCGACCAGAAGGCCGCGACGCACGACTACAACGACTACCTGCTCGACCAGGCGTTCACGGTCCCGCTGGTCACACGCCCGACCCTGACGGTCCGGACGACGTCCGTGGGCGGGATCCGGTCCACCCAGGCGGGATTCATCGAGCTCGGAACGACGTGGCTGTCGAAATGATCCGCTTCCTGTTGCGCAAGGTGCCGTCGGTGGTGTTCGTGCTGTTCGCCAGCTCGGTCGTCGCCTTCGCCCTGCCCCGGCTCGCCCCGGGGGACGTCGCGGTCAGCATCGCGGGACCCGACGCGACGGCCGCGAACATCGCGGCCGTCCGCCGGCAGCTGGGCCTGGACCGGTCGCCCGTGGTGCAGTACTGGGACTGGATCTCCGGCCTGTTCCACGGCGACCTCGGCAGGTCCTATCTCCTCAACCGCAGCGTCGCGAGCCTCATCGGCGACCGGCTGGAGAGCACGGTCGAACTGGCCGTGTTCGCCACCCTGCTCGCCGTCGCCGTCGGGACGCTGCTCGGGGTGCTCGCCGGCTCGACCCGGCACCGCTGGGCCCGGACCGTCCTCGACCTGGGCAACAGCATCCTGGTCGCCACCCCGTCGTTCCTGATCGCGCTCGCCCTGATCCTCGTCTTCGGCGTGTACCACCGCTGGCTGCCGGTCAGCGGCGAGGTCAGCGTGGTGCACGATCCGGCGATCGGGATCCAGTACCTGGTGCTGCCGGCGGTGGCGCTCGCGCTGTCGCCCGCCGGCAGCGTGGCCCGGCTGCTCCAGACGGAGATGGCCCGGGTCCGCAACGAGGACTACGTCGACCTGGCCCTCGCCAAGGGGGCCTCGCCGACCCGGATCACGCTGCGCCACGTGCTGCGCAACAGCTTCGGCACCGCGGTCGTCGCGATCGGCCTGGAGGTCGGCACCCTGCTCGCCGGAGCCGTGGTCATCGAGTCGGTGTTCAACCGCAACGGCCTCGGCCAGCTCGCCGTCTCCAGCGTGACCTCACGCGACTTCACCGTCCTGCAGGTGCTGATCCTCGGCGTGGTCTGCGTGGCGGTGGTCTGCCAGATCGTCACCGAGCTGGTCCTCGCGGCGCTCGACCCCAAGATCCGGTTGGGAGACTGACCATGACCGACGTACCCCTGTCGCCGCCCGTGGCCGTACGGCGCAGGCTGAACCCGACACTGGCCCGCTATCTGACGGCGTTCCGCACCCCGCGGGGCGTCATCGGGCTGGCGATCCTCGTCCTGATGGTGCTCGCCGCGCTGCTCGCGCCCGTCCTCTTCCCGGGCGGCTTCGACCAGCAGGGGGCGGACACCTTCGCCGGGCCCTCGGCCGGGCACCTCTTCGGCACCGACGAGTTCGGCCGGGACATCTTCGCCCGCAGCGTCTACGGGCTCCGTGTCGACCTGAGCCTCGTCCTCACCGCCGTACCGCTGAGCATGGCGATCGGCACCCTGCTCGGGCTCTCGGGCGCGCTCTCGGAGTGGCTCGGCGCGGGCGTGCAGCGGCTGCTTGACGTGATCATCGGCTTCCCCGGGCTGATCCTCGGCGTCTGCATGGTGGCCGTCCTCGGCGCCGGCTGGTTCGCGCTGTTCCTGACCATCCTGATCGGCGGCCTGCCCAGCGCCGGGCGGCTGGCCCGCGGCGCCTGGCTCGCCCAGCAGAACCGGGAGTACGTGCTGGCCGCCCGGGTGCTCGGCGTCTCGCGCCGGCAGCTCCTCGTCCGGCACGTCCTGCCCAACGCCATGGACGCCATCGTCGTCAACGGCGCCGTCTGGATGGTCATCGGCGTCTACATCGAGGCCGGCCTGTCCATCGTGGGCCTCGGCGTCCAGCCGCCGACGCCGTCGCTCGGCGTGCTCCTCAACAACGGCCTGCGGTTCGTGTCCCAGTCCCCGACCTACATCATCGGCCCTGCCCTGCTGCTCCTCCTCCTGGCGGTGGGTGTCAGCCTGATGTCGGACGCACTCAACGAGGCGGTGAATCGCCGATGACCCCGACGACCGACCCACACGTGACCGAGCCACCGGCACCCGGCACCGCCGAGCGCGTCCCGCTGCTCCGCGTCGAGGGCCTGGGCACCGAGTTCCGGCTGCGGAGCGGGGCCGTCAAGGCCGTCGACGACGTCAGCTTCGACATCTTCCCCGGTGACGTCCTCGGCATCGTGGGGGAGTCCGGCTCCGGCAAGTCGGTCACCGCCCGCTCGATCATGCGGATGCTGCGCCCGCCCGGCGAGACCGTCGCGGGCAGCGTGCGGTTCGACGGCGAGGACCTGCTCGCGCTGCCCGAACGCGAGATGCGGCGGCGGCGCGGCAGCAGGGTGGCGATGGTCTTCCAGGACCCGCAGGCCGCCCTCAACCCGGCGATGAAGGTCGGCGACCAGATCGTCGAGGCCATGACCGTCCACGGCGTCGACAGGAAGACGGCGCGCAGGCGGGCGGCCGAACTCCTCGAACAGGTCGGCATCCCGGACGTCCGGACCAAGCTCGGCCACTATCCGCACCAGTTCTCCGGCGGCATGCGCCAGCGCGTCGTCATCGCGATCGCCCTCGCCAACGACCCGGCCCTGCTCATCGCCGACGAGCCCACCACCGCCCTCGACGTCACCATCCAGGCCCAGATCCTGCGGCTGCTCGCCCGTCTGCGCACCGAGCTCGGCATCGCCGTCGCGATCATCACCCACGACATGGGCGTGGTCGCCGAACTCTGCACGGACGTCGTCGTGATGTACAGCGGCCGCACGGTCGAGAAGGGCACCGTCGAGCAGGTCTTCACCCGTCCCCGCCACCCGTACACGGCGGCCCTGCTCGCGGCCATGCCCCGCATCGACGACGCCCGCGACGGCGCGCCGCTGCCCGCGATCCCCGGCAGCCCGCCCGACCCGGCCGCCCTCCCGCCCGGCTGCGCGTTCGCCCCGCGCTGCCCGTTCGCCGAGGACGCGTGCACCCAGGCGCCCCCCGACCTCCTGCAGATCGGGAACTCGGGCCAGACGGCCGCTTGCTTCGTGTCCCAGCGCGGAGTCGACGTCACCGCGGCCCGCACCCAGCACCCGGCAGCCCCCGGACCCCGCCCCGTCGCCCCGGAGACGGACGTACCCGTCCTGGAGATCCGCGACCTGCGGGTCGACGTCGGATCGCGGCGCCGCGGGCTGTTCCACCGAGAACCCCCTGTCTACGCCGTCGACTCGGTCAGCCTGACCGTGCACGCGGGCCGCACCCTGGGGCTGGTCGGCGAGAGCGGCTGCGGCAAGTCCACGCTGTCGAGGAGTGTCGTCGGCATCAACCCCGTCGCCGGCGGATCGGTCCTCGTCGACGGCACCGACGTCAGCGCCATGCGCGAGGCGGACCTAGCCCGGGTCCGCTCCTCCGTGCAATACGTGTTCCAGGACCCCTACGCCTCCCTGAACCCGCGCCGCACCATCCGGCAGTCCCTCACCGAGGCCCTCGGCCTGCGGGGCATCGGCGGAGCGGAACTCGAAGCGGAGGCGCGGGCGCTGGTGGAGCAGGTCGGGCTGCGCCCGGAGCACCTCGACCGCTATCCGCACGCCTTCTCGGGCGGTCAGCGCCAGCGGATCGGCATCGCCCGGGCCCTGGCCCGCCGCCCGCGCACCCTCGTCCTCGACGAGCCGGTCTCCGCACTGGACATGTCGGTCCAGGCCCAGATCATCAACCTGCTGCAACGGCTGCAGGGCGAACTCGGCCTCGGCTACCTGTTCATCGCGCACGACCTGTCGGTGGTACGGCACCTCAGCGACACGGTGGCGGTGATGTACCTCGGCAGGATCGTCGAGTACGGCGACGTCGCCGACGTCTACGGCAACCCGCAGCACCCGTACACCGCCGCGCTGCTGTCGTCGTCACCGGCGGCGGACCTCGCGGCACCCGAGCGGGAGCGCATCGTGCTGCGGGGCGACCTGCCGAGCCCGGCGAACCCGCCTTCCGGCTGCCGGTTCCGCACCCGCTGCCCGATCGGCCCGCTCGCGCACCCGGAGCGCACGGTCTGCGCGGAGACCGACCCGCAGCTCGTGCTCACACCGGCCGGACAGCGGGCCGCCTGCCACTTCGCCGGTGAACTCGCCGGGTGATCACGTTCGGTTACGATGCCCGGGTGAGTGAGAGCCGACGCGTCGAGATCGAGTACTGCACCCAGTGCCGCTGGCTGCCGCGGGCGGCCTGGCTGGCGCAGGAGCTGCTGACCACCTTCGAGACCGAGCTGACGGAGCTGGCGCTGAAGCCGGGCAGGGGCGGCGTCTTCGTCGTCCGGGTCGGTGACGAGGTGGTCTGGGACCGGCGCGAGCAGGGCTTCCCGGAGCCGACGGCCGTGAAGCAGGCCGTACGCGACCGAGTGGCCCCGGGGAAGTCCCTGGGCCACTCGGACAGGTCGGCGCCGGAGTAGGTCAGCCGCGCAGCTGCTGGTACGCGGGCAGCGTCAGGAAGTCCGCGTAGTCCTCGTCGAGGGAGACGGTGAGCAGCAGGTCGTGGGCCTGCTGCCAGTGACCGGCCGCGAAGGCCTCGTCGCCGATCTCCGCGCGGATGGCGTCGAGTTCCTCGGCGGCGATCCTGCGGGCCAGCTCCGGCGTGGCCTTCTCGCCGTTCTCGAACTCCACTCCGGCGTTGATCCACTGCCAGATCTGCGACCGCGAGATCTCCGCGGTGGCCGCGTCCTCCATGAGGTTGAAGATGGCCACGGCGCCGAGCCCGCGCAGCCACGCCTCGATGTAACGGATGCCCACCTGCACGGCGTTGACCAGACCGGGGTAGGTCGGCTTCGCCTTGAGCGAGTCGACCGCGATCAGGTCGGCGGCCTCGACGTGGACGTCCTCGCGCAGCCGGTCCTTCTGGTTGGGCTTGTCGCCGAGGACCCGGTCGAAGGACTCCAGGGCGATCGGGACCAGGTCGGGGTGGGCGACCCAGGAGCCGTCGAAACCGTCGTTCGCCTCGCGGTCCTTGTCGGCGCGGACCTTCTCGAAGGCGACCTTGTTGACCTCGGCGTCCCGGCGGGACGGGATGAAGGCCGCCATGCCGCCGATCGCGTGCGCGCCGCGCTTGTGGCAGGTGCGGACGAGGAGTTCGGTGTACGCCCGCATGAACGGGGCGGTCATCGTCACGGCGTTGCGGTCCGGGAGGACGAACCGGGGCCCGCCGTCACGGAAGTTCTTCACGATGGAGAACAGGTAGTCCCAGCGGCCGGCGTTCAACCCGGAGGCGTGGTCGCGGAGTTCGTAGAGGATCTCCTCCATCTCGTACGCGGCGGTGATCGTCTCGATCAGCACGGTGGCGCGGACGGTGCCCTGCGGGATGCCGACGTAGTCCTGCGCGAAGACGAACACGTCGTTCCAGAGCCGGGCTTCGAGGTGCGACTCGGTCTTCGGGAGGTAGAAGTACGGTCCCTTGCCGAGGTCGAGGAGCCGCTGCGCGTTGTGGAAGAAGTAGAGCCCGAAGTCGACGAAGGCGCCGGGCACCTGCTCGCCGTCGACCTCCACATGGCGCTCGTTCAGGTGCCAGCCGCGCGGCCGCATGACGACCGTCGCGAGCTCCTCGTCCGGGCGCAGCGCGTACGACTTGCCGCTCGACGGGTCCGTGAAGTCGATGGTCCGGGTGTAGGCGTCGATCAGGTTCAGCTGGCCCAGGACGACGTTCTCCCAGGTCGGTGCGGAGGCGTCCTCGAAGTCCGCGAGCCAGATCCTGGCGCCCGAGTTGAGGGCGTTGATGGTCATCTTGCGGTCGGTGGGACCGGTGATCTCGACCCGGCGGTCGTTGAGTGCCGCGGGGGAGGGGGCCACCCGCCAGGAGTCGTCGGCGCGGACGGCGGCGGTCTCCGGGAGGAAGTCCAGGGTCGAGGTGCGGGCGATCTCGGCGCGGCGCTCGGCGCGGCGGGCGAGGAGTTCGGCACGGCGCGGCGAGAACCGCCGGTGCAGCTCGGCCACGAAGGCGAGCGCCGCGTCGGTGAGGACCTCCTCCTGCCGGGGCAGGGGTGCGGCGTCGACGATGGCCGGCGGAGACGGCGCTGGTGCGGACATGAGCTGTCACTTCCTTCAGCGGTGGCACCGGGTGCCAGTCGTTCCGGGTGGAGCGAAGCGCACCCGATCAGGGGTCAGACGCTTCTGAACAGTGGATACTAGTTTCCTCATTGTGGAAGTTCAATGGTTTGTTGATGTCGAGATTCTCCGAGTCGAGCCAAGATGGCGCCCGGTGCCATCCCGCTCACTCAAGGTGGCCCAGGTCCGCCTCCGTGTCGATGTCGTACGGCTCGGCCACGTCCCCGCACTCGACGAGCGTGATCGCGTCCTCGTGGGCCTTGAGGTAGGCGCGGGCGCCCCGGTCCCCGGTCGCGCTCGCGGCGATCCCCGCCCAGTGGGCCGAGCCGAACAGCACGGGATGGCCGCGCACCCCGTCGTAGGCGGCCGACACCAGTGAGTCCTCGTCCCGGTATCCGCCGAGTACCCGCGCCACGGCCGCGCCCCCGATCCCCGGCTGATCCACCAGTGACACCAGGACGGCCCGCACCCCGGCCCCGGCGAGCGACTCCAGCCCCACCCGGAGCGAGGACCCCATCCCCTCGGCCCAGTCCGGGTTCTCCACGACCACGCAGCCGTCCAGCCCGGCCCGCTCCCGCACCTCGTCCGAACGAGCCCCCAGGACCACGTGCACTGGCCCGCAGCCGCCCGCGCGCAGCACCCCGGCCGCGTACTCCACCAGCGGCCGGCCCCGATGCGTCAGCAGCGCCTTGGGCCGCCCGCCGAGCCGTCTGCCACCGCCGGCGGCGAGCAGCAGCCCGGCGATCCGGTCATGCGTGTCCGTCATGCGTCCTGCATACCCGACGCCGGGGCGGGCGGGCGGTTTCCGAAGGACTGAAATTCGGTCCGCGCTGTAGCGCTTTCCGTACGGGAGGGCGTTTACTGACCCGCGTCCCCGGGCGCCCGACCACCGTCCTGGGCACCTGGCGAGGGGGGAGAGCTGTGTTGCGGAGCTTGGGGCAGAGGTCAGTGACCGGCAGTGACGAGGATCCGAGGGTGACGGAACTACGCACGGCGGTCTCCCGGCTGCGCCGCGAACTGGCCGCACATCCGGCCGAGTTCCCGGACCGTGCGATAGCCGAGGACGAACTGGCGGCCCTGGCCGCGATGGCGACGGGCGGCATCCCGGAAATCCCCCGCCTGCGCCGCTCCCTGTTACTGATAGCGGGCGCGATCGGTTCGATGAGCGCCCTGTCGCGGGGCCTGTCGGACGTGCGCCAGGCGGTGGACCTGTTCGGTGAAACGCCGAGACGCTGAGCGCCCCGTAAGGGGCGCGGGGAACTGCGCGACCAGCCACACGCGACCCGCACCCGCCAACGGTGCACCCGTCCCTGCCCCTCAGGCCCCTGAACTCACCAACGCCTGAGACAACTCAACCGCCACCTGCTGCAGCACCGGCACGATCTTCTCGACCGCCGCCTCCGTGACCCGCCCCGCAGGCCCGGAGATCGAAATGGCGGCCGCGGTGGGCGAATCGGGCACGGACACCGCGAGGCACCGCACCCCCACCTCCTGCTCGTTGTCGTCCACGGCGTACCCCAGCCGCCGCACCTCTGCCAGGGCGTCCAGGAACCCCTCCGGAGTGGTGATCGTCTTCTCGGTCGCCGCGGGCATCCCGGTCCGCCCCAGCAGCGCCCGCACCTCGGCGTCCGGCACATTCGCCAGCAGCGCCTTGCCCACCCCGGTCGAGTGGGGCAGGACCCGCCGGCCCACTTCCGTGAACATCCTCATCGAATGCTTCGACGGCACCTGCGCCACGTACACGATCTCGTCCCCGTCGAGCAGCGCCATGTTCGCCGTCTCCCCGGTCTCCTCCACCAGCCGCGCGAGGTACGGCCGCGCCCACGTGCCCAGCAGCCGGGACGCCGACTCGCCGAGCCGGATCAGCCGGGGGCCGAGCGCGTACCGCCGGTTCGGCTGCTGCCGTACGTAACCGCAGACGACCAGCGTGCGCATCAGCCGGTGGATCGTCGGCAACGGCAGCCCGCTGCTCGCGGACAGCTCGCTGAGACCCACCTCGCCGCCCGCGTCCGCCATCCGCTCCAGCAGATCGAAGGCGCGCTCGAGGGACTGGACCCCGCCGCCGGACTTGGCGGAGTCGGTGGTGCTGGCGCTGGACGTCGGCACGGCGCGTTCCTTTCGGACTGGCGGGAGGGGCAGAAGCCTACCCGGCTGTCGGTTGACTCCCTGATCGTGCGTAGCTACGTTCTGCTTGTCGGAATCGTATTTCCGCTTTGTGGAAACGTCCAGAGTGAGAGCTTGCGGGGCCCCGAGAAGCAGTGTGCCCTTGACGGCACGGGAGCGGGAGTGAAGACTCCTTCAACAGAACGTTGAATTCCGTTACATGGGTGTAAATCCCGTTTCCCGGAAGTAAAACGGCGGCAGAGAGAGGGGTCCGGGTGTCCGACGCTGAACTGGTGCTGCGCTCGACGCGCGTCATCACCCCGGAGGGGACGCGGGCCGCCTCGGTCGCCGTGTCCGCCGGGACGATCACGGCCGTGCTGCCGTACGACGCCCCCGTCCCGGAGGGTGCCCGCCTGGAGGACCTCGGCGACGACGTCCTGCTGCCCGGTCTGGTCGACACCCACGTCCACGTGAACGACCCCGGCCGCACCGAGTGGGAGGGCTTCTGGACCGCCACCCGCGCGGCGGCGGCCGGCGGCATCACCACCCTGGTCGACATGCCGCTCAACTCCCTGCCGCCGACCACGACCGTCATGAACCTCCGCGTCAAGCAACAGGTCGCGGCCGACAAGGCACACGTCGACGTCGGCTTCTGGGGCGGCGCGCTGCCCGACAACGTCAAGGACCTGAGTCCGCTGCACGAGGCCGGCGTCTTCGGCTTCAAGGCGTTCCTGTCGCCGTCCGGCGTGGACGAGTTCCCGCACCTCGACCAGGAGCAGCTGGCCCGGTCGCTGGCGGAGATCGCCTCCTTCGACGGCCTGCTGATCGTGCACGCCGAGGACCCTCACCACCTGGAGGCCGCCCCGCAGCAGGGCGGCCCGAAGTACGCCGACTTCCTCGCCTCCCGCCCGCGCGGCGCGGAGGACACGGCGATCGCCCGGCTGATCGCCCAGGCGAAGCGCCTGCATGCGCGTGTGCACGTCCTGCACCTGTCCTCGTCCGACGCGCTGCCGCTGATCGCGGCGGCCAAGGCGGACGGCGTCCGCCTCACCGTCGAGACCTGCCCGCACTACCTCACCCTCACCGCGGAGGAAGTCCCGGACGGCGCCAGCGAGTTCAAGTGCTGCCCGCCCATCCGGGAGGCGGCCAACCAGGACCTGCTCTGGCAGGCGCTGGCCGACGGCACCATCGACTGCGTCGTCACCGACCACTCGCCCTCCACGGCCGACCTCAAGACCGCCGACTTCGCGACCGCCTGGGGCGGCATCTCCGGCCTCCAGCTCAGCCTTGCCGCCGTATGGACGGAAGCCCGTAGGCGCGGCCACGGTCTGGAGGACGTGGTCCGCTGGATGTCGGCCCGCACGGCCGCGCTGGTCGGCCTCGGCGACCGCAAGGGCGCCATCGCGGCCGGCCGGGACGCCGACTTCGCCGTCCTCGCGCCCGACGAGACCTTCACCGTGGACCCGGCGGGCCTGCAGCACCGCAACCGGGTCACCGCGTACGCGGGCAGGACCCTGTACGGCGTGGTGAGGTCCACCTGGCTGCGCGGCGAACGCATCGTCGCCGACGGCGAGTTCACGCCCCCGCAGGGCCACCTCCTCACCCGCACCCCCTGACTCCTTCTTGCTCCCGCACCCGCAGCGGCCGACACCGAAAGGAACACCTTTGACGGCGATCCCGACCTTCACCGGCGACGCGCACCCCTACTCCGGCGGCGACCCGTACGCGGACTACCGCACCGCCGACTTCCCCTTCACCCAGTACGCCGACCTCGCCGCCCGGCAGCTCGGGGCCGGGGTCGTCGCCGCCAACGACGAGTTCTTCGCCCAGCGGGAGAACCTGCTGGTGCCGGGGCGGGCCGAGTTCGACCCCGAGCACTTCGGGCACAAGGGCAAGATCATGGACGGCTGGGAGACGCGCCGCCGCCGCGGGGCCTCGGCCGACCACCCCTGGCCCACCGCCGAGGACCACGACTGGGCACTGGTCCGGCTCGGCGCCGCCGGCGTCGTCCGCGGGATCGTCGTCGACACGGCGCACTTCCGCGGCAACTACCCTCAGGCGGTGTCGGTCGAGGCCACGTCGGTCGCCGGCTCACCGTCCCCGGCGGAACTCCTCGGCGACGACGTGAAGTGGACGACGCTCGTCCCCCGCACCCCCGTCGGCGGCCACGCGGCGAACGGCTTCGCCGTCTCCGTCGAACAGCGCTTCACCCATCTCCGCGTCAACCAGCACCCCGACGGCGGCATCGCGCGCCTGCGCGTGTACGGCGAGGTCGTGCCCGACCCCGAGTGGCTCGCCGTGCTCGGCACCTTCGACGTCGTCGCCCTGGAGAACGGCGGCAGGGTGGAAGACGCCTCGAACCTCTTCTACTCACCCGCGACCAACACCATCCAGCCCGGCCGCTCCCGCAAGATGGACGACGGCTGGGAGACGCGCCGCCGCCGCGACCAGGGCAACGACTGGATCAGCTACCGGCTCGCCGCCCAGTCCCAGATCCGCGCGATCGAGATGGACACGGCGTACCTGAAGGGCAACAGCGCGGGCTGGGCGTCGGTGTCGGTACGGGACGGCGAGGAAGGCCCCTGGACGGAGCTCCTCCCGCGCACCCGCCTCCAGCCGGACACGAACCACCGCTTCGTCCTGCCGACCCCCGCCGTCGGCACGCACGCGCGCGTGGACATCTTCCCGGACGGCGGAATCTCCCGCCTACGGCTGTTCGGCACACCGACGGAAGCGGGAGCAGCGACCCTGACGACAAGACACCGCGAACTGTCCTGACCCTGCTGCCCGCCCACCCACCCGACTCGCCTTCTCAAAGGGCGAGGTCGAAAGCCGACGACAGGACACACCCGCTCCGCTCGGGAGATCGGTGGGGTCCGGGAGCAGGACGTTCTTCGAGGGCGGTGTGTCTTGTCTGGTGAGGCCTCGCTGCTCAGGTGGCCGAGTCGGGTGGGTGGGCGGGCAGGGGGAACCGCTGGACCGTCGGCTACGTTCTTCTGCCGTGACTCTTCAGCAAGAAATCGTCGGCAACGCCATGCAGATGGCGATCGTCAACCTGCACCCCGGCCAGACCGTGTACTGCGAGGCCGGCAAGTTCCTGTTCAAGACGACGAACGTGACCATGGAGACCCGGCTCGGCGGGCCGAACGGCGGCGGCCGGCAGCAGGGCGGCGGCGGTGGCGGCATGGGCGGCATGCTGCGCCAGGCCATGGGCACCGCCATGCAGGTCGGCCAGCGCATGCTCGCCGGCGAGTCGATGGCGTTCCAGTACTTCACCTCCCAGGGCGGCGAGGGCACCGTCGGCTTCGCAGGCGTGCTCCCGGGCGAGATGCGCGCCCTGGAGCTGACCGGCACGCGCGCGTGGTTCGCCGAGAAGGACGCCTTCGTCGCCGCGGAGTCCACCGTCGAGTTCGGTATCGCCTTCTCCGGCGGCCGCACCGGAATGAGCGGCGGCGAGGGCTTCATCCTGGAGAAGTTCACCGGCCACGGCACGGTGATCATCGCCGGCGCGGGCAACTTCATCGACCTGAACCCCGCCGACTTCGGCGGCCGTATCGAGGTCGACACGGGGTGCGTCGTCGCCTTCGAGGAGGGCATCCAGTACGGCGTCCAGCGCGTCGGCGGCCTCAACCGCCAGGGCCTCATGAACGCCGTCTTCGGCGGTGAGGGCCTGTCCCTGGCCACCCTGGAGGGCAACGGCCGGGTGATCCTCCAGTCCCTCACCATCGAGAGCCTCGCCAACGCGCTGAAGAAGGCGCAGGGTGGCGACAAGCAGGGCCCGACCGGCGGACTGTTCTCGACGCACGCGGGGTGAGGGCACACCGGGCACACCGGAGACCGGCCGACCGATGAGTTGCCGGTGCCCCAGGGGTCTGAGCCGATGACAACGGACCGCACCCCCGGGAAGCAGGCACCGCCATGGGCAAGCTCGTCTCCACCATGTTCGTCACCCTCGACGGCGTCTACCAGGCGCCCGGCGGCCCCGAGGAGGACCCCAGCGGGGGCTTCACCCATGGCGGCTGGAGCTTCACCTACGGCGACGAGGACTTCGGCCGGTTCGTCGTCGAGGTCATCGAGCGGGCCGGCGCCTTCCTGCTCGGCCGCCGTACGTACGACATCTTCGCGTCCTACTGGCCGAGGATCACCGACCCCGGCAACTCGATCGCGACCAGGCTCAACGCGCTCCCGAAGTACGTCCCGTCCGCGACCCTGACCGACCCCGGCTGGTCCGGCACCACGGTCCTCGCCGGAGACCTCGCCAAGGAGGTCACGGCCCTCAGGGAGCGCACCGACGGCGAGCTCCAGGTACACGGCAGCGGCGCGCTGGTCCGCTCCCTGCTGGACCTCGGCCTGCTCGACACCCTCAACCTGGTGACGTTCCCGGTCGTGCTGGGCTCCGGCCGCCGCTTCTTCCAGGAGGGCGCCGTGCCCACGAAGTTCCGGCACACCGGCGGGCGGGTCACCGCGACGGGCGTCTCCATCCAGACGTACGACATCGCGGGCCGACCCGACTACGGCTCGTACATCGCCGAGGCGAACGCCTAGCGGCCCGATCGCCGATGTGAACATCCAGCGGCTGGAGGCCGCCGGCCCCAGGTTAACTCCCTGAAAACTCGGGGGACCCGGGGGGAAATTCTTCGGACTTGTCATTGACATGCCACACTCTACGCGCGTCATCATGGAGCCATGAGATTCCCCCCACGAATCACCCGCATCGGTGCCGCCGGCGCCCTGCTGTCCGCCCTCCTCGTCGGCGGTACCGTCTCCGCCGCCACCGCGGACGCCGCTGCCAGCTCGGTCGGCAGCATCTGCTACAGCGACCTGCCGTCGCAGGCGTACGACACGCTCGACCTGATCGCGTCGGACGGTCCGTTCCCGTACTCGCAGGACGGGGTCGTCTTCCGCAACCAGGAGGGCGTCCTGCCGAGCCAGCCCAGTGGCTACTACCACGAGTACACCGTGAAGACGCCCGGTTCCTCCACCCGTGGCGCACGGCGCATCGTGACCGGCGAGGAGTACGAGGAGGACTACTACACGGCGGACCACTACGTCACGTTCGACCTGATCGACTTCGACTGCTGAGCCGCTGACCGAGTCGGCCCAGCGATACCGGCACGTCGATGTCCCCACCTCGGCGTCGGCCGGTCGATCGCCAGGAACGGCGCGACCAGCCGGAGGTCCGGTCCGCGTTCAGCCGGACCTCCGGCTCCCCGCGACGGCGAACAGCGCGCACGCCAGCACGATCAGCGCGACGCTCGCGTAGACGCCGTAGCCGTCGAGGAGGCCGAGCCGTTGCAGGAGGCCCACCCGCCAGTGGGTGAACTCGTGCAACAGGCCCAGCACACCCTGCACCAGAGCGACGAATCCGATCAGTTCGAGCAGCCGTTTCACGGTACGACCCTCGCCCCGCGGCCTCCCCCCACGCCATCGGCCGCGGGGCGAGTCGTGTCCGCCGGAAGGCTGCTCGCACGCGCGCGTGGCACACCGAAAGTCCACGCGGGCATAACTTTGGTCGACGATTCCGTGCTCAGGTGGGTGCCGCGGGCCGGCCATGCGTAGATTTGTCGACCGTGAGCGGTGACCTTTCCATACGGACGTTCGAGGGGCGGCGGTGGCTCTTCCCCTCCGCCGTGATCCATGAACTCGACCCCGACGCCGGTCCGGCCGGCCGGCGGCCCCGCCGTACGGCGCGCGACTGGCTCGTCGACTTCAGCTGTTTCCTGCTGGCCGTCCTCCTCGGCGTGGCGGCCGCCAACACCATGCGCCAGGACCCGAACGTCTCGCACGGCCTCGCCGTCGCCGACCAGCTGATCGGCGGACTGGCCTGTGCCGCGGTCTGGCTGCGCCGGCGCTGGCCGACGGGCCTGGCCATCGCCATGATCCCGGTCGGCTTCGTCTCCGACACCGCGGGCGGCGCCGCCATGGTCGCGCTGTTCACCCTCGCCGTGCACCGCCCGTTCCGGTACCTCGCCTGGATCGCCGGCATCAACCTCGCACTGGTCCCGCTGTTCTACTGGCTGCGCCCCGACCCCGACCTGCCCTACCTGGCCGTCGTCATCCTGGTCGTGCTGTTCAGCCTGCTCGTCGTCAGCCTCGGCATGTTCGTGCGCTCCAAGCGGCAGCTGATGGTCAGCCTCCGCGACCGGGCCCGGCGGGCCGAGACCGAGGCCGGGCTGCGCGCCGAGCGGGCCCAGCGGCTGGCCCGGGAGGCCATCGCCCGCGAGATGCACGACGTCCTCGCCCACCGGCTGACCCTGCTCAGCGTGCACGCCGGGGCGCTGGAGTTCCGGCCGGACGCGCCCCGGGAGGAGATCGCCCGGGCGGCCGGGGTCATCCGGGAGAGCGCCCACGAGGCCCTGCAGGACCTCCGCGAGATCATCGGCGTACTGCGCGCCGCCGACGGCGACGAGGCGGGCGGGCGGCCGCAGCCGACCCTCGCGGCCCTGGACGCGCTGGTCGCCGAGTCCCGCCAGGCCGGCATGAAGGTCACCCTCGACAACCACGTCGGCGAACCGGCCGCCGTCCCCGCCTCCGTCGGCCGCACCGCCTACCGCATCGCCCAGGAGGGCCTCACCAACGCCCGCAAGCACGCCCCCGGCGCCGAGGTCACCGTCCGCGTCACCGGCGCCCGGGGCGACGGCCTGGACATCACCGTGCACAACCCCGCCCCCGCGACCGATGCCCCGCACGTCCCCGGCTCGGGCCAGGGCTTGATCGGCCTGACCGAACGCGCCACGCTGGCCGGAGGGCGGCTGGAGCACCGGGCCACCGGCGACGGCGGCTTCCAGGTACGGGCCTGGCTGCCCTGGCCCGCCGTCTGAACAACGACCGACCACGTGCCGCCGTACCCGCGCCGCACCCGCTGACCACGTAGGAGCCATGACCGCGATCAGACTGCTGCTCGTCGACGACGATCCGCTGGTGCGGGCGGGGCTGGCCCTCATGATGGGCGGGGCCGGGGACATCGAGATCGTCGGGGAGGGCTCCGACGGCGACGAGGTCGAGGCGCTCGTGGACCGCACCCACCCGGACGTCGTCCTGATGGACATCCGCATGCCGTCCGTGGACGGACTCACCGCCACCGAGCGGCTGCGCGCGCGTGCCGACGCCCCGCAGGTCGTCGTCCTGACCACCTTCCACGCCGACGAACAGGTACTGCACGCCCTGCGCGCCGGAGCCGCCGGGTTCGTCCTCAAGGACACCCCGCCCGCCGAGATCGTCGCCGCGGTGCGCCGGGTCGCGGCCGGCGACCCCGTGCTGTCGCCCGCCGTCACCCGGCAGCTGATGGCGCACGCGGCCGGCCCCCGGGCCGACACCCGGCAGGCACGCGCGCGTGACCGGCTCGCCGCTCTCAACGACCGCGAGCGCGAGGTCGCCGTCGCCGTCGGCCGGGGCCTCGCCAACGCCGAGATCGCCACCGGCCTCTACATGAGCGTCGCCACCGTCAAGACCCACGTCTCCCGCATCCTGGCCAAGCTCGGCCTCAACAACCGCGTCCAGATCGCCCTGCTGGCGTACGACGCGGGACTGCTGGAGGAATAGGGGCGCCTGCAGGGCACCTGTGGGGCGGCCCGTGCGTTCTCCGGGTACGGGACGGCCTCGGGGACCTCCTGAAGGGGGAGCAGAGCATGCAGGTGACCGACCTCGGCGAGTACGGCGACGGTCTGCGTACGGACCCGCACACGGTGTACGCGCGGCTGCGCGAGCGCGGCCCGGTGCACCGGGTGCGGTGGCCCCTGCCCGACCAGTACCACGAGACCTGGCTGGTCGTCGGCTACGAGGAGGGGCGCGCGGCGCTCGCCGACCCCAGACTGGTCAAGGACACCGAGAAGATCGGCTTCAAGTTCCTCGACGAGGAGCTGATCGGGAAGTACCTGCTGGTCTCCGACCCGCCCCAGCACACCAGGCTGCGCAGCCTGATCACGCGCGCGTTCACCGCCCGCCGGGTGGCCGGCCTCGAGCCGAGGATCCAGGAGATCACCGACCAACTGCTCGACGAGATGCTCCCGCGCGGCCGCGCCGACCTCGTCGACACCCTCGCCTACCCGCTGCCGATCACGGTGATCAGCGAACTGCTCGGCGTCCCGGAGCTGGACCGCGAGCGGTTCCGGAAGCTGTCCAACGAGGTGGTCGCGCCCAGCAATCCGGGCAGCGAGTACGACGCCTTCGCCGCGCTCGCCGACTATCTGGCGGAGCTGATCGAGGACAAGCGGTGCGCCGGCCCGAGCGGCGACCTGCTCAGCGACCTGATCCGGACCACCGCCGAGGACGGCGACCGGCTCTCCGTCGGGGAACTGCGCGGCATGGCCTTCGTCCTGCTGATCGCCGGCCACGAGACCACCGTCAACCTCATCGGCAACGGCGTCCTCGCCCTGCTCACCCACCCGGACCAGCTCGCCGCCCTGCGCGCCGACATGAGCCTCCTGGACGGCGCGGTCGAGGAGACCCTGCGCTGGGAGGGCCCGGTGGAGAACGCCACGTACCGGTACGCCGCCGAACCCCTGGAGATCGCCGGCACCGCCATCGACCCGGGCGACCCCGTGATGATCAGCCTCGCCGGCGCCGACCGCGACGCGGACCGCTATCCGGACCCCGACCGCTTCGACATCCGCCGCGACCACCGTGGCCACCTCGCCTTCGGCCACGGCATCCACTACTGCCTGGGCGCGCCCCTGGCCCGTCTGGAGGGCCGGATCGCCCTGCGCACCCTCCTGGAGCGCGCCCCCGGCCTCGCCCTGGACGGCCCGCACGGGGAGTGGCTGCCGGGCACCCTGATGAGAGGAGTGCGCAGCCTCCCGGTGCGCTGGTAGCCGCGCTCCACGGCCGAGGCGGGGCCAGGCGGGTCGGACGGGCCAGACAGGTCGCTCAGGTCGGGCAGGTAGGGCAGGCAGGTCAGGCCAGGCGGTCCGGGACCTCCGCGAGCGCCACCGGTCTGCGCTCGTGCCGGGAGATCTCGCAGGCCTCCGCGATCCGCAGCGCCTGCAGGGCCTCGCGCCCGTCGCAGGGGTTGACCAGCTGGCCCCGCACCACGTCGACGAAGGCGCACAGCTCGGCCTCGTAGGCGGGCCCGAACCGCTCCAGGAAGCCGGGCCACGGCTTGTCCGCGGGCGGCGGCCCGGTCGGCTCGGTCGAGGCCACCGGCGTACGGTCGTCCAGGCCGACCACCACGGTGTCCCGCTCGCCGGCCAGCTCCATCCGCACGTCGTACCCGGCGCCGTTCAGCCGGGTCGCGGTGGCCGTGGCCAGCGTGCCGTCGTCCAGGGTGAGCACCGCCGCGCCCGTGTCGACGTCACCGGCCTCGCGGAACATCGCGGGGCCCGCGTCCGAGCCGGTCGCGTACACGTCCACGACCTCGCGGCCGGTCACCCAGCGCAGCACGTCGAAGTCGTGGATCAGCGTGTCCCGGAACAGCCCGCCGGACAGCGGCAGCCACTCCGGCGGGGGCGGGGACTGGTCGGAGGTCAGCGCCCGTACCGTGTGCAGCCGCCCGAGCCGGCCCGAGCGCACCGCCTCCCGCGCACCGGCGTACCCCTTGTCGAAGCGCCGCTGGAAGCCCATCTGCAGCACCGTCCCGGCCTTCTCCACCTCCGCCAGGGCCTGCAGGGTGCCCGGCAGGTCGAGGGCGATCGGCTTCTCACAGAAGACCGGCAGTCCGGAGCGCGCGGCCCGGCCGATCAGGTCGGCATGGGCCGAGGTGGCGGCGGTGATCACCACGGCGTCCACGCCCCACTGGAAGATCTCGTCCGTCCCCGGCGCCGCCGTCTCCCCGAGCCGGTGCGCCAGATCCTGGGCCCGCCGGGGATCCACGTCCGTGAGGATCAGCGATCCGACCTCGCGATTACGGCTGAGCGTGTTCGCGTGAATGGTGCCGATGCGGCCCGTCCCGATGACCCCGATGCGCATGGGAACAAGGTGCTGGTGCACCCCGGGCGCTGTCAATCCGTATGTCCGGACAATCGAACTACACAACTTCCCGTCAACCCGTCACGGGGATACGCTCGGCCCCGTGCCGAAACCAGATGTGGACCCGACCGTGTCGCTCGACCTCAGTGTGGACCGGAGCTCCCCGGTGCCCTTGTACTTCCAGCTCGCCCAGCAGCTGGAAGCGGCCATCGAGCACGGCTCGCTCACCCCCGGCAGCCTGCTGGGCAACGAGATCGAGCTCGCCGCACGGCTCGGCCTGTCCCGCCCGACCGTCCGCCAGGCCATCCAGTCCCTGGTGGACAAGGGCCTGCTCGTCCGCCGCCGGGGTGTCGGCACCCAGGTCGTGCACAGCCAGGTCAAACGCCCGCTGGAGCTCAGCAGCCTCTACGACGACCTGGAGTCGGCCGGCCAGCGCCCCGCGACGAAGGTACTGGTCAACACCGTCGTCCCGGCGTCCGCCGAAGTCGCCGCCGCGCTCGCGGTGGCCGAGGGCACCGAGGTGCACCGGATCGAGCGGCTGCGCCTCGCACACGGCGAGCCGATGGCGTACCTGACCAACTACCTGCCCCCCGGCCTGCTCGACCTGGACACCGTCCAGCTGGAGGCGACGGGCCTGTACCGGCTCATGCGGACCGCCGGGATCACCCTGCACAGCGCCCGCCAGTCCATCGGCGCGCGCGGCGCCACGACCGCCGAGGCGGAGCGGCTCGCCGAGCCGCAGGACGCCCCGCTGCTCACCATGCAGCGCACCACGTACGACGACACCGGCCGCGCCGTCGAGTTCGGCGACCACATCTACCGCCCGACCCGCTACTCCTTCGAGTTCCAGCTGCTGGTGCGGTCCTGAGGGTGCCGACGTTCTGGTTCTAATGTCCGGACAAGCTGACGATGTCGAGGGAGGGGCACTGCAACGCCCCTGAAAGGGGCGCGGGGAACTGCGCGACCAGCCACGCACGACCCGCACCCGACAACGGCGCCCCACCCCTTCCTTATCTCCCCCGAACGGCACTACACGCACGCGTACGGCAGAATCAAGCCCGATGAGCACCTACCGCGACCTCACCGCCCCCATCGGCTCCCGCCGAGCCCCGGTCCTGCGGACCGTCGGCACCCGGGAACGCCGCTCCCACCTGACGGCACCCCGGGTGCCCACGGTCGGCATCGACATCGGCGGCACCAAGGTCATGGCGGGCGTCGTGGACGCCGACGGCAACATCCTGGAGAAGCTCCGCACGGAGACCCCGGACAAGTCCAAGAGCCCGAAGGTCGTCGAGGACACGATCGTCGAACTGGTCCTGGACCTGTCCGACCGGCACGACGTGCACGCCGTCGGCATCGGCGCCGCCGGCTGGGTCGACGCCGACCGCAACCGTGTGCTGTTCGCACCCCACCTGTCCTGGCGGAACGAACCGCTGCGCGACCGCCTCTCCGGCCGCCTCTCGGTCCCCGTCCTCGTCGACAACGACGCCAACACCGCCGCCTGGGCCGAGTGGCGCTTCGGCGCCGGCCGCGGCGAGGACCACCTGGTCATGATCACGCTCGGCACCGGCATCGGCGGCGCGATCCTGGAGGACGGCCAGGTCAAGCGCGGCAAGTACGGCGTCGCCGGCGAGTTCGGCCACATGCAGGTCGTGCCCGGCGGCCACCGCTGCCCGTGCGGCAACCGCGGCTGCTGGGAGCAGTACAGCTCGGGCAACGCGCTGGTCCGCGAGGCCAAGGAGCTGGCGGCGGCCGACTCCCCGGTGGCGTACGGGATCATCGAGCACGTCAAGGGCAACATCAACGAGATCACCGGCCCGATGATCACCGAGCTGGCCCGCGAGGGCGACGCGATGTGCATCGAGCTGCTCCAGGACATCGGCCAGTGGCTCGGCGTCGGCATCGCCAACCTCGCCGCCGCCCTCGACCCCTCCTGCTTCGTGATCGGCGGCGGCGTCAGCGCCGCCGACGACCTGCTGATCGGCCCCGCGCGGGACGCGTTCAAGCGCCAGCTCACCGGCCGCGGCTACCGCCCCGAGGCCCGGATCGCACGCGCCCAGCTGGGTCCCGAGGCCGGCATGGTCGGCGCCGCCGACCTCGCCCGCCTGGTCGCCCGCCGGTTCCGGCGCGCCAAGCGGCGCCGCGTCGAGCGGTACGAGCGCTACGAGCGGTTCGCGGAGGCCCGCCGCACCCGGGACACCGCATGACCGCTGCACTGCCCCGTCAGGCCGCGTCCCCGGAGGAACCGCAGCGCCCGCCCGAGACCCCGGGGCACAAGGCCAAGCGCCGGGGACTGACGCTGCTGATCATCGGGCTGCTCATCGGCGTACCGGCCGGCTATCTGGTGATCTCCGCCGCCCAGAGCCGCAACAGCGGCAAGGACAAGGAGTCCAAGTACTCCGCGACCGGCCTCACCGAGGGCTGGCCCTCGAAGGTGCAGCGGCGCCTCTACCAGGTCCCGGTCCCGCACCCGGCCGACACCATCGCCTACTACGAGACGAACAACTGGAAGACCAGCCGTCTCTACGTCCAGTTCCGCACCAACAGCGCCGGACTGGACAGCTTCCTGGAGGGCATGGGCGTCAACCGGGACGCGCTCAAGAAGAACGACATCAGCATCAGCTCCCGCGACCAGAAGATCAGCGGCTGGAAGTTCAACGGCCCCGGCACCTGGTCGGGTCTGACGCACAAGCAGAAGAACCCGGCGCCCACCCAGGACGTCGTCGTGAACACGGCCGACCCGAACTTCCCGATGATCTACGTCGTCTCGCGCACCGTACCGTAGCGGTGCCTCCCGGCAGGCCGCTGGAGCCGGTTGTCAGACCCCGCCCGTACAGTCGAAGACGTCTGATCCGACAGGTGGGCGGGAGGTGGCAGAACGTATGAGCGGCACGACGGCCGAGGCCGGCACAGGCGTACCGGTGCGCCTCGCGGCGGTCTACTTGCCCGCCGACCTCCCCCGCCAGGGCCGGATCGCCTTCTGGGACCCCGACGGAGACCCGCTGCCCGCCGCCCCGACCGAGGAGCTGACGGTCGTACGACGGCACGGCGCCGCCGGTGTCCGCCGCCGGCAGGTGCCCGCGCTCACCCTGCCGGTCGCCGACGCCCTCCCGCTGCTCGTCCGCGCCCGCCGCGACCCGGCCGCCCACCCCGCCACCGCCTGCTGGGGCGCCGCCGCCCTGCACGCACTGCGGCTCGCCGCCCGCGGGCGGCTGCTGCCCGGCCTCACCCCGGCCGGTCAGGACGCCTGGCGGGCGGGCCCCCTGGAGCCCGCCGGCATCGCCCACCAGCGC